>MNEA01000126.1:0-2573 GCA_001917435.1 Acidobacteria bacterium 13_2_20CM_2_57_6
GACGTTTGCGGTGGTAGCGGCAGGGACGGCCCCGCTCGGCTACCAGTGGCAGAAGAACGGAGTGAACATCACGGGAGCGACTTCTGCAAGCTACACGACGCCGGCGACAACAACTGCGGATAGCGGCTCGACGTTCCGAGTGGTGGTGAGCAATTCAGCAGGCACGGTAACCAGCAGTGCCGCAACACTGACGGTAAACCCGGCTCCCGCCCCTGCAGTCCAGTTCCTGAGTCCGACACCAATCAACTTCGGAAATGACGTGGTCGGCGTTAAGTCGTCCCTGCCACTCATCATCAAGAACGCTGGCACGGCTACCTTGACGATCACTCAAGTCACGGAAACTGGCTCAGCTGCCTTTACCGTCACCGGACTCTCGCTGCCCTTGAGCGTGAACGCAGGGCAACAAACCACGATTACGGTGGCCTTCCTGCCGACCGCAGTGGGCACTGTGTCCGGCAACCTCTCCATCGTGAGCAACGCGCCTTCTTCGCCTAATTCAGTAGCCCTCAACGGCACAGGAATCGCAGCCACTCTCACGCTCAGCATCAGCCCGACGAGCCTGAACTTTGGCAACGTGACAACGGGAACCTCCTCACCCACTCAAAACGTCACGATTACCAACACCGGCAATTCCAACGTGGCAATTTCGCAGATCAGCTTGACCGGCGCCGGCTATTCCATGACCGGCGGCAGCGCGCCTGTCACGCTCTCCCCGTCCCAATCCATCACCTTGGTTGTGCAGTTCAGCCCTACGACCGTTGGAGCCCCGAGCGCCAGCATAACCGTTGTGAGCAATGCGACCGGTTCGCCCGCCACGATTTCACTATCGGGAACGGGAGTCGCGCCCCTACAGCATTCGGCGGCGCTGACCTGGAGTGCCAGCACCTCGGCCGTAGCCGGTTACAACGTTTATCGCAGCACGGTTAGCGGTGGCTCCTATACGCGGATCAACTCCTCGCTGGTTGCCTCTGCTAGCTACACGGACTCGACCGTCCAGAGCGGCACGACCTACTTCTACGTCACCACTGCCGTGGATTCCAGCGGAATGGAAAGCGTCTACTCCAACGAAGTTCCCGCTACCATCCCGTAGCTCCTAGTTTTTTCTCTGGGCCTCCCTCGGTCCTCATTTCGACCAACCGGAGACCTCTACGCCAACCCCTTAACTTCTGCCATCTCACTCATTTACAACAGCACTGGAGGGGGTATTCTCCTCTCCTAAACCCCTTGCTTGCCGGACGAGCCACTTCGTCACCTCACGTCGAGCGACTGCAGCTTGGCATTCACAAGGAAGGGATCATTGAACTCTGTCATCTCACCCCAGCCCTTGCCCAGGACTGGAAGGAGGCGCGCCGAAAGCGGTTTGTGCCATTTCACCGCCAGACTGGCCATGTCGCCGATAATCAGGGAAAGCTGTTCCGCGCTAACGTCGCCGGGGAGCGGAACCGTGTCCAGCCCCGTGCCGCACACCGCGGAATAGCTGAGCAGCGCATCCAGCGAGATGTGTCCTTCGCTCCAGCGTTGCGCCAGCCGCGTATCTTCCAGGATCGGCAGCATCAAACCGGTATATCCGGTTTGCTTTACTTTGACGTCTTTAACCGCCGCCGTGATGGTGGCCGCCGCCGTCAGCGTTCCGCTCATGCCGACCGGCTGCGTGGTCAGATTCTCGATAGCCGCTCCGATAGAAACATCTCCAGACGGCGCCGGCGAAAGATCGATCCCCATGTAGGTCCAGCCGGTTTCCTGATCGATGCGTCCTGCGTGCCCTTCCACGTCGAAGGCTGTGGCCGCGAGCGAATCGATTAGCCGCTGCCGGGCCATCCCGAGGTCGCGTGAATCTTTGAAGGCCGCGGCAACAATGTTCGCCGATTCCAGCGCAATCGCGAATTGATGTCCGAAGCCGGTGTGATACGCGGCGGGGAAAAATGGCGTCAGCGGCGGCACCATCGCAATGGTCGCAAAACGAAAATTGCCCTGGCTGTGCTCCGTGGTTTCTTCCAGTTTTTTCATTATGCGGGCCGCCGCGCCCACCGCGTTCCAGCGTACGCCGTCCTCGCCGGCCACCACGATGGTTCCATTCAGTTTTTTCGTGTTGCTCAAAATTTCTCCGAGCAGCTCTGCTTGCGATTCGCTGTCACCGGCGTTCAGCATCGCGGGGCCGATCGACGCCGCAAAATTCTCCTTCACCGCCAGCGCGTCGTATTCCTTAAAAAATGTGATGGCCTGTTCCTTCGACAGGCCCTTGGTGTATTCCGGAAAAGGCTGCGTGGCAATGCGGATGGTTTGCACCTGGTAGCCGCGCGATTCGAATGTCGTCTGCGCGCGCCGCAGCATTTTCAGTGCGTCCGCGATTTCCTGTTGGTATCGCGGGCGATCCAAATTGATGAACGCGGTGATGGCGCGGATCTTAGGGTTTGCCGGAGCGGCAGAGTTTTTCGCTTGCGCGCGAACAATTTCGCAGTTGAAAATCGAAGCCAGCAACAGTGCGGCCCCGAGACAGCGGGAAAATCCAATTGATGTGATGGAGTCGAGCGGGAAACCGTATCGTGAAGCGGATTTTGGACGCATGGGACGAT
>MNEA01000126.1:2652-39059 GCA_001917435.1 Acidobacteria bacterium 13_2_20CM_2_57_6
CAAACGCCGCGATGCCGGTGATGCGTTCGCCGATCACCAGCTTGTGAATGTCGTTGGTGCCCTCGTAGGTGTACACGCTTTCGAGATTGTTCATGTGCCGCATGACGCAGTAATCGTCGACGATGCCGTTGGCGCCCAGAATGTCGCGGGCCTTACGCGCCGTGTCCAGCGCGATGGCCACGTTGTTCATTTTCAACATCGAAATGTGCGAAGGATCGACTTTGCCATTGTCTTTCAAACGCCCGACGTGCAATGCCAGCAATTGTCCTTTCACAATTTCCGTGATCATCCACGCGAGCTTTTCCTGCACCAGTTGGTGCGAAGCAATGGGTTTGTTCGCGAATTGTTTTCTGGTTTTAGCATACTGCAGCGCGGTGTCGTAACAGGCCATTGCCGCTCCCAGCGCGCCCCACCCGATTCCGTAGCGCGCCTGGTTTAGGCAACTCAGCGGGCCCTTCAGGCCGACCACGCCGGGCAGGAGATTTTCTTCCGGAATTTCGCAATCCGTAAATGCCAATCCGGAAGTCACCGATGCGCGCAGGGACCATTTTCCGTGCACGTCCCAGGCCTTGAGTCCCGGCGTGCCTTTTTCCACCAGAAATCCACGAACTTTATCGTCTTCGGCTTTGGCCCACACCACGGCCACATCCGCGATCGATCCGCTGGTGATCCACATCTTCTCGCCGTTGAGCACGTACTTGTTGCCCTTCTTCACCGCGCGCGTCAGCATGCCGCCAGGATTCGAACCGAATTGCGGTTCCGTCAATCCGAAACACCCGATGGCTTTGCCTTGCTGCAAAAGCGGAAGCCACTTATTCTTCTGCGCGTCGCTGCCATACGAATAAATCGGATACATCACCAGCGCGCCCTGCACGGAAACAAAACTGCGCAACCCGGAATCGCCCCGCTCGAGTTCCTGGGTCATCAATCCGTAGGCGACGTTGGACATTCCCGCGCAGCCGTAACCGTGGAGGTTGGCGCCAAAAAATCCCAGCTCGCCGAGCTGGGGAATCAAGTGTTTCGGAAACGTCGCTTCGCGGCTGTGCCTTTCGATGATGGGAATAATTTCGTTTTCAACGAACTGGCGCGCGGTCTGCCGCACGAGTTTTTCTTCATCGTTCAGTTGCGAATCAAAATCGATGTAATCGACTCCGGCATATCCAGCCATACCGCTCTCCTTGTTTCTGACAGCCCGCAAAGCGGACAACGCGCGCAGAGATGGATGGCGCGCACAGCTTCCGGCCACTGGTGACGAATTCCTCGGGAAATGATGCGTTGCGGGGGCCGTTCCCAGGCTGCATTCGAATCGGCCACGGCCTTTGCTCTCCGAGTATAGCAAGTCCCGGAAAGAGGCGGCAACCTAGGCCCGTTCTCTAGCAGCATTCGAATCGGTTCGAGCCACTGCTTTTTCAGAGTCACCACGGTTTTAGAATAAGCAGAAAAAATAGGGCAGGTTCAAAATTTCTGTTTGCGGGTCTCCCAACTTGTAACGTTTTCACCCATCGCAGCTTGGCGTCTGGCGCAGGCTTCCCGGAAAATCAATCTAATAGACTTTGAATCAATGAGTTACACGAACCAAAGGGTTGGCTGACGAACTGCTTCCTTTAGGCTGGGCAGCAAACCAGAGCAGTATTCAGCAGGGTAGCCCGAAAGTGCCTGCTGGGGAAGAAGTCCTTCGAATATGAACGCTGATTCGAAACGAGCACCAAAGCGAAGCGGCCGGATGAGCGGATTCACGACCATGGAATTGCTGGTGGTCCTGACGATCGCGGCGGTCCTGACGGCTATCGCCGTGCCGAACGTTATAAGGATTACGCAGATCCTGCGCATTGGGGGCGACCTGCGCGATCTGAACGGCGCGGTGGCCCAGGCCAAGATGCACGCGGGCGCCGATTTTACGCACGCGCGGGCGCGAGCCAATCTCGCGGCGAATACATTTCAGGTGGAAATCTGGAACAAAACCGGCGGAGGCGGCGCAGGTTGCTGGCAGACCGTTGGCGATACTGATGCCGGCGGCAATCCCCGTTGCACCATCGACGGCACAACCCAGGTACAAGCTTTATCGCCTGGCGTCTCGTTTGGAACCGACAACGTGACAGCTGCTCCACCAAACACACAGACAGTATTTGGCCAAGCGGCCCCCTGCAGCACTGTCCCGGCCGGCGTAGGCGCTCCGGCAGGGACCCTAGCTAATACCGCGTGTATTGAGTTCAATTCGCGTGGTCTTCCCATCGACGCCAGGCCCGCTTTTTGGGGCAATCCCTACGGGGACGGCGCTTTTTATATCAACAATAGCACGGCGGTCTCCGCCGGCGTCATGGTGTACGCCTTGACGGTGGCGCCGACGGGCTACGCCTTGAACTGGTCGGTTGCGGATGCAGCCGGAAACGCAAACTGGAAGCACCAATAAGGAACGAAGATGAAACGGCAAAGCCAATTTCACAGTCTGAAAAGCCGAAAATCGCAGGCGGGAATAAGCCTGATTGAGACGACGATGGCCTTAGGCCTTCTGCTGGTCGTCTCGGCGGGAATCCTTGGGCTAGGGGCCATAGCGCTTTCGACTACCGAAAATCAGGGTCACCTGGCTGCCCGAACGGCGGAATACGCCCAGGACAAGATGGAACAGCTGCTGGCCCTTCGGTACGGAGACACCAACACGGACACGACGGTGTTTCCCGCTGTCATCGGGGCAGGCCCGGCGGGCCTTACACCGGGAGGCAGCCTGAGCACGACAGCTCCAGTAGCAGGTTACGTGGACTATTTGGATAAAGATGGCAACCTCGTCGCTGCAGGCGGCGCTTGGGAGTATATCCGAGTGTGGCAGATCACCGAGAATGCGGCGGGAAACTTGAAAACAGTCTCAGTCTTAAGCCGCGTCAGAGGCGGAGTTGGACAGACCGGGCAGCTGCCGCGATCCACGGTGGTAGCGATGAAATCAAGCCCGTTCTGAAGGCCGCATGCCGCAATCAAGGAGAGAGTGGAGAATCATGAAGCGCAAACAACAGGCAGGATTCACGTTACTGGAAACCATGGTGTCGCTCTTCGTGCTTTTGGCGATCTCCGCCATCGTCATGAACGGCATGAACCAGATGATGATGACACAAGGAACGATCGCGAACCGCACGGAGATGCACACCAGCGTGCGAGGCGCGACGGAACTGCTGGAACAGGAGATAGGACAGGCAGGGAGAATCGCGTTGCCGCCGCGCCCCGCCGGTGCGGTGGGTCCATGGTTGATGCTGACGCCGATAGTCGTTGTAGCCAACGCGCCTGTTACGGTCGCCGGCGTGCAATTTTCGCCCGAGTTGACGACGCTCTTCGCTGGCGAACAGTTGCTCGTGGACACGGGATTCAACCAGGAAACGATCACTATTAGTAATCCGGTCGGAGGCACGTGGACTGCCGGCCCCTTCTATAACAGCCACGGAGGTATAGGAGTTACGGTTCCCATCAGCGCGCCGGGCGCTTTTTCCGACGGAGTGTTGCTACCACCGGTGTCGACGGCGAACACATTGAAGCTGTTTGGCGACATCAATGGAGATGGGAACATGTTGTATATCGAGTATACCTGCGTCCAGGGCACCGCAGCTGCTCCCGGATTCCTCTACCGCAACCAGATCGCATTTAACGCAGCGGCGAAGACCTGGGGAGCCCCTCCACTCCCTGCCAGCACGGCGCTGTTAACGAATCTTGGGACCAATCCAGGCGGAACTCCGTGTTTTACGTACCAGGTCCAAACGTCTGGCCCGTATACGTTCATCACCGATGTCGCAGTAACGCTGACGGAACTGACGCAAAACGCTGATCCGCAGACGCATGTAAAGCAATCTGAAACCAAGGCGCTGCTGAACGTTTCGCCGCGCAACGTATTCGACGCCTACCTGCTCGCCAGGCAAGGCTACACGAACCGAGTTCAGCCAATGCCGCCGTCGGTGCTAAATCTATCGCAGTAAAGAAGAAAAGAAGGGAAAGGAAGAGCTCGCTATGAAACGGCGCAACGAAAAAGGTACGGCAATGCTGTTCGCCCTGATCCTGGTGCTGGTGCTTTCGGTGATGGGGGCTTCGATGATGTTCCTGTCACAATCGGAGACCTGGGGCAGCATGAATTACCGGATGATGACCCAGACGCGCTATGGCGCGGAGGCCGGGATACACGCGGCGGCCAACTTCCTGCTCTTCAACTATGTTCCGCCGCCTCCCACTGCGAGCGTTCCACCTGCGCTACCGCCTCTACCCGCCGGGTATAACCTCACCTTGCCCACGCCCGCCATCTGCGGCGGCATGTCCTGTTTAACGGATAACGGAGGGAACCAGGTTATTCTGTCGTCGATTCCCGGCGTGGCGTCGCACTATCCGGACGCCGCGCAACTGGCGGCCTTCCAAGCAGCGACAAACAGTACCGTGACGGCCGGTCCCACAACCGTAAATTACACCGCCTCCGCCCAGTTGCTTTCGATGGTGCAGATTACGCCGTTCGGAACGACGACGCCCAAAATGATACAAACATGGAAGATCACCGCGCATGGCGACATCACCAACGTGCGCAACGCGGAGTCAGAAGTGTCCGCGATTCTGGAAACTCAAATTACGCCGGCGTTCGCTTATGCGGCGTTTGCAACGAACAATGGCTGCGCGGCGCTGGACTTCACCGGCAACGGCACGACAAACAGCTACAATTCCGGAACCTTGGCAGTGAATGGCGCCGGAGTGGCGACACCGCCGGCGACGTTTAACAATTATGGAGGAAACGTCGGGACCAACGGGAACCAGACGGACAGCGGGAATAACGTAACGATCAACGGTTCGTTGTCGACGCCCGACGCAGGCGTGGGTGCATGCACGGCCAACAACGTTACAGGATTTACCGGAAATACCAACAACATTACTCAAGGAATAAACCACTTGGCCGCGCCCGTTACCTTTCCCACGCCGACGGTACCGCCGCCCGGGAACACCAACATCAACAGCTCGCAAACCCTTGGTCCTTGCGTCGTAAGCGCATGCAGTTATGGAGATATTAGCTTGAGCGGCCAAACTACACTGACGCTACAGCCCGGCGTTTACAATATCAACAGCATCACGCTATCGGGCCAGGCGCAACTTACGATTGCCCCCGACCCGGTAACCGGGAAGTACGGCCCAGTGATCATCAATGTGACCGGCAACAATCAAGCCACGCCGATCGATCTTTCAGGTAATGGACTTTCGAACCCGACGCTCGATCCATCGGCGTTGCAGATCGTTTACGCGGGCACAGGGACAGTCAACATCGTGGGCAACGGGTCCAGCGCAGCGGTGGTTTATGCTCCGAACGCGTCGGCTGATTTCAAGGGAAACGCGTCCTTCTATGGGTCAGTCATTGCGGCGCACCTGAAAGATGTCGGAAATGGGGCCATCCACTACGATTTGAATTTAGAGAGGAAGCTATTCACGGTGGGGACTCCAATGCTGAATACATTTACCTGGAGCAAGTTCTAACCTCTCTCAGCGGCGGAGCGCCCTGGCCTCCTGCCGTGTACGAGGCTTAGGCATTGAACGAGGGCCGCAAATCTCGCGGTCCTCGTTCCCATTTGTTGCTGCAGGCGCCTGGTTGCGCCTGGTTGCGACACCGAGTTGTTTCTGCTCCAATACTTGAGTGACAGCCGCAAAGAAGCGCTCCCCTACTGAAATCCTGATCTTTGATGTGGACGGCGTGCTGGTGGACGTGCGCGGGACGTATTGGCGCTCGGCGCTGGAGACGGTGCGGCACATTACCGGGAAACGCGTCACGTATGCCGAGCTGCATCGCTGGAAGAGCAGGCCGGGTTTTAACGATGACTGGAGCATGGTTGCGGCTTGGGTAAGTTCGCTGGGGCACCCCATATCCTACGAAGAAGCGCGGGCGGCGTTTGAAAGGTTTTATTGGGGAAGCGACGGGAACCCGGGAAACGTTAGAAACGAAAAGCTGATGGTGACGCCGCGGCAGATTGAAAAGTGGGCACGAGCATACGAGCTAAATCTCTTTACGGGGCGAACGCGGCAGGAATTTTCATTTACCTTCGACCGTTGGCCCGCGACGAAATATTTTCGACGAATCATCACTATGAATGACGCGAAGAGGAAGCCGCACCCGGAAGGATTGCAGAAAATTCTGGGGAAACGCGACCCGGCGATGGCGCTGTATCTTGGCGACAACATTGACGACGCGCTGGCAGCGCGCGACGCAGGCGTGCCGTTCATGGCGGTCATCGCTCGAGGGGAACACGGCTACCGGCAGCGGGCGGCGCAGTTTCGGGAGCTGGGGGCGATTGCGCTTCTTCCGCGCGTGACGGAATTATTCCGGAAGTTGAAGTAGGTGAGGCGGAGCGGGCAAAGCATCGAGACGGTATCAGCCGACAGGGTAACGGCCGGCATAGAAGGCCCGTTCTTCCGCGTCGGCCTGGCTGCGGAGGCGCCAATCGGGGAACGCGGCAAGATCGTCGGCTAGAGCCTCGATGGTCGGGCGCAATTCAACAGGAGCGAGCCAGCGCGCGGGGATCACTTCGATTCCGTTGGCGGCGCCGAGAAGATTGCCGGTGATCGAGCCCGTCGAATCGCTGTCTCCACCGTGATTTACAGCGAGAATGATGGCGTCTTCAAAATCCCTGGCACTGAGCGCGCAATAAATTCCCATCGCGAGGGCTTCCTCGGCGACGAAACCTTTTCCAAGTTCGCGGAGGGCACCGCGTTCGCGGGGGCGAGACTTCGCGAGGCTTTCGGCTTTCTCGATGGCCGCCAGAGTTTCCTTATAGGATGGGTGCTTGCGAAGCTCGTCTTTGGCCGCGTGGATGGCTTCGGTGAGTGGTGCGCCCCCGAGTATCAGGCTGACCATGAGGGCAAATGCCCCCGCGCTGAGAGAGCCACTCGGATGTCCATGAGTAATGGCGGCAAGATCGCTGGCAGTTGCAAAGATATATGAATACAAGTGGTCGCGATGGCGTTCGCCACTTAGGAAATGCGCGAAATACATGCCCACGGGGGCCATGCGCATCACTCCGCCGCAGCCTTTGCTGTCGTTCGTGGCGCGGGTCACTCTGCCGCGACTGGCTTGGAGGGCAGAGAGGCAGGTGGTCCCCGGGGCGCGGCGGCTAAAGAGTTTTTTCTGCTGGAGCAGCCAGCTTGCTTTTGGGTCGGCGGAGGTTAGCAAGCGGGAATTTTCCTGAGTCATCAGCCAGCGCGCGTAAGAATCCGCCGCGGAACGAAAGAAGTCCGGCTCATGGCTACGCAGAGCCGCCGCGAGATGCGCAGAGAGCATGGCTTCGGCGGTGAAGAGCGTCATCTGAGTGTCATCGGTGATGGCGCCTAATTTTCCGTAGGCGGGGGCGTAATCGCGGATTCCGTGTTCACCGTAGGCGCGGACGATTTCCTCCAGGTCGAGAAATTCAACGGGAGCGCCGAGCGCGTCGCCGACGGCGCCGCCGAGCAGGCATCCGCGGAACCGGCTTTGGAGACGGGAATCAGGTGGAGTGCGGGGAAGGGGCATTTCACTCGCGGAGCCGCGGCAGCGACTCTCTCGCCGAACAGGATACAGCGAATTTAGCAAAATTCAGCCAGCCCTACCAAGAATTACGAGCATCCTACAGAGGGAACTCTTTTTTAACCCGGCGGGAAACCATAAATGGGGAATACGCTGGATTCGGGATTGGACATGAAAGCTGCCTATTTATTCAAACTGACAAGATTGACTACGATCGCGACACTGGGGCTTTTAGCAGGCGACGTGTCGAGTGCGCAGTCTCCGTCGGGGCCCATCACGGCGGCGCCGACGCAGCCCGGGCCGACACCTACGGCGAATCCGGCACCGCTGTCGGCTCCGCGCACAACGATTCTTGGCGCGTGGAAGTTCAACCCGGACGACAGCGACGATCCACGCAAGAGGCGAGAAGATTCCAGAGATCCGAATGGCGGCTACGGCCGCGGACGCATGGGCGGCGGGTACCCCGGCGGAGGGCACGGCGGATACGGCAGGCGGAGCGGCGAGAGCGACGAAGAGCGTCAGAAGATGCGAGAACTGTTCACGCCGGCAAGAGCGATCACGCTTTCGATGACGGGAGCGGAAGTGGATCTCGTGGATGACCGGGATCGCAAACAGGCGTTCATGACCGACGGACGGAAATTACAGAAATCCAAAGATGAGAATTACCACGAGATTGCCGCGAAGTTTGACGGGACGCGACTGGTCAGCGATGAAAAGGATCCTCGCGGAAACAAGATGAGCCGGACGTTTGAACTGTCTTCCGATGGACGGCAATTGTACGAGACGCTGCACATGACCACTGGGCGAAACAACACGGCGCTCGTGATTCGCTACGTGTACGACATGGGGTCGTAGCCGGGGGCTCAGTCGAAGCAATAAACAAGTTTTGTGCTGCTCTCCGCGGCAAAAGGAGTCGAGTCTTCCCTCAGCAAACCATAACCTCAAGAATTGGGGTACAATTCGCACGCAACCGAGAATATTGGCTAGCCGCGAAGGCCTGTCGCGCGATTCGCGTTGACGCGGACAATTCCGTAATCCATCACGTAACGGAGGATTTTCATGTCCATCCAGGCTTCGAGCCGTTCTGCGTGTGGCCTGTTCGTTGTGTTGCTCGGAGTTCTGGCCGCGGCCAGTCCGCTGGCTGTGCACTACCACTTGCTGAAGAAAGCTCCGCTGGGCGCGGCGGGCGGCGGTCGAGAGTATTTTGACTATCTAACGGTAGATTCCGGAACGCGGCGCGTGTATGCCTCACATGGCACGGAGGTGAAAGTAGCTGATGCGGATAGCGCGGCGGTGGTTGGAACGATTTCGGGATTGAAACAGTGCCACGGAATAGCCTTGGTGGAGGAGCTTGGCAAAGGATTCATCAGCGACGGCGGGGCTGCCAAGACGGTTATTTTTGATATGGCGACGTTGAAAGTGAGCGGTGAGGTGAAGGGCGAGGAAGATGCCGACTCCATCATTTACGATCCGGCGTCGAAACGCGTTTTCGTGTTCAACGGGGACGCCAAGAGCGCGACCGTCATCGATCCGGCCAACGCAACAGTGGTGAAGAGCATTCCCCTGGGAGGCGGTCCGGAGTTCGCGGCGGCCGATGGCAAGGGAATGGTCTACGACAACATTGAAGACAAGAATGAAGTGGTAGCGATCGATTCCCACACGCTGACGATCAAATCGCGGTGGCCGGTGGCACCCGCGGGACAACCGACAGCCCTGGCAATGGACCGCGAGCACCGGCGGCTTTTCGTGGCGGGCCGCAACCCGCAGAAGCTGGTGATCCTGGACGCGGACAATGGCAAGGTGATCCAGTCGTTTCCCATTAGCGCCGGGGCAGATGCGAATGTCTATGAGCCGGAAACGGCTCTACTTTTTGCGTCGACGCGGGAAGGCATGATTCACATCTTCCACGAAGACACACCTGACAAGTTTAGCGAGGTCGAGACGGTGAAGACTGAATACGGGGCCAAGACCATGGCGCTTGATTCAAAAACTCACAATCTCTATTTGACGACAGCGGATTTTGGAGCAGCCCCCACTCCTACACCGGAGCGGCCGCATCCGAATCCGGCACCGATTCCGGGAACATTTCACTTGCTGATCTACGGAAAGTGACCGCCGCGGTCACGTTGACGGAAAGCTGCCGCGGATGCTATAAAATACTGTTTCGAGACGGCAGCGAGAAGCCCACCGTGCGCTCCTACGGGGTTGGAGCGCGGCTGCCAACCTGGTGGCCGGTTGGCGGCCACACTTGACGGAATTTAGGCGATCCCATATCGATGCAAGCGATTGTTCACCAGTTAGGCGAACTCTTCCTGCAGGCTGTGCCTACAGTCCTGATTATCCTCCTTTTTTACTTCATCTTACGGGCGGTCTTCTTCAAACCGTTGCTGGCAGTCATGGCGGAGCGCGATTCCCGAACGGTAGGTGCTCAGAAGGCGGCGGAAGCTGCCCAGGCCGCGGCGGCCCAAAGAGTGAAACAGTACCAGGAGGCTCTGAAGCAGGCGCGAGGGCAGGTCTACGCCGAACAGGAAGCCGCGCGCAAGAAATTGCTTGATGAGCGCTCCGCGCAGATTAAGAACGCACGGACACAGGCTGCGGGCGAAGTGAGCGCCGCGAAAACGCGCGTGGCGGCGGAGCTTGCCGCTGCCCGGCGCGACATTGAAACGGGCGTCGCGCAACTTTCCGCCGAAATCGCGCGCGGCATCCTGCAAGCGCCGCCGCGTCCTGGCGCTCCCGCGAGCGAGGCTCGATGACGCGAAATCATTGCCCGCTGTTGGCGGTGGGCGTTCTATTTGTGTTGTTCTTCGCCGTCGTTAGTGCGCAGGCCGCGGAGGAAGGCGGCAACGCGGCCACCGAACGCGCCACAGAAATCTTCAAGTGGATTAACTTCGCCATCGTTGCGGGCGTGATCATCTGGGTCTTCGGCAAATTGCTTCCGCCAGTATTTCGGAAGAGAGCGGAAGCCGTCAGCTCCGCAATTAGCAATGCCACCAGCGCCAAAGCCGCCGCCGAGGCGCAGCTTCGCGACGCGGAAACCAGGCTCGCGAATCTGCAGAAGGAAGTCGCAGAGCTGCGCTCCTTCGCCGAACGTGAATCCGCCGCTGAGGTGGAGCGTCTCCGGGCCGCAGCGCAAAGCGATGCGCAGAAAATCGCCGCCGCGGCAAAAGCGGAAATCGAAGCTGCGGAACGCGCCGCGCGGCTGGAGCTGAAGGCACTGGTCGCAAACCTGGCAGTGGATGGTGCGAAATCGTTACTCGTCAAGCAGCTCACTCCGAAGGGGCAGGAATCACTCATCAGCAATTTTGTGAAGAGCCTCGAAGGGAGGCCGAATTGAAGTCCGCGAGCCTGCAGTACGCGAATGCGATGGCGGATATCGCGCTGGCTCAGGGCGCGGCCGAGCCGGCTGCCAAGCAGCTGCAAGAATTTGGCGGGGCGTATGCGCAATCCGCGGAGTTGCGCACGTTTCTGGCGAGTCCGGCGGTAAGCGTTGAAGCCAAGCACGCGGTCATCGAGAAAATCGCGGCGCGCCTGGGCGCGAGCAAAATCATCCGCAATTTTCTATTTGTTCTCGCCGACCACCGGCGGACAAATTTGATTCCGGAGGTCATTGCCGCATTTCAGGAGGTCATACGCCAGCGGCAGGGAGTTGCCGAGGCGGAGGTTTCTTCCGCAATTGAATTGAGCGCGGCGCAAAAGAAAGACATGGCGGCGACACTGGCGCGGCTGACGGGCAAGAAGATTGAAGTAAAGTACGCGCTCGATCCGGCGCTATTGGGCGGCGCGGTCGTGCGGATTGGGGACACGATTTACGATGGCTCGTTGCGCAGCCGTTTAAATGAGATGCGCACGCGCCTGGCGGCGGAGTAGTCATGGTTTTTACGAGAACGCCTGCCGCGGCGGGCGTTTTCTGAAGCGATTTCAGGGTGCAGGGACGGAGCAGGCATGGCGAATATCAAAGCGGACGAAATCAGCAAGATTCTGCGCGAGCAGATTGAGAATTACGAGCAGACCGTTTCGGTCGATGAAGTCGGCGCAGTCATCAGCGTCGGGGACGGCATCGCGCGCGTTTATGGCCTTGCGAAGGTCATGGCCGGCGAGATGCTGGCCTTCCCACACAACGTTTTTGGCATCGCGCTGAACCTGGAAGAAGACCAAGTCGGCGTGGTGCTCCTGGGCGAGTCGCAGGAGCTGAAGGAAGGCGACGTCGTCAAGCGCACGAACACCATTATGTCCGTACCCGTTGGCCAAGAGTTGGTAGGCCGCGTGGTCAATCCGCTCGGCCAGCCGGTAGACGGCAAGGGCCCGATTGCCACGAAGCAGCGCAACCCACTGGAGCGCATCGCGCCGGGCGTGCTGGACCGCCAGCCGGTTCGCGAGCCGCTGCAGACCGGCATCAAGGCCATCGACGCCATGATTCCCATCGGGCGCGGGCAACGCGAGCTGATCATCGGCGACCGGCAAACCGGCAAGACCGCCGTCATCCTCGACACCGTCATCAACCAAAAGGGCGGCGACGTAATTTGCATTTACTGCGGCATTGGGCAGAAGCGCTCGACGATTGCGCAGGTGGTAAAGACCCTCACGGACGCCGGCGCCATGGACTATACCATTGTGGTCACCTCTTCCGCCGCGGAACCGGCTTCCCTTCAGTACATCGCGCCGTACGCCGCGTGCGCCATGGGCGAATATTTCCGCGACAACAAACGCCACGCCATCACGTTTTACGACGATCTCTCCAAGCACGCGCAGGCCTACCGAGAAATCTCGCTGCTGCTGCGCCGCCCTCCGGGGCGCGAAGCGTTCCCTGGCGACGTGTTCTATCTCCACTCGCGCCTTCTGGAGCGTGCGGCAAAATTGAACGACAAGCTGGGCGGCGGCTCGCTTACTTCGTTGCCGGTTATCGAAACACAGGCCGGCGACGTTTCTGCGTACATTCCGACGAACGTAATTTCGATTACCGACGGCCAGATTTATCTCGAATCCGACCTTTTCAACGCCGGCATTCGTCCGGCCATCAACGTTGGTATTTCGGTCAGCCGCGTGGGCGGCAACGCGCAGATCAAGGCGATGCGGCAGGTGGCCGGTTCGCTGCGTCTCGATATGGCTCAGTACCGCGAACTTGCGGCCTTTGCGCAGTTTGGCTCCGATCAGCTTGATAAAGTGACGCAGGGACAGCTTGCGCGCGGCCAGCGGCTCACGGAAATCCTCAAGCAGGATCAATATGTGCCCCTGGCGGCGGAGAAGCAGGTGCTGATACTTTATGTGGCCACGAGCGGCATGCTGGACGCAGTGCCGGTGCCTGAAGTTCGCCGCTTTGAGCGCGAACTCACGCAGTTTGTCGAGACCAACTACCCTTCGATCCTGAAGAATATCGCCGCCAAGAAAGCTCTCGACGACGGCATCAAGGCGGAAGTCAAGACCGCCGTCGAAGCATTCAAGGAACGCTTCACGGCTGCCGCTTCCACGGCGGCGAACTGAGGACCGGTGCCTAGCGACTAACGATGCCGACACTTCTCGATTTCCGGCGCCGTATCCGCTCGGTGAAGAACACCCAGCAGATTACACGCGCGATGAAATTCGTCGCTGCGGCCCGGCTGCGCCGCGCGCAGGAAGCCGCGATCGCTGCACGTCCATATGCGAAAGAGCTGGCGCGGATGCTGCGTTCCATCATGTCGCGTATCGCCGAGCCAAAGCACCCGCTACTGGCCAAGCGCTCCGAAGAACGGATTCTGGCGCTCGTTTTGACGGGCGAGCGTGGCCTGGCTGGGGCCTTCAACGCCAATATTCTGCGCAAGGCCCAGGATTTTTTTCGCGCCAACAAGGGCAAAAAGATCTCGACCATTCCCGTCGGCAAGAAGGGCCGCGACGCTCTGAAAAAGGCGGGCTTCAATCTTGTTGCGGAATATGTGAACGTCCTTGCGCGGGTCGACTTTGGGAGGGCGCGGGAGATCGCCTCGCTGGTCACGGATCTGTATGCGAAAGAAGAGATCGATTCGGTCTACATTGTGTTCAGTGAATTCAAGACGGTCATGACCCCGAATCTGGTGGTTACAAAGCTGCTGCCGGTTGAGGCTGTCCATGCTGACGAAGAATCCCCGGTCGGAAGTGCGAGTTCGCAAGTTGATTACATTTATGAGCAGCCCGCAGAGCAGCTCCTCGGAAAGTTGCTGCCGCGCTACGTGGAAACCCAGATTTTGCGTGCCATGCTCGAATCTTCCGCCGCGGAGCACGCCGCGCGCATGACCGCGATGGAATCGGCGACTAAAAACGCGGGCGACGTAATCGAAGCGCTCACCCTGCATATGAACAAGGTGCGCCAAGCGGCCATCACCAAGGAAATTATTGAAATTGTCAGCGGCGCCTCTTACGGGGCCTAGGAGAAAGCAGCATGGCAGAGAAATATGCGGGCGTGGGGCACGTTGTCCAGATCATCGGACCTGTGATGGACATTCAATTCGAGGCGGGGCATCTTCCTGCGATCTACAACGCATGCCGGATTACCAGCGAAGGCTACAACCTTCCCGAGCCGCTGGACGTGACCGCAGAAGTGCAGCAGCACCTCGGTGAAGGACGTGTCCGCGCAGTGGCGATGGAACCCGTCGAAGGAATGGTTCGAGGCATGAAGGCCTATGACCTCGGCATGGGAATTTCCGTGCCCGTGGGCCGTGCCACGCTGGGCCGCGTGATGAACGTGCTTGGCAAGCCTGTGGACCAGCTGGGGCCCATCGTTAGCGACACGCATTACCAGATTCATCGGCCGGCTCCGTCGCTTGAGGATCAATCCACCTCACTCGAAATGTTCGAGACAGGAATCAAAGTCGTCGATCTGATTGAGCCCTATTTGAAGGGCGGCAAGATTGGATTGTTCGGCGGCGCGGGCGTCGGTAAGACCGTTCTCATTATGGAGTTGATTCACAACGTCGCGATGAAGCACGGCGGAGTCTCCGTGTTCGCCGGAGTGGGCGAACGCACGCGCGAAGGCAACGACTTGTGGCTGGAAATGTCCGAAGGCGGCGTTATTGTTCCCGGGAACACGGAAAAATCGCGCGCCGCCCTCATTTACGGTCAGATGACGGAACCGCCCGGATCGCGTCTACGCGTAGGGCTCACAGGACTCACGGTTGCGGAATATTTCCGCGACCAGGAACACCTTGACGTGCTCCTCTTCATCGACAACATCTTCCGTTTCGTGCAAGCAGGCTCGGAGGTTTCCGCGCTGCTCGGGCGCATGCCTTCCGCCGTCGGCTACCAGCCGAACCTCAACACAGAAATCGGCGAATTGCAGGAACGCATCACGTCGACGAAGAGCGGCTCGATTACTTCCGTACAGGCAATTTACGTTCCCGCCGACGACTACACGGACCCTGCTCCCGCCGCGACGTTTGCGCATCTGGACGCGACAACCAACCTTAGCCGTCAGATCGTCGAGCGCGGCATCTACCCGGCGGTCGATCCCCTGGCCAGCTCTTCGCGCATTCTCGATCCGCGCATCGTCGGCGCGGAGCACTACGCCGTGGCGCGCGGAGTGAAATCCATCCTGCAGCGCTACAAAGATTTGCAGGACATTATTGCGATTCTTGGCATCGAAGAACTTTCGGACGAAGACAAGCGCACCGTGGCGCGGGCACGCAAGATCGAAAAATTCCTTTCGCAGCCCATGTTCGTAGCGGCGCAGTTCACCGGCCTCGAAGGGAAGTACGTGAAGATCGAAGATACGGTTCGTAGTTTCAAGGAAATTGTGGAAGGCAAGTACGACGACGTTCCGGAACAGGCGTTTTACATGGTCGGTACGATCGAGGAGGCTCTCGAGAAGGCCGAAAAAATGAAGGCGAGCGCGTAAGGGAAAATGATGCCCGACGCCATTGATCTGGTGATCGTCACGCCGGAGAAACAACTGCTCCGTGAAAGAGTCGCTGACGTGCAAATGCCCGGCGAGAATGGTTATTTGGGCGTTTTACCCGGGCATGCCCCGCTGATGACAGAGCTGGGAATCGGCGAACTTAGCTATCATGATCGAGGCGGCAAGGAATCCAAGCATATCGCGATCATTCGCGGATTTGCCGAGGTTCTTCCGGACCGCGTCACCATTCTTGCGGAGACCGCTGAGCGCGCGGAAGAGATCGATCTACAGCGGGCCAAGGAAGCTCTGGCTCGCGCGGAGAAGCGGTTGGCTGCGAACGATCCAAATATTGATTGGGACCGCGCCAATGTTGCGCTGCAGCGCGCGCTGATCCGCATCCAGGTGGCCACCAAACGGCGCAGCGCCCTCGTTTCCGGCTCTTAGCATCGCGTGTCCTCTGCTGCTTTTTCGCAGCCCTTCCTGCGACTCCACGTATCTGACCGCATCTAATGGGATAGGATAGAAGCAAATATGGAATCCATCACCATGTACAGCACCAGATGGTGCCCCGACTGCTGGCGCGCGAAATCCTTCTTGAAGGCGCGCGGCGTTGTATTTCGGGAAGTGAATATCGAAGAAGATCCATCCGGTGAAGAGGTGGTCATCAGGGCCAACAACGGCAAGCGCACGGTCCCCACGCTGGAAGTTGGCGGCCGCTATTTTGCATGCAGTCCTTTCGATGCGGAGCAGCTTGCTGAAGAGCTTAACATTCCGTTGAATCCCTAATTGAGCGCCACTCCTCGGGCCCAAACTCCCGCGAGATGCAAGCTTTCATCAAGCAGCAAAATATCCGCATCCGCTCCCACGCGCAGTGAACCTTTCTTGAATTCAATTCCCAGCAGAGAAGCAGGATTCAGCGTCAGCATACGGACCGCATCCGGCAAGGGTATGCCAAGAGCCACGATGTTTCGCAGCGCGCGGTCCAGCGTCAGTGTGCTGCCAGCCAAAGTTCCCTCGGCGTTCCTGCATATGCCGCCGCTGACGATTACCTCAAAGCCGCCAAGCATGTACTTTCCATCGGGCATGCCCGTTGCCGAGAGACCGTCGCTCACCAGGGTAACGTGCGCGGCGCCTTTGGCGAGAAGCAGCAGCTTCATGGCAGCAGCTTCGACGTGCACGCCGTCAGCGATTAATTCCGCATTGACCTCCGGCGAAGTGAGCACTGCGCCGATGATGCCCGGGTCGCGATGGGTAAACGGGCGCATCGCATTATAAACGTGAGTGGCGCTGCGCGCGCCACGGGCCATAGCCGCGCGAGCCTGCTCGTAGGTTGCGTCGGTGTGTCCCATGGAAACGACCAATCCGGCTTCTCGCGCGGCATCAATGCACGGAGCGGCGCCAAGGACCTCCGGCGCAATCGTCAAAATCCTGGCATTTCCAGCAGCAGCTTTGAGGAAGCGGCCGAGCGTTTCCGCGGAGGGCAATTGAATCCATTCGGAAGGATGTACGCCGCGCCGCGCCTTGCTGAGGAAGGGCCCCTCGAAATGAATTCCCAGCACTTCTGCGCGCGGTTCGTCGGTTTCGTGCTGTTGAGCGATGTATCCCGCGATTCCCTCGACCGCACGGAGAGTCTGCTCCGTGCTGGCGGTAACCGTGGTTGCGACGAGAGCAGTGGTGCCATATTCAGAGACTTTGCGCGTAATGGTGCGCAATGCGGTGTCAGTTCCTTCCATGACGTCGTGGCCGCCGGCGCCGTGAATGTGTACGTCGATGAAGCCGGGAACGGCTGTCTTGTCGGTTGCGCGAATTTCCCGCGCCCCCGCGGGCAAAGTCATTCCAGAGCGCGGTCCGATGGCTTCAATGGTGTCTTCGCGAATTAGGATGCCCGCGTCGCTGATTTCCGTCGTTGGGGTAAGCGCACGACTGGCGTGAATGAGCAGGGTAGACATGCGAGCACAACATGGTAACGGAAATGGTTCGCGGCACAAAACAAAACGGGCGTCCCAGTCGGGACGCCCGCGTTGAAAAAATGGGCAAGAGACTTACTTGGTTGCCGCGGCTGCCATATCGATACTGGTCAGCTTGAGCGTATCGCCCTCTACCGAGCCCTTTACTGTCACGTGATGGCCGGCATGGGCCGCCACCTTGTCCTGCGCGTCGACAACATACACTTTCTTGTCGGCGTCGTTCACGAACACGTACTTGGCACCATGTTCCTTGACGCACTTGGTCGTGCATTCGCCGGCCTTATCATTGGCGCCCTTGACTCCGCACTGGCTGTCCGAAATCCAGCCGGTCCATGAGCCATCCGCCGCCATGACGAGTGCTCCAGCGAACAGCGTTGCTGCCATTGCCACTGCGAAACGTACTTTCATGATTCTCCCCTCCAGAAATCCATTATGTTTCTCGGTCTGCCGGGCCAGCTAGTAGCTTGTCACAGCCACGGTCCGGTGTCCAGACTCTTACTTAGACCCAGCAGGGAGGATACTTATTCCCCGATGAGCGTCAAGAAAAAAAGGGAGGATTCTCTGGAATCCTCCCCATCGTGCTGCGTTGTCAAGGAGTTTGAGGATAAGCTTGCGCGCAGTCCGATTACTGTCCTGACGTTGCGGTACTCGCCGAAGCCGCCCCCGAGGCCTTCGGCACGCTCAGGTAGCCTGTGGCGGTGGTCTTGGTGACCTTGTTAACCACCAGTTCCAGAGCTGAGCGCGTTCCTCCGGTGTAAAAGAAAATCGGTTCGTTCACCGAACGATCTTTCTTCTCGAAGCTGTTGTCGTCCGCCAGCACGTTGATCGTGTAACGGTTCTTCTTCGGGTTGGTGTCCTTCAGTTGGATTTGAATGCTGCCGACCTTCGTCGCCCCGCCCTTGCGCTGCACGGTGAATTCGAAGTAATCGCGTGTGCCCATGCGGCGGAGCTGGTCGATTTCATCGTGATTCCGTGCAATGAGCGTGCCCATTTCGCTGCGGGTCATCTGAATACTGTTCTTAGTCGCATCCAAGTCGGATTTCACGCCGGTGACGTCGCCGTTCAGCCTGGTCACGTCATCCGCATTCGCCTTGGTAGCCAGTTCGGCCTTCACGGAAGTCGCCAGGTTGGTCACCTTTAGGTCCACCGCCGTGGTCGCTTTGTGATTCTGCTTGCGGGCGGTAATAAGCTCGCCTTGAGTGAGGTTGAGCTTGTCGGTGACAACCTTCACGTCACTCTGTAACTGTTGATTGATTTCGTCAGCCTTGGCCAACCTCTGCGCCAGTGCCTCATTGGTCTGCTTCACAGTGGCCTGCGTCGATTGCTCGACGTTCCGGGCCTGGTTCAGCGCGCTCCAGCCCACTCCGAGGCTGATCAGCGAAATGCCACCCAAAACTGCTACTGCCAATCCGACCCAGCGGGGTGCCCCGATGGTGTGCACGTTGGCGGAATCCTGGAATTCGCTCATAGAAGTTCGTCTCTCCTTTGGGCCCATCGCCCTGTGCTATGGAAAACGAGCATCCCTTCCGCCAAATGGTCCCCTTACGCCTATAACCAAGTAACTTATTCAAGATCAACAAATTAAGGTGTGCTTACGAAATGTCCAACCATAGCTCCAATAGTACTAGGACCAGTAAAGATTACGCAGTTCTCTAGAAATCGTATAATTTGCTGTCAGTTACTGTTTGGAACAGCGCGAGGCGGAAATCTCGTGAAAGTCTTTGTAGGCCTACGGAAAGAGAAAACCGAACAGGAGGCTAAACTTCGCTTTATCTATAGGTTAGGGTCGCAAAAATCAGGCAGCGCGAAAACTGGGTTCGTTCCCAGCAGCACGCTCGGAACTGAAATACTTGTCAAGCGTGTTGATAGCCGCATCCAGAACCAAGTGGCAATCGGAGCAGGTCTCTAGGTGGCGCTTGATCTCACCTTCTACAGACGAGGAGAGGCGCCCCTCTAAGTACCAGCAAATCAGATGGATAGTATCTCTACAACTCATATCCCCCGTCCCTCAGGTGTCCCCAAGACCACCGTGCGACCCGCGCAAAAGATCTGCATTTCCCGCGCCAAATACACCTCTTGGGCAGAGAATTTTAAGTATTTATGAATCATGGACTTAGCGACTGTTGCTCAGATTCAACGCAAGGATTGGCGGACGATATTTGAAAAGTTTACACTTGAAGTGATTCAAATCTGCAGAATTTCGTCAAAAACTCTTCATCTCTGCGGTGTTACCGTCATCTCCCGAAGAGCCTGGATTCGCCTTTCGAGCGGAGGATGGGTGCTGAAGAGGGATGACACAGCGCCACCGCCGAACAATGGCTTTACGATGCACAGCGCCGACGTCGACGGGGAAAGGGAGGTCGTCGGTATCCGCTGATTGTAAGCTCCCAACTTCTGCAGCGCGCTGATCAGGCCATATTGCTGGCCCACCATTCGAGCCCCCGTTTCATCCGCGGAGAACTCCCGCTGGCGCGAAAGACCGAGTTGCAGCAGCATTGCCCCAAGGGGCGCAAGAAAAAATAGCAGCAGCCCAAGAATACCCGCGCCGCCACCGCGATCGCGATCGTCGCGGTCGCCTCCTCCGAGCCACGGGCCCCAATGTGCAATCCAGGTGATAGCTCCTGCAAGAGTTGCCGCGATGGAACTAATCAAGATGTCGTAGTTTCGGACATGCGAAAGTTCATGAGCGATTACGCCTTCGAGCTCGTCATCATTCATGAGCTGTAGCAGGCCTTCGGTCACCGCTACTGAAGCATGCCTCGGGCTTCTGCCGGTTGCAAAAGCGTTCGGTGCGGCCTCCGGAATCACGTACAGCTTCGGCACCGGGAGGTTAGCTTTAGACGCAAGACGCTCCACGACCGCATAAAGTCTCGGCAACTCTTCTCGCGAAACGGGTCGGGCGCCACTGGAGAGCAAAGCGATCTTGTCCGAGAAAAAATAGGCAAACGCATTCGTGCAAACAGCAATTCCCAAGCCCAGGGTCATCCCATTTCGGCCGCCAAAATATTGACCGACCATCATCAGGAAGAGTGTGAGAACCCCCAACAGAAAAGTTGTGCGAATAATTCTCATTGTGCCTCTAATTCTTTAATACGTCCGGACGACTCAAGATCTTACAGCTCTCGCGGAGGTGAAAATGCTCTCACCTTGTTTCCCCGCTATCCATTAGATTCCCGCTGCAGCGGCAGGTTGTTTGGACCGCGCGCGCACAAACTTCATCGCGTCCTTCTGCCCGTCGCGGTCCACACGCACGTGGTCGCCCGGCAACACCGTGCCTTGCAGAATCTGCAGCGCCAAAGGATCCTGAATCAGCCTCTGAATGGTTCTGCGCAATGGCCGCGCGCCGTAGGCTGGATCATAGCCCTCGCGCAGCAATAACTCTTGCGCCGCCGGCGTAAGTTCCAGGGTAATCTGCCGCTCAGCCAGCAGTTTTTCCACGCTCTTGAGTAGCAAGCCCACAATACGCTCCAAATGCTCTTTCCCGAGCGGGTTGAAGATCACGATCTCGTCAATCCGGTTGAGGAACTCCGGCCGGAATGCAGTGCGTAATGCTTCCATAGCTTCCCTTCGGGCTCGTTCCGGGTCTTTATTCGCCAATTGAAAGATGGCCGTCGACCCGACGTTGCTGGTCATCACCAACACGGTGTTCCGGAAGTCCACAGTGCGGCCCTTGCCGTCGGTGAGGCGCCCGTCCTCCAGAATCTGCAAGAGCACGTTGAAAACATCCGGATGCGCCTTTTCGATTTCGTCAAACAAGACGACCGAGTATTGGTGACGCCGCACTTGTTCCGTGAGCTGTCCGCCTTCCTCGTATCCGACATAGCCAGGAGGTGCGCCAATGAGCCGCGACACGCTGTGCTTCTCCATGTACTCGCTCATGTCGATGCGGACCATCAGTTTTTCGTCGTCGAAGAGAAACTCCGCAAGCGCCCGCGCCAGTTCCGTTTTGCCGACGCCGGTTGGCCCAAGAAAAATGAAGGAGCCGATTGGCCGCTTGGTATCGGATAGGCCCGCGCGGCTGCGCCGCACGGCATTCGACACCCGCGCAAGCGCGTCGTCTTGGCCGACAACCCGCTGCCGCAGCCGTTCTTCCATATGCACGAGCTTCTGCGCCTCGCCTTCCAGCAACCGGCCAACCGGAATACCAGTCCACTTGCTCACCAGCTTGGCGATGTCTTCTTCGTCGACTTCTTCTTTCAGCATGGGAGCGTCTTTCTGCACCGCCGAGAATCGCTCCTGCGCCTGCTTCAAATCGCGCTCAGCCGCCGCAATCTTGCCGTAGCGAATCTCCGCCACCTTGGCCAGCTCGCCGGCGCGTTCGTATTTCTGTTCTTCGGCTTTTAGCTGCTCGATCTGTTCCTTGAGCTTGCGGATTTTCCCGATGGCTTCTTTCTCCGCCTGCCAGCGGGACTTCCGCGCGCTGGAATCTTCTTTCAACACCGCCAATTCCTGTTCGATCTGTTTGCGGCGCTCCTTGGAGTACGCATCGCTTTCTTTCAACAGCGCCTGGCGCTCAATTTCCAGCTGCATGATGCGCCGTTCGATTTCGTCAATCTCCACGGGCAGAGAATCGATCTGCATCCGCAGGCTTGCCGCGGCTTCATCGATCAGGTCGATGGCTTTATCCGGCAGGAAGCGATCCGAAATATAGCGGTTGGAAAGTGTGGCTGCTGCGAGAATCGCCGCGTCTTTGATGCGCACACCATGGTGCACTTCATAACGTTCCTTCAACCCGCGCAGAATCGCGATGGTGTCCTCCACCGTCGGTTCGCTGACCAGTACCGGCTGGAACCGGCGCTCCAGGGCGGGATCTTTCTCGATGTGCTTCTTGTATTCATTGAGCGTGGTTGCGCCAATCGCGCGCAGCTCGCCTCGCGCCAGCGCCGGCTTCAGCATGTTGGAAGCGTCCATCGCGCCTTCGGCGGCGCCCGCTCCCACCAGCGTGTGGAGCTCGTCGATAAACAAAATGATTTGTCCTTCGGCTTCGGTAATCTCTTTGAGAACGGCTTTCAGACGGTCTTCAAATTCGCCACGGTATTTCGCTCCCGCCACGAGAGCCGCCAGGTCCAGGGCCACGAGGCGCTTGGTCTTGAGAACGTCCGGCACGTCACCGGAAACAATTCGCTGCGCCAAGCCTTCCACGATGGCGGTCTTCCCGACGCCGGGCTCGCCGATCAGCACCGGATTGTTTTTGGTGCGGCGCGCGAGAATCTGCATCACGCGGCGAATTTCTTCGTCGCGTCCGATCACCGGATCTAGCTTTTGACGCCGCGCCAATTCAGTGAGGTCGCGGGCATATTTCTCCAGTGACGCGTAAGTCGCCTCGGGATTTTGCGAAGTTACGCGCTGCGTCCCGCGCACTCCCGTCAACGCTTGAAGAATCGCTTCGTGCGAAGCGCCTTGCCGTTTTAACAATTGCCCCGCGGGATCGCGGTCCTGCGCGGCGATGGCCAGAAACAGATGCTCCGTCGAGACGTACTCGTCTTTGAAGTTGTCCGCTTCCTTAAACGCACCCTCCAGCACGTCGTTCAGCGCACGCCCCATGTGTTGCTGGGCAAAACCTTGCACTTTTGGCAAGCGTCCGATCTCGCGCTCAATCTCTTGGGACAACGCTTCGTTGGGCACGCCCAGCCGCGCCAGAAGTGGCGGCACAACGCCATCGGCCTGCGTCACCAAGGCGGCCAGCAAATGGACTGGCTCAATTTGCTGGTTTTCATGGCGCGCGGCAACTTCCTGCGCGCTCTGCACGGCCTCCTGGGCTTTGACGGTCATTTTTTCAAATCGCAACATGGCAACCTCGGTTTTGGCCCTTTCTCTAGAAAGAGGGGCTGGCACTCCGGCCAGCCCCATAATTTACCGCTCTCGTGTGACGCTCGACCAGCATTACCTGCCGGAGGCGGACGCGGCCATCGCTGGAGCCGCGACGTTGACCTTGATCTGCTTCGGCTTGGCCTCTTCGCGCTTCGGGATGTTCAGCGTCAGCACGCCGTTTTGGTAGTCTGCCTTGATGGCATCCGAATTCACGGTGTTCGCCAGGGTGAAGCTGCGAGCGAAGGACCCATACGCGCGCTCCACGCGCAGATAGTTGTCTTCGTTCACTTTCTTCTCGAACTTGCGTTCGCCACGAATTGTCAGGATGTTGTTTTCCACGCGGATGTCCAGATCCTTTGGATCGATTTCCGGCAGATCGGCTTTGACCACCAGCTCATGCTCAGTTTCGTAGATGTCCACTGCGGGCGCCCAGGCAGTGAGGCTGGATTCCTCGCCGCGACGCTCGAAGTCATCATTGAACAACCGATTGACGTGATCCTGCAGGGAAGTGGCCCCGCGGAAGGGTTCCCAACGAGCAAGTGTTCTCATGTTGTAAGTACCTCCGTACGCTGCTTATGTGACTGCATAACCATAATAAAATATGAGCGTCTATGTGTCAAGTCAAAGTTCTATTCCTCGCAGACTTAATGTAAGTCTTTATAAATCAATTTATTAGGCCATCGCTTGCCCCATTGAAATTCAAGGCATCGTGTACAAGACACAGTTTGTCCAACAATTCGCTTGTCTTGCCTGACCTACGCACTTTGCTGCTAGACTGCCGTTTCCATGCGATTGGATGAACTGGACTATCGCCTCCCTCGAGAGCAAATCGCACAGCGTCCTCTTGAGCAACGTGAAGCTTCGCGACTTTTGTTACTGGATCGTTCGTCAGGAGTTTTCGAAGACCAGTTATTCACGGAGTTCCCAAGTCTTCTGCGGGGCGACGAACTCCTGGTTATCAACAACGCCCGAGTCATCCCCGCGCGCTTGTTTGGGAAGCGCGCCGGAGTTCATTCGCAGCCCCCTTCGCGGGCGACGAGGGCGGAGTATCTGACCGGGAAAGTTGAGATTTTTCTTACGCGCGAAGTCGATTCCCGGACGTGGGAAGCCTTAGTTCGGCCCGGGCGCAAGATGCACGTAGGGGAGAGAGTTCTCTTCGGCGAAGGGGAGCTGGAAGCGGAAGTCGTTTCACGAGGTCAGCTTGGGTTACGCACCCTGCGTTTCACTTCCCGTGATCAATGCACCATAGGCAAGCATCTGGAGCGCCTCGGTCACGTTCCACTGCCGCCGTATATCGAGCGTGCTGATGAAATCTTCGACCGCGAACGCTATCAAACCGTTTTCGCCAAGCGTTCCGGCGCGATTGCCGCTCCTACCGCGGGTCTTCACTTCTCAACGGAAATTCTGGAAAAAATCCGAGCGCGCGGGGCAGAGATCTGCGAACTTACGCTGAACGTCGGACTTGGCACGTTTCAACCGATCCACAGCGAAACGCTCGAAGGGCACGTGATGCACTCTGAGAGCTACGAAATTCCGCAGGAAACCGCTGAGCGCATCCAGGCTGCGCGCACCGCGGGCCGCTCCGTACTGGCGATTGGCACGACTGTTGTTCGCGCATTGGAAAATGCCGCGCTGCGAGCCGCCGAGTCGGGCTCGTCAAATCTCGTGGTCGCAGGCAAAGCGGACGCGCAACTATTCATTGTTCCGGGATTTCGATTTCGTGTCGTGGACCGTTTGCTCACAAACTTTCATCTGCCGCGTTCCACACTTCTTGCGCTGGTGTGTGCTTTCGCCGGCCGTGAGCGGGTCCTTGCGGCGTATAAGCATTCCGTCGAAGCGGGCTACCGTTTCTATAGCTACGGAGACTGCATGCTGATTCGTTAGCGTGAAAGGAGAAGAAGGCTGCAGCAGAATGCGGCCTTCTTCTCTCTCCAGGAAAAGAGTTAAGGACTCTTCTCTTTTACTCGCTGAAAACGAAAACGCGAGTCTGGCCCGCAAAGCGGACTTCTCTTACTTGCCCGTTCTCTCCCAAGAGCAGTGAATCATAGACCGACTTGGTGCTGCGGTCTTCCCATCGGCCTTCGGACTGGGCCACAACCTGCTTGCCCTTCTGGACGGTGGCCTTGTTTCCTTCGATCTCCAGTCGATATTCGCCGGCTTTCAACTCGGCCTTGCCGAGCTTGGCGGTCTGCGAAATGTTGATGGTCTTTGCGAAGGGTTTTGCAAACGCCGGCACTGCCAGCGCGATGGCGGCGAGTAAAGCCATGCTGCGGACAAAAGAATTTGTTTTCATGCGTGTCAAGTTCCTTTCAAACGGGATCGAGTCAGCCGCACGCCTGGATGTCATTGGCTAGAGGGAGTTGACACGCATGGGGCGGACGAGTACTCTCGCCCGTGAGGACACCAACTCTTCCTGGACTAACGGCCGGAAAGACTGCGTGTCATGACCCCGCGGCTGCCACCGCGGGGTTTTTCTGATTCTCGCCAAGAACAGCCGCGTTACCAGCTGCACGCGTATAGACGAATCACAGGGGGCGAATGTTTCGTTGTGTCTGTGTAAAATCTTGTCCCCCACCAAAACAACGAGAGTCGATAGCGCTCTCGCCGGTTTTTGTTCGTGTATACACTCTCTCTCCGGTCTTAAATTTTCATAAAGAAATGCATTCTTGCTCCCACTTTTTTCCTTTTTCCGCGTCGCTTCCTACGGCCGTTCCTTGGGCGTCCCGCCGTGCATCGCCGCTCTTGTTCATCTATACTCGTTGTCACTTTTTGGATACTTGAAAGATGCGGATTCTCGTTCTCAGCGATTTACACTCAAACGCCACTGCGCTCGATGCCGTTCTTGAGGCCGCGAAAGGACGTTGGGATGAATCCGTTTGTCTCGGCGACGTCGTGGGCTACGGGCCCGATCCCAACGAAGTGACTGGGCGCTTGCGCGAACTGGGCACGCAGACCATTCGGGGAAACCACGATAAAGCGGTCACCGGATTAATGGCCACTGACGATTTCAACCCTGTTGCGAAATCCGCCGTAGATTGGACCCGCGCGCAACTCCAGCCGGAACACCTCGCATGGTTATCGGCTTTGCCTCGCGGGCCGCTCGCCACGGATGGAGTGGTGCTCGTCCACGGTGCGTTTCAGGATGAAGACGAATATGTTTTCACTCCCGAGCAGGCCCTCGATGGGCTTCTGGACTCCACCGCTGGCGTGACTTTCTTCGGCCACACGCATCATCAGGGAGGCTTTTCCTACCGGGATTCGCAACTCGAGGTCCTGCAGATTCACCCTCGCCCAAGCGAATCCTTTGCTGCGCTGCGCATTGAACTGCCGCGCCGTTATCTTCTGAATCCTGGTTCGATCGGGCAGCCGCGCGACGGTGATCCACGCGCCGCCTTTGCGATTGCCGACCTGGAGCACCAGGTCGTCGAGTTTTGGCGCGTGCCGTACGATATTTCCGTCGTGCAGCAGCGCATGCGCGCAGCCCACCTGCCGGAGCCTCTGGTCCAGCGTCTCCTCTTGGGACGTTGAAGTCCTTAATAAAAGTTAGTATCCGGTCCATTTACGTCATTTATAATGAGCCCGTGGAATTCGCCGCCGAACTACAGGCCAGCCGCCGTGAATCGTTCGCGGCCGCACATCGTCGCCTTGTCCCCCTGGGCCTTCCCCTCGAGAATGTTTTTTGCACCTCACCGCTAGTCCATAGGTAGAATGTGTCCCCCAGTGGATAGGGTATGAACTGTGCAAGCGACAAATTTTTCAGTGTCCATTCGACAGGCGGGCCCGATATCTTTGGTGGATGTGTCCGGGCGCTTGACCTTCTTCGAGGTCGGCGCGCTGCGCGATTCCATTTCGCGGCTGCTGAAGCCGGGTCGAAGAAACATTGTTCTGAATTTAAGCGGTCTTCAATATCTGGACAGTTCAGGGATCGGCGAGCTGGCGAAAATCTATGTCTCAGTCGTCAAAGTCGACGGACAGTTGAAGGTGGTTGGGTTGTCGCCGAAAGTCGAAGAGATTCTCAAGATTTCACAGCTCTATCAAGTTTTCCCGGAATTTCCGACCGAACAGGCGGCCTTGCGGAGTTTTCCGGAATCCAGCCCCAAACGGACCATCTAAATTCATAAATCTCCAAAACTGCCGCAAAAGGAGAGAAGCGGTCAGGGCAATTGCCCTAACCGCCTCCCGGGGTGTGTCCTCGAAGTGGTATTGATATGTTAGATGGCTGCCAGCGAAAAAGGTTTCCTTCTTCCAAAAATTTTTCAAAACAATCGATTTAGTAGCGTAAATCTCAGTAAAACAAATACTTACGCCACCGCTCGTCCCGGTGCCCGATCAGCCTCATGAGCTGCCTGGAGGTGTGCAACGTAAAGGGGCGGGGCTTGCGAGCCAATTTTAGCCCGGCCTCCTCCGGAGTCCGGTCCCCCTTGCTATTATTGCACCTGTAGCAGCAGGCCACGAGGTTTTCCCAAGTGGATCGTCCGCCGCGCGACCTCGGCACAACGTGGTCCAGGGTTAGCTCCGAGCTGGGAAACACCCGCACACAGAACTGGCAGGTATTGCGATCCCGCAGCAAAATGTTTTTCCGCGAAAGCGCGCGGCTCTGCTGGGGAATATGGCGGTACGCCAGCAGGCGGATCACGGACGGGACTTTGTGCGCGTGCGCTGCGGAATGCACCTCTGCGTTGTGCATCTCTTCTGCCTGCGCGACGCCCTTCAGCATTAGCACCATTGCGCGCCGCACGGCCGTCACGTTGATCGGTTCGTATGTCGCGTTCAGTACCAGCACCGGCTCCTGCATCAGGGATGCACGGCGCGCCGAAATCAGGTTGTGGGATCTACTGCCTGCGGGACCCTCGGAGCCGGGCATAACCTCGCCCGCCACTTCGGGGGTATAGCGCCCCCGGGATTCGACCGACATGTGCCGGTTTGCGCCCATCGCGCCTTCCTCGGGTTATTTTACCACTCTCTGGCGCCTGGCAGGGGGTTTCTGAGGGCTCGCGCTACGGTAAGACCAATCACGGACTTGGTTCCCGCCTCTCGCAGCGCTCGTGCACAAGCATCCAGCGTCGCTCCAGTTGTCAATACATCATCTACCAGTAAGACGCGTAGGTTGTCAACCCGGCTGTCTGGACGTGTGGCAAAAGCGCCACGCACAGACTCCCATCGCTCTTCCACACTCAGCACCTGCTTGTCTGGCCGGGGTCGCGTGCGCACCAGAAGCCCAGCTTTATGGGGCAACCGCAGCCTTTTTGCCAGGGGCTTGGAGAGAAGTGCCGCCTGGTTGTATCCTCGCTCTCGTTCTCGCTCGCGCTGGAGTGGTACTGGAACCACCACGTCCGCTGCCAGCCGATCCGCTTCGCTGTTCACCACTTCAGCCAGCCGCTCGGCAAACCACGCTCCCAACGGCTCCATCTGCTCAAACTTCAGCAGCAAAATGGCTCGCACCACGGCGCTTGATACACCGCAAAGCTTCGGGGCCTATCAAAAACGTAGGTCCTGTTTTGGCAAGCGGGGCACAGTAACGGCTGCTCCGGCTCACGCTTCCATCCTGGCAGCGGTCGTCCGCAGATCTCGCATACAATGTCCGGAACACGTTCAAACGACGAAAGGCACTCCTCACAAAGGGGGACGCGGCTGGCGCCTGTCAACAAGCTATCGCAGATGCGGCACCCGGAAGGAAAAAACACGCTGACGAGTGCGTCGCTAGCCTTCGCGAACCACCCGCGCGCGCCCCGCCGTTTCGCTGCTGCGGGGTCGCTGGATGGACTATTGTGCTCCACGCCAGCAAGAATCTACTCCTTTTTGTTCTTTAATTAAAGAGGGAGAGTACCCTGAAGTAATAGAGTGTTCTGAAGCACCGCGGAGGGCAAGTCTTCCGTGATTACAGCCTTTCTTTGTCCATCATTGCAGCAGTCCCTGCTCCATCTTTTCCTGGCAGGCGATACAATGCTTCGCCCACGGCACCGCTTCCAGCCGCTTCTGCTGTAACTCTTCCTGGCAATTCGCACATACACCGTACGCGTCGCTTTGGATGCGCTTCAGCGCCGCGTCGATCATGTTCAGGATCGCCCGGTCTGTATTGGTCATCCCAAACAGAAACTCCTTGGTATAGGAGTTCGCGGCCTTGTCCGCCAGGTCCACCGTTGGATCTTCGTCAGCAGTGCGGCCCTCTTCCTGAGTTCGCGCGATGGTCTTAGTCAACTCTTCCCGCCGCGCCAGCAATTTCTTCTTGTAGTATTCCAGTCTTTTCTTGTCCATGCCTGCTTTAACCTTATCAGTGCCCTTATTCATGTTTTTCAGTATGCCTATAAGTGCGTGCCCCCGTTTCACGCTCGTCGTGGAGCGATTTTCCTCTACGAGCTTTTCGGGGCCATCTAAAAACTCCGTAGTGTAGGCCGAGTTATGAACAGTGTCAAGCGGTGCGAACTTAGTTGTGTCGAAGCAACAAGAACGCAAGCGCCTTTTCAGCAATTCTGGCAGGCGTTCAATCCAGTGAATCATTGCATTTTGGATTCAAGGATTTTGCTCTGGGACGTTTGCCTTAAGCAATTCTTTTGGCGAAATTATCAAGTTCACCCGATGGCGGGCGCCTACGGCTCACAATGGATTTCTCGCGACGCGCAGGAAGCGCACTTCATCGTCCCGAAGTGAGCCAGTCATCTTACGGTTTCTGGTTACCTCTGCTCGCCCTCAGGTGTGCGTGTCAGCTAACAATTCAAGGAGGATTGCATGCATCGATTAATATCACTCAGGCGCTGTTCCCTCGCGGTTGCTCTCGCGGCGGCACTGCTGACCTGGCCCGCGGCTGGCTATGCACAGCTTGGCGGGATCTTACCGCCCCCGACTACTACAACGGGAACGGTTCTGGGGAGCGCGAGCGCGGTCCAAGCGACCGTCCTCGGCATGACCACCGTGCTGAGCGGTACCGGGCCACTCGGCAGCACAAACGATGCCCTGGATGCTTCTTTGCTTACAGGCGGAGTTCCTTCGACGCTTACTGCGGAAACGCTGAGCGCAACCGCGATTAGCTATGCCGATGAGGTTGACTCAGCAGCTTCGCTGGGAAATCTGAATATGACCGTAGCCGGAATCGGCATTACCGCGGATTTTGTGATGGCCCAGGCATCGCAAGCATTGGGTGCTCCAGGGAGTGGGAGTTCAACGCTCACTAATCTTTCGATTAATGGAATTCCCGTCGCCGTCACGGGAGCCCCCAGCCAGGCGATCCCCGTTCCCGGCGGCCAGGTGATTATCAACGAGCAGATGATTTCATCAACCGGCACCGCGGTAGTAAACGCGCTGCACGTTGTTGTGACCGGAGTTGCCGACGTAGTAGTCGCATCCGCGACTGCGGGTATCTCTTAGCCTCACGATAAGTGAGCCAGATGCGGGAGGAGAAAGTACAAATGAACGAAAGAGCAAAGAGAATCAGTAGATTGGCATCCGGGCTCGTGGTAGTGGCGCTCGTCGTGACTGGCGCGATGCTGGTCGGGACTGCGACAGCACCTCCCGTAAAAGCTTGGGAAACGCTGCCGCCCTGCGACTTTCTGACCGGCGGCGGATGGATCGTTTACAACGGCAATAAGGCCAACTTCGGCGTGGCGGGCGGATGCAAGCATGGTTCGCCGACCTGGGGTCACCTTGAGTACATTGACCACGGCACCGGCCTAAACGTTCACTGGACCAGCATCACAGGGTACTTCTTCGTCGACGACGGCACCGGCACGGACCCGCAGACGGGCCAGCCCAACTGGAACGCGGGGCATCTGCGGAACGGCCAGGACAAACCTGTACGGTGACGTCAACTTTGCTGTTCGGGCCAAAGACGCTGGAGAACCAGGTGTGAACGACCAGTTCGACATCCGGTTGACGGATTCCACTGGAAACGTCGTCTATTACGACACGACCTCGGAGTGTTTGCACTATTTGGGTTCCTCATCCAGCTTCATAAGCCCAATCCGTCAACCTCAGGGAGCTTCGGTGGTTCGTGTCCCGCGTACACTCCGTTCCAGTCCCAGTAGGGAATGTCGTGACTGCAGCCACGGCTCCTGGACATGCACATCAGCGCAACTCCGCTGATGGCATTCAGGAGCCGGCGCGGCAGTTGGTGCCCCGCCCCCGCCGCTAAGGAACGATAGGCAATACCAGCGCAGATGGACGCGCCTTGTCGTGATAAATCACGTTCGTTGCTTTGACCATACGCGTCGAACGGGCCTGCTCTTCACCCGTGTTCAGGTTGCGGTCGAAGCGCGGGAAGTTGCTGCTGGAAACCTCCAGCCGCAGTTTGTGCCCTGCGAGAAACACATTGCTCGTCGACCACAAATCCATCGTAATGTGATACGTCTCACCCGGGTTCGCCAGTTCCGGCTTCTCTTGCGAATTCCGGTAACGCAGCCGCAGGATCCCGCTCGTCAGGTTCTGTGCAAAACCATTCGGCCAAACATCCACGAGCATTCCCGTGAAGTCCGTATCCACGGCTGAACTGCTCACGAACAAGTCCAGCGAGACCGGTCCCGTCACCTCGGTGTCCTTTGCAAACGCTGGCGTCGTGTACACCAGCACGTCGCTGCGCGCCTCCGCGGGCCTCTGATCTTCCGGCCCAATTCCTGTCGGCAGCGCGCCGCAGCACAGCGGCCCGCCAATCGTCGGTGTCGCATCGCTTGGGTCGAAAACGTATTGGTCCGGCTTCTCCTCCGCGGGAGCCACCAAGCTCAAAGCCCCGTTCCCAGCCACTCCGTTTGCCACGCCGGTCGAATGCAGGTAATACTTCGTGCTTTTCGCCCGCGCCAGCGGCCAATCATCCTCTTCGCGCCACTCGTTTTTGCCCATTACGAAAATCTTCACCGGCTTTTCTTTCTCAACTCCGTTCGCTTCTCCTTTCAGCAGCATGTCGTACCAACGCAACGTCAGCTCATCGCCATCGATGGGCAGTTTTTCTCCAAAGTCAACCGCGCCGACTTTTCTGTTGTTCCAACCTCCGGCGTGTCCCCCGACGTACACCAGCAGCCGCTGCCCGCGCCGGGCCGTTTCCGAGCCTGCCTCCTTCTTCAGTCGCGCATAATTTCTTAGCGTGCCGCCCAGAAAAATGTCGTACCACGCGCCCAGGTTGAAGACGGGTACCTGAACCTGCTCGTAGTGATCCTCAATGGAGATTTGCTTCCAGTACTCGTCGAAATTCGGATGCGCCAGCCAATCGCTGAAATAAGGCGCCAAACCCTCTGCTTCCGGCGCTTCCAGCACGGGATATGCGCGCAAGGGCAGAATCTTCGTCCACCCAAGGGCATTACCGGCCAAATCCACGCGCCGCCGCATCGTGTTCATCGACAGGCCGGTCGCCCACGATTCGTTGAACCACTGCTCGAATGCCCCGCCCTGATAAGCCCAGCCGTCATGATAGTTCGACGCCGTCACGTTCGGGCAAATCCCCGCCAGGTGCGGTGGCTTTGCGATGGCCGCCAGGAATTGCGTCGCCCCGACGTACGATCCCCCAAACATCCCCACCTTCCCATTCGAATAAGGAAGTGCCGCCGCCCATTCCACGGTGTCATATCCGTCCCGCGATTCATTCTTGAAGGTGTACCATTCGCCCTCCGAAGTGAATCGCCCGCGCACATCCTGGGCAATCACCACGTATCCGCGCGCCGCAGCCTTCAATCCAAAATTCGTTTCGCCCGTCTTGTCGTACGGCGTGCGTACCAGCAACACCGGAAACTTTCCATCCGTCTTCGGCCGGTAAATGTCCGCGCGAAGCATTACACCGTCGCGCATCTTCGCCGCTACGCTGTGCTCTACAATGGTTTCTTGATTTTGGGCTGCCACTACGGCTGGCGCCATCAGTCGAAACGGCAGCAGGAAAGCGGCAAGAAACAAACCAACCTGTCCCGCGTGCTGCAAGCGCTCTTGTAGGTTCTCCCGCATTGGAACACCTCTTTCCGGGTTGCTCCGAGATTCCCCCCCCAGAGTGGTGCAGCCTAGGCCGACTCCTCGCCACTGTCAAGACTGCCCGGTCTTTGTGCCCGGTCTTTGTGTGTCGCGTTGTTCGTATGCTAACTTCCGTGGGCCAAGCTCCGAAGTACGAACGCGGATTTCTCCGCAGTAGTCTTCTAAGTTTAACGATGTTACTTCTCGAAAATTTGGGTGCGGTTGAGACCCTGCCAACTCAAAATCCAGAAATCCATTCCGCTAAGAGTCATTCCAGAAACGTTTGAGGTGGCTTTGCTGCTCGAACTTCGTCTTTCCCTTTAGTCCCGGATCGAGGTTCCACCGTTTTCAGGGCAGCTTCCGGTTGACGGCCATCAGGAAGCGTGCCGCCGAAAACGGCCTGTGGTGAGTTACAGGTCCGGGCGGGAGAAAGTGATGTACTCCGCCCCTCGGAGCATTCTGGCCGTCGCAGTTGTTTTTATTTCGGGCCTTACCGAAACAGTTTCTTTCGCTCAGGGCATAAATTTCATTCGTCACGCCGCAGATCCACTGCCGGTTTCCAAGACAGTCTCGAGCAGGGTGCCCTGCACAAACAATTCGCGCACGACTACTGCAGCAGGCGGTGACGCAGACGTGCCCTGCGATGCTCCGCCGGTGAGCGTGCCATCGCTGAACCCGTGCAACCCGGCAACTTTGCCGCAAATTGGCTGTACTCCGGCGACAGATCCGGTGCATGAGAATCTAGCGGCTATGGGAAAGCCAGGCCAGAAAATCCTGCGCGCACGCGACAGAGTCTTGGAGATTCTGCAAAGCGAGAACGCTTGCTCGGCATGGTTCCGTCAAAAAGACCCAAATCCGGCTGCCGCTTTTCAAACCCTCGGCTTCGCTATCGATCGCCACGGAGAAGAGGTTATCCACGTTTCGAAGGGCGCGGCGTCCGAATATTTCTTCCGAGATCCCTATGTGGCCAAGGTGGGCCAGGATATTGGCGCTTTCTCCACCATTACATTGAATGCCGGCGGCGCCTTTTTCCGCGCCCTGGCGACGACCGTAGCAGTCTCCAAAGAAGGTGGCTTAAGCACATTCGAAAAACCCCGGTTAATTAACGTGGGGCCATACCCGGGCGATTCACTGGATGCCCGGACGCTGGCCTTGCTGCACGAGTTCGGCCACGTGCTAAACCTTCTGCCGCAAGATTTCGATAACGAAGACGGCAGGTCGATGCAGAATACGGTCGAAGTCCTTCGTTTCTGCCGCGCGGAAGTAGAATCGAAAGTCAGGCGCGGCACGCTTGCAGTCAGGCGCTGAGCGCGGAGGGGACCAAGAACTCGATATGCATCACCTTCTGGGCATGAAACGAATGGAAGAGCGCCGACACTAGCGAGGATTCCGCGGCGCCGGCCTGCTTGCCTGTGCGAAGATAATCCGGAAGTTCGAACGTCCAAAGGGGCACTATGAACTCCCGGCGAACCATCTTCTTCGTTTCCACGATTCTCGTTGCCGCTTCTGCTGCGTTCCTCGTTTGGCCGCGCGCCGCAATGACGCAGCAGGGCCAATCTCCACAGAAGCAGCAGACCCCGACGATCGATGAGTACCAGCCCAAGTCCACGCTCGTCACCAAGGAACACAAAATCGAGCGGGCGAAATTTCCGTTCATCGATATTCACAGCCATCACTGGAATCCCACGCCGGAAGAAGTGGACCGGCTCGTCAAGGAGATGGACACGATCAATTTGCGCGTGATGGTGAATCTCAGCGGAGGAACCGGGGAACAACTCAAGAACACTGTGGCGATGATGAAAGGACGCTACCCCGATCGATTCGTCGTTTTCTCGAACATGAGTTACGACGACCTGAACACGCCGGGATTTGGAAAGCGCGTGACGGCGCGCCTGGAACAAGACATCAAGAACGGCGCGCAAGGACTGAAAATCTTCAAGAATTTCGGAATGGACCTGAAATATGCGAACGGCGAGCGCGTGCACGCGGACGATCCGGAGTTCGATGCCATCTTCGAGAAATGCGCGGAACTGAAGCTTCCCGTGCTGATTCACGTAGCGGAGCCTTCCGCGTTTTTTGATCCCTGGGACTACCACAACGAACGCTGGGAAGAGTTGAAGGAATTTCCGGGCCGCGCGCGGCCGCCGGCGAAGTATCCGCCGTTTGAAACGCTGATGGCGGAGCGCAATCATCTGTTTGCGAAGCATCCCAGGACGAATTTTATTGCGGCGCATCTCGGTTTTCACGGAAATGATCTGGAGCGGCTGGGGAAAACTCTCGATTCGCTCCCGAACATGTACGTAGATATGGCCGCGGTGCTGGCGGAACTGGGGCGGCAACCCTATTCGGCGCACGATTTCCTGGTGAAATATCAAGACCGCGTGCTGATGGGAAAAGACATCTACGATGTGAACGAATACAAATGGTATTTCCGCGCGCTCGAAACGCGCGACGAATATTTTGAGTATTACCGCAAGCGCCATGCGTTCTGGCGCATTTACGGTTTCCAGGTGCCGGACGAAGTTTTGAAAAAGGTGTACTACAAGAATGCGCTGAAGCTGGTGCCGGGAATCGATCCAAAGGCGTTTCCGGAATGAGGGGGACAAGAAGAGGGGGACAAGAAGAAGTCGACAGTCAACGGTCGACAGTCGAAGAGAGAAGACGGAACAAAGCAGCAAGCCCAACCGGGCCCATGAGATGGATGCTCCGTCCCAGAATGGGAATTGTTGGTACACACCCTGGCAGTTTCTGCGAGAGCGGCAAACAAACAACTTACAGGATACGTCACTTGGAATAATACACGGAAGACGCACTGACAATGACTTAGATGGGGTCCAGCGGAGCTGTGGGGCAGGTTGCAAGCGCGGAGCAAATCATCTAGAATAATCATCTAGGTTGTTCAGGTGAGGGACCATGCGGAGAGTGGGATTGTTTGAGGCCAAGCAGAAGCTGTCGGAACTGGTGGAGCGGGCGTCGCGCGGCGAACGGATCGGGATCACCAGAAGAGGAAAGCTTGCCGCGGAAATTGTTCCCGCGCAGGAAGAGGTGGACCTCAAGAAAGTGTTTGCACGGATGGATGAAATACGGAAGCGCTCGAAGAAGCCCAAGAACATAAGTGTAAAGGAGTTGATCGAAGAGGGAAGAACGTGAGCGACTTCGTCCTTGATGCGTCCGTAGCGCTTGCCTGGGTTCTTGATAAGTCGGTGCCGGTGTATGCGTTAGACGTGCAGCGGGAAATGCTTGGAGGCAAACGAGGGCTGGTGCCCGCATTGTGGCATTTGGAAATTGCGAATGGCTTGGCGATGGCGGAGCGACGCGGGGACCTTAGCGGAGCCGATGTTGAAGATGCCCTCGATCAGATTCTAACAGCCGCAGC
>MNEA01000161.1:0-677 GCA_001917435.1 Acidobacteria bacterium 13_2_20CM_2_57_6
TGACCGACAGGCAGTCGGCTAAGCAACCGCATTTGGATCGCGTGCGCATGTGGGGCGCTACGTCTTAATCAGTAGGTTGTAGGTTCGACTCCCGTGTCCCACCCCAGCATGTAAAGCACTTACCGCACTCGCAAATCCACTCCAGATCGATCACTGAGAATCGGGTTTCACCTCAAGGTTTACGAGGCTCGCAAATCTGCTCTGTAGTTACAAGACGTCTTTACTCGTCGTTATCTGACTGGCGCGCCTAAACCCGTGACAGCCGGATGCCGACCATTTGCAAGGATGGCTTGGTTCGTGGTCACAAAAGCGTTTGTCGGTACTAAGCCCGACGACCGAACCGATATCTTCCGGTTCACCACGCACTCGATGCTGGATTGGAACTTCGTACCTCAAAGCTTCCTTTTAGCGCGACGTCGGCCGAAGACGTCCCAATCATAACGTCGAAAGTGCCGGGAACGACCTTCCACTGCAAGTCCTGGTCGAGCAGTTGGAGCTCTTCCGGTCCCAGAGTAAAGTTCACAGTTTTCTTCTGGCCGGGGTCGAGCTGGACTCTTTCAAATCCGCGTAATTGTTTCACTGGAGTTGCTACCGGCGTAAAGTGCTCGCGAAGGTACAGCTGAACAGTTTCGATTCCAGCGCGCTTGCCCGTGTTCTCAACATCAACGCTGACCTGT
>MNEA01000161.1:697-9096 GCA_001917435.1 Acidobacteria bacterium 13_2_20CM_2_57_6
CCAGTACGCCTTCGACAACGGATAACTATAGTAAACGGGCAGCTGGCCGACGCTGCGAGGAATGGTGATCGCCAGACGTCCGCTTGGGTTGTAGTCGCCAAAGAGGACATCAGCAATCGCTTCTGCTCCACGCTCGCCGGGCTGCCAAGCCTCAACGATCGCCGGGACATGTTCTGAAGCCCAACGGATTGAGAGAGGGCGGCCATTGATTAGTATCAGCACTGTTGGCGTGCCGGTCGCCCGGATAGCTTTGAGGAGGTCCTCTTGCACCCCTGTTAAATCGAGGCTGGCGACATCGTAGCCTTCACCGTCGGTAGGCGCAGGCCGATGTTTTGCTTCGTCGCCTTCTCTTCTGGACTGTTCGCCGAGGACCACGATAGCTACATCCGTGTTTTTCGCTGCCTGCACCGCTTTCTCAAAACCGCTTTTGTTCTGGTCGTTCACGGCGCATCCTCCCGCGTAAAACACGCGGGTCGCCGGCGAGACCTTCGCTTTAATTCCGTCCAGAACCGAGTCCACGTGTTGAAGAACGACCTGGGCGGAGTAGTCGCCGAACAGATTCGAAGCACTGTTCGCATTTGGACCGATAACAGCGATCGATTTCACGTCCTTTTTAAGCGGAAGAACATTATTCTCATTCTTGAGAAGCACGATTCCTTCGCGAGCAGCGTTCAGGGCTAGCTGTTGGTGTTCCTTCGAATGAACGATTTGCTTCGCGTGAGCCACGTCAACATACGGGTGCTCGAATAATCCAAGACGGAATTTGAGTTCCAGCATGCGCCGCACGGCGCGATCAATGAGCTCCATCGGAACCCGGCCCTCTTTGACATTCTCGATGAGCGGCCTCATGTACGCAGGTTCATAAGTGATGTTGATATCTACTCCGGCTTTGAGGGCCAGAGCACCCGCTTCTTTTTGCGTGGGCACGATACCTTCATAGATAAGCGTGCCGAAGCCCTCGCCCTCACTGACGACAATTCCCCTAAAGTCGAGTTCGTCGCGCAAGACGTCGTTCATCCACTTCTTCGATCCGTGGGCCGGCATATCTTCAATTTCGGGGTATCCGGCCATCACCCCAAGCGCGTCATTCTTCGTGATGCCTGCCGCCCATGGAGGAAGTATGTCTCGCCGAAGCATTCGATCCGACAGGGTAACCGCGCCGCGTTCTAGGCCGCTTAGAGGTTCGCTCTGAGTTGGAAAATCGGTAAGCAGTGCGACGGCCTTATCAGGCGCGCTGATGTCCTTGCCTTGCGTGCCCCGGACAATAGCTTCGGCGATGCGAGACATAAGATAAGTATCTTCTGTGTAGCCTTCTTCATTGCGCCCCATCCTTGGATCACGATCCAGTTCGAGAACCAAAGTCGAAAGCACATGAATGCCGACAGCCCGCGACTCACGTGCAGCAGCCGCATAGATCTGCTCCACGAGCGGCATATCGAAACTGCTGCCAATGGCAAGTCCCTCGGGGAAAACTGTCGCTCCGGAAAACATGCCGCCGTGGGTGCCTTCTTCATCTTCCAAAAGAGGAATCTTCAACCGCGTCTTAGTAAGCGCGATTTTTTGAAGCTCATTGAAGTACTCGGCTTGCTGCTCAGCTCCTTCGTGGAGAATCGTGTCCGCAAGAGTAAAGAAACCAGCACCGGGACCGATTTCATTGGTGTAAGTTCCCGCCGCGAAGCGCTTGCACGCCTGCATTTTTTCGGGAATGGTTTTTCCCAACTGGTCCACATACACGCAGGGCAGATTGAGCTGGCCAACTTTTTCTTCCAAGGTCATCCCGCTTAGCAGGTCCTCCACGCGACGCTCGATGGGCTGCTGTGGATCGAGGTAAATGGGATTTGACTCCGTGCGAATACTGCCTGGAAAAATTAGTGCGGTCAGGACTAGAAGCAGCGTTAATAGTCTTTTGAGACGTGTCGCGACTTCAGGCTGGGGATTGCGATCGCGCAAAGCACTCATGGAACTGGCCTGAGATTCTGGCATCAGATCTCCCTCCCAGAGTAAACTTTGGACCATGTACAACCTTCTGCTTCGGCGTCAACTAATTCATATCCGGCGCATCTCTGAGCTTGCCAAGCATTTGGTAAACGCGGACCAACGCCTGTCTTAGCATCCGCTCGCCAGCTCCAACTTCCACATAAGTGTTCGAATCTCCGGCGCCATATCCACCCTGAGCCGCCGCCTCAATTGTCGGAAAATAGTCGAAGTAGCCATTGGTGTAGCCGAGGAAGAAGGCCTCCGGCACCGGACAACGGTCTTTCCAGTTGATCTGAAAGTTGACGAAAGGCTCACCCGGCATTCCTATCAGCGCAATCCGACTGTTGAGCAACACGGTCGTAACGTGAAGATCCAAATGATCGGGTGGGGGGTCTTGGCCGATGAGGTCAGCATGATCTTCGAAGACATGCGGGCCATACGTCTTCAAGAGGCCTTCGCGAAATTTCTTTGCAGGCCAGCGTAGCTGGAAACGCATTACATCGTCTGCAAACCCAATTGCTGGATCAGCAGCTGAATCAGTGTGGATCCCCTTCGCAACCCGTACAGTTTCTTCGCCGAGTTGGCGCCCGGTCCAATCACGCTTAGCGATGGCATCATCGGAAAGAAGCGTCGTGGCGTAGTAAGGATTAATATCGCCATCAGCCCCTTGAAGAAAGAAACAGAGGGGCGCCCGGTCGAATGCTTTCTCCACCGTCTCTGTCATGACCGCAACGAAATCCGCAGAGTAATTAATATTGTCGGACCCAAGCACGACAGGGTGACAGGCGTAATTTACAAGTATCGCCAGGGGTTTTCCTTCCGCGTCGTCAACTCGCAAGACGGAAATCGTAGGATCGAGGGGCGCGGTGGGCTGCTTGCCGGGGTTTGTCCACAGCATCTTCACCGCACCGTCGGGTTGCACTTGGCGACGGTTGTATCCGATATAGACTTCGCCTCGCCCGGTGCCAAGGCGAGCGTTAACCAAATGGCGGCTGGCCTCAACAACGGCAGCTGAGATTTTTTTGATTGCGATGTTCTCCCACGCTTGCAGTTCGCCGCCGGCTTCTTGATCGAGGACGTTAGGTCCGGAATGCGTGTGCGATGCCGTCAGAACGAGAAACGAGACTCCGGCGGAGGCCTTAAGCTGCTGGCGTAATTGAGCGAGTTCAGATTCGCGGAACGTCCTGCCCAGATCAAGAGTCACCAAGGCAAGGCGCTTTTCACCAGCGTCCAGTACTAACACGCGCGCATAAAGAGGATCAAGGGTCCCTGTAGAAAGCTTGTTGTCGTTGATGCGGTCGAGAAACCCATACATCGGCAGGCCAGGAGGAGGACTGATATCGGCCTTGGCCACCCCAGCCCTTAATGCAGCAGCCTCACACTCGAGCGTATTCATTCCCAGTAGTAACACGATAACCACCGCGTGCACTAGGATAGAAAAAGCATCTATGGCTCTTCGCGGGATATCCTCACGTGTTGTCAGACAAGTCTCGCCAAATTCCTTCACTTCGCGAAATCCTCGGGCAGCTCGTGTAGGCGGCCGAGCATCCAGTTAAGCCGGGTGATGCCGGTGTCGATCATTCGGTCTCCGGCTCCAACCTCAACCCAAGTGGCAGGGTTAGCTGCCCCATACCCGCCTAAAGTGGCACTACGGATAGTGGGAAAGTAACCGTTATAGCCATTCGCATATCCGATCAGCAATGCATCACGCACCGGAGATCGCTGCCGCCAGGCGATTTGATATTCGACGAAAGGTTCACCGGGCATGGAGAGAATCGCGATTCCCCTATTAATGAGGACGGTTGTTACCGAAAGCTGAATGTTGTCTAACTTCGGTGCAAATGGATCCGAACTTGTGGCGCCGAACACGGCAATCGTGGCGTCGCGCCACTTCTGTGGATCCCAACGCATGCCAACGCTGACCAAATCTTCCGAGAATTGTAAGTCGGCATTGGAATCTGGTTTTGTGTGAATCTCCTCAGCGATCTTCGCGGCTTCTCGACCTAGCATGCGACCGGCTTGGTCCCGCATGACAATGGCGTCCTGCTCAAGCGGCGTAACGGCGAAATATGGATTTATGTCCCCCGGCGCGCCTTGCAGGAAGAAGCAGAGAGGGTTGCCAGCAAATGCTTGCTCGACAGTTCGAGCCGTGGCTCCCGGAAAATCGGCCGAATACTGAAGGTTATCGCTGCCGAATATCACGGGATGGCAGGCATAATTCACCAAGATCGCCAGCGGCTGGCCATCAGTCCTGTCGATCCGCAAGACTGAAACCGTTCCATCCACTGGCGCCGTGGGAATTTCAGTGAGATTGCGCTCAAACCAAGTTACTGTTCCATCCGGGTTGACGCGGAGCCGGTTATGACCGATGAATGCGACTCCGTACCCAACCCCGATCTGAGCATCGCTCAGGTTCCTGCGGGCTTCGGCTACAGCATTTGCAATTTTCTCAAGAGCGGCAGTTTCCCATGCCGGCTTCCCCCTAGGATAATCGTCCTGAATTACAGGTCCGGAATGGGTGTGCGTTGCAGTGAGAATCAAAAAAGAGACCTCCTTTTGAGTTGCATTGCGGAGCCACTGAAGTGAAGCCGGTCCGAACGGCCTGCCAAGATCAAGATTGACCAGCGCGAGGCTTCGACTGCCCGCTTCAAGAACCAGAACACGTGCATAGAGCGGGTCGAGGGTACCGGTTGCCGGGTTCTCACGATTGCTGTAGCCCCACAAATTAGCGCCGTGTGCAGGAGTAATGTCAACCTTCGACACTGCTGCCCGGAGCGCCACACTCCAGCAAGCCGCGCTTGAGGCGAGCACTGTACCTAAGAGGAAACATCCAGTTTTTAACCGGCGAGAACTTCGGCTGTTGGGCATCGCACACCTATTTGGCCGAACAATATTACTGTCTCGCGATGTGGATTGCCACAGAATGATCAAGCGTCTCCTGAGCCGAGTGGCAGCGGCAGGCGAATCTACTTTCTCCTCCGCGCGGAAGAGAGCACAAAGCTGAAACGCTTTGGCGTGGAGGCCTAGGCCACATGCTAGAATGTGCGGCGTGAACCGCCGGAAAAACCTCCAGGTTCTTTTCCGACTGGGGCTTTGTTCCTTGTCGCCCTTTCCTGTTCTGCTGAACGCAGGTACTGGCAAGGAGAATGCGTACTTTCCAAACTATGTTGACGTTGCAAGCCTGGCGGGCCTAACCGCGAAAACAGTTGTTGCGGGCCACGAGAGCAAGGACTTTCTTGTCTCTACTACTGGTGGCGGAATCGCCCTTTTCGACTATGACAATGACGGATGGCTCGACATATTCGTTGTCAATAGCTGGGGATTCAGCGGTTTCCCAAAGGATAAGGAGCCGATAAATCACCTCTACAAAAACAATCGTGACGGCACATTCACGGACGTGACTGCAAAAGCCAATCTTGTGCGCTCTGGCTGGGGGCAAGGCGTATGCGTTGGCGACTACAACAACGATGGCTTTATGGATTTGTTTGTCACCTACTACGGCAAGAACGTGCTGTATCGCAACAACGGAGACGGAACTTTCACGGATGTGACCCGCGGATCGGGACTGCTCCAAGCCGAGGATCACTGGAACTCAGGCGCCGCCTTTCTCGATTACGATCGCGACGGGCACCTGGATCTCATTGTCAGTAATTATGTCGGCTACGATTCCGGTCTAGCATTGTACGAATCAGATCCGTCCCTGGTAGGCGTGCAATCGCCTGTGTTGTACGGGCCAAAAGGATTACAAGGTTCCAAGAACATTCTCTATCACAACGATGGCGACGGGACCTTCACTGATATATCCAAGGCCGCGGGAATTGCGAATTGCGAGCCTACTTATGGTTTTACCCCTTGCGTTGCCGACTATGACAACGATGGCTGGCCCGATGTTTACGTCGCGAATGATTCGACACCGAGTTTGCTGTTCAAAAACAATCACAACGGGACTTTTACTGAAGTAGGACTGCTCGCGGGGGTGGCAGTTGACGAAAACGGAGGAATGCAGGGCGGGATGGGTGTGGATGCGGGCGACTATGACGGCGATGGCCTTCTCGACATACTAAAGACCAACTTTTCCGATCAGACAACGTCCCTCTACCACAACCGTGGGAATGGCTTTTTTAACGATCGTACCTTCCAAGCCGGCTTGAGCGGGCAGACTTCATCGGTAAAGTGGGGTACCGCTTTTGTTGATTTCGACAATGACGGTCAACCCGATATTTTCATTGCCACAGGTGGGATTTATCCTCCGGGCCTGAGTGGGAAACGCCCGAAGGCGAAAGAGGAAGAAGGCAAGAAGATTCTGTACCGTAACATCGGAAACGGCCGCTTTGAGGACATCTCTGAAGGGAGCGGAGCTGGGTTGCTGCTTCCACGTTGTAGCCGGGGGGCCGCCTTTGGTGATATCTTCCGTACCGGCCAAATTGATGTAGTAATCAATAATTTGAATGATCCTCCGACTTTGCTTCGGAACCTGTCGCCTTCGGTGAACTCATGGCTGCTTGTGAGACTAGTCGGAACGCACACCAATCGCGCCGCGGTCGGATCGAGAGTAGTTCTGGAAGCCGAAGGCCGGCAGCAAATTCAAGAGGTGCGCAGCGGTGGAAGCTTTTGCTCACAGAGTGATTTGCGGTTGCATTTCGGCCTCGGCCGTGCGCGCGAAGCGTCTCGCGTGACAGTCAAATGGTTGGGCGGTGGGCAGGAGACATTGGAACGGGTGCCTGCCAATCGTCTAGTTGTGATCCAAGAAGGAAAAGGGATTGTTGAGCAGGAAAAGTTTTGAACTGGTTTTGTCGAGTTGTTCCGGTCGTTGTTCTTGATGTATTACTCGCGACAGCTCCGTGTGCCCAGGTTGCAAGCCAAGGAAAGCTGCCCAGCGCGCCAAAGCCGTACGATAGAGCCTTCGATCTACTGCAGGCCGGAAAACCTAACGATGCACTGGCGGAATTGGACACCGCCTTGACCACCGAACCGGATGATCCCGCATTGAACAATCTGCGAGGACTCGTTACCGCTCAGCTCGGCCGTAAGGCCGAAGCCGAAGCCAGTTTCAGGAAAGTTATTCGCCTGCTGCCTCATGCGGCGATGGGCTACAACAATCTTGCCGCGCTGCTTTGGGAACACGGGAACAACGGGGAAGCTGCCAGCCTGTTCCGTCAGGCCATCCAGCAGGAGCCACACAACTTCACGGCCTCAGTAGGACTGGGTACCATTCTGTCGGAGACCCGAGAGTACGAAAAGGCTGTGCCGTACCTCCAAAGAGCATGGTCGAGTCGTCCCGGGGATTTCCAAGCCGGCTATGAGTTGGCCCGAAGCCTGAGCGAGCTGAAACGGCCGTTTGAAGCTCATAACATTCTCACGAAGTTAACAGTTCCTCAAGATGATGCGACGGCAGCAAAGTTTTACGTCCTCTCGGCCAGAGTCGCTGAAGAGCTCGGGGATAATCAAGGTGCAACCGGCAATTATCGTCGTGCGTACGAGCTGAGTCCGCAATCATTCGAGATCTACTTAGCTCTCGCGCGCAGCACCCTCGCGAAACGAGACACGTCGTGGACAGAACTGGCTGTCGCGCCCACAAGCCTCTCGGCGGAGCAGCACTTCGCTCTCGGATTGATGTTTGCGTCTGCCGGCGCTTATCCCATGGCGGTCTCGCATTTTGAGAGAACGCTACAGCTCGAACCAACAAGCAATTCAGCGATCTACAACCTGGCCTTGGCCTATAAAGGAGCAGGTAATCCACAGGCAGCGCTCGACCTGCTCCAGCGCAAGGTCGAAGTACAGCCGAACGCTGAACTCTGTGACCTGCTGGCATCACTGGAAGAGGAGGCAGGGCTCTATGTGCAAGCCGTCCGCCACTACCAGCGGGCTGTGGAATTGGACTCCACGAAAGAACAATATTATTTCGACCTCGGTGCGGAGTACCTTCTTCATCTCACGTTCGATGCAGCAATTGAAGCCTTTCGGCTTGGCTCGCAGAAATTTCCAGCATTTGCGCGGCTATATGTGGGGAGGGGGCTGGCCCACTTCGCCCTTCGGCAGTACGCTGACGCGGCTGACGCATTTCTGAGTGCACTGGAAACTGACCCGTCATCGCCTGATGCTTTTCTCGCGTGGAATGACTTACCACAGTTTGTGCCAGCCGCGGAATGGGGGAAGATACAGCCCCGACTGCAACGTTTGGCAGAGCGTTATCCAGAGAATTCCCAAATTGTGCTTTGTTACGGCGCGGCACTCTTGCATGAAGCCATGACTTCGGGTCGGGCAGACAGTCTCGATGGTGCGCAATCGCTTCTCGAGAAAGCCGTCCGTCTGAACCCTCGGCTCGCTTTAGCGCACCTCGAATTAGGCAATCTCTACGCTGAACGCAAGCAGGACAGTAATGCGATTGCCAGGTTTCGAGAAGCAATCCGTTTGGATCCGAA
>MNEA01000151.1 GCA_001917435.1 Acidobacteria bacterium 13_2_20CM_2_57_6
GCGGGTCCACGCTTGCTGCTCGCCGCGCCGGCAGCCAGCAGGCCACGATCCCGGTGATCAACAGCAGTGCGGGCACGCACACCAGCGTCCATGGATCGTACGCCGACACGCCCCACAACTGCGTCGCGATGACTCGCCCAATCGCCAGGCTTACGATCAATCCAATGGCCACGCCGATTCCCACCAGGCGCAATCCCATTCGAATGACCATTCCCTGAACGTCCGAACCTTCCGCCCCCAGGGCCATTCGTATTCCAATCTCATGGGTTCTTCGCGCCGTGGTGTACGCCAGCACGCTGTAGACGCCGATTGTCACAAGAAGCAGTCCGATCGAGCCAAAAATGGTCATCAGAAAAAATCCAAACCGCGGCCCCGCGTAGGAAAACTGGCTGATATAACCCTCAAGTGTTCCTGTAAACGCCAGCGCCACGTTGCGATCGGTGGCCCAAATTTCATGCTCCACCGCGTTCATCATGGCCATCGGTTCTTTCGCTGTCCGCACCAGGATTCCTCGGAACGCCGAACCCGTAACCGTAAAAGGCACCCAAATCTCCGGCTCGGGCGGATCCTGCAGTCCCCGGTTCTTTGCGTCGGCCACCAGCCCGATGATTTCAAAAATGGGCTCTTTTACCGCGTCGTCAAAGTCCGCTAGCTGCGCGATTTTCACTTGTCTCCCGATCGGATTCTCGGTTCCCAAGTACTTCTTCACAAATGTCTGGTTCACCACCGCTAGCTTGCGTGCCCCGGTCACTTCCGCTTCCGTGAAACTTCTTCCGTCCACGAACTGGATTTTCAGCACCGGGAAATATCCCTCGCTGACCAGTTGAAACATCGCATTCCACTTTTCAGCGTGCGTTTTTCCGGGAATCTCGATATCGCTCGGGATTCCGCCATAGGGAGGCAGCGTGCTCGTTTCCGTCGCTTCGAGGACGCCTGGCAGCGCTTTCAGCCTTTGGAGGAGCGGCCGGTAGAATCCCGCTACCTGGTCTGCCGTTTTGTAACGGTCCACGGGCAATGGAAGCCTCGCCACGAATATATGATCCGGTTGCAACCCCAGCTTCACATCTCGAAGTGCCACAAAGCTTCTCATCAACAATCCCGCCGCCACCAGCAGCATCAAGGAAAGCCCTACTTCCAGCACCACCACCGCATCACGCAATCGTCCGTGACGGAATCCGCCACTCACGCCTTTTCCGCTGTCTCGCAGAGGATCGTTAATGTCCTTTCGCGCCGCTTTCAGCGCTGGAACCAGCCCAAACACCAGCGCGGTCAGCATCGCTACGCCCAACGTGAACGCCAGCACCGGAGTGTTTAGCTGAATTACCGACTCGGCTGGGATAATCTCCTGAGGCATCAGCGCCACCAGAGACTTCAGCCCACCCCACGCCAGCAAAGTGCCCACGGCTGCTCCACCTGTCGCGAGAAGCAGGCTCTCGACTAATAGCTGCCGCACCAGTCTCCACCGGTTCGCTCCGAGAGCCGAGCGGATCGCAAACTCTTTTTCCCGCGTGGTCGCTCTCGCCAACAGAAGGTTCGCCACATTTCCGCAACCGATCAGTAGCAGCAACCCCACCGCGGCCAGCACAATGAAAAGCGTCGTCTTGAACCTCCCGACCACCATATTCGTCAATGAATCCAACTGCACCGTAAAATGCTTCGGGTATTCTGTCGGGTAAATCGTGGCCAGCCGCTTTGCGATCACCGTAAAGTCGGCTTCCGCCTCTTTCACGGTGACTCCCTGCTTCAAGTGTCCCAACATCCACCAGTGCTGCTGAAACGCCCCCGCAATCACTTTTCCTGTCGGCGCCCGGCTTGGCTTCGCCGGAATCCACAAGTCCGCATTCCCCCACCCAAATCGCGGCGGCATAATCCCAATCAGCGTTCTCTGTACGCCGTTAAGAACAAACGTCTTGTTCACGATTCCCGGATCGGCGCCAAAGCTCTTCACCCATGTCTTGTACCGCAGCACAAACACCGGCGGGGCTCCCGGTTCGTACTCCGCCGGCTGCATCACCCGCCCATACAGCGCCGGCATGCCCAAAAACTCAAACGTCCCTGGCGTCACGAAGTTCCCGTCGAACCGCTGCGTTCCCTCTCCAGACCGGTACAGCACGTCCGTCTGGTCATTCGCTATCGCCCGGTCGAACACATGATTCTGCTGCATATAATCCAAAAGCTCCGGGCCGATGAACGCGGGCCGCCCCCCGGGCTCGCTCCGTTCAGTGTCATGGATGAACACGGAATAGAACCGCTGCGCATCCGGGTAGGGAAACGGCTCCATTAAGATGTTGTCAATCACGCTGAATATCGCCGTCGACGCCCCAATCCCCAGCGCCAGCGTGATCACCGCCACTGCCGCAAATCCCGGCGTTTTCCGAAGGTTCCTTAACGCGTACCGGACATCCTGCCCCAGCGTTTCCATGGTCGCCCCCCAGTTCCGTCGGTGTCCCTTCGTCACTTTCAAGTTACGCACTCTCGCGTAGATTAGTTCGACGGCGTTTCAGCTAAAAAGTTGCCAGACCGTCAGAAATAATATGTTCCTGGCCTATCCGTCCTCGCGGGAACTTGTAACCCTTGCCACAAGCGCAGATTCGGAGCAAAATTTTTCCGATGGGGAAGTGATGGCGATGCTGACCGAATTGGAAGTCAACGGCAAGCGCTATCCGGTCAACTACCCTCCGGATACTCCGCTGCTGTACGTTCTGCGTGATGAACTCGGCTTGACCGGCAGCAAGTACGGCTGCGGGGAAGGGCAGTGCGGCGCTTGCGCCGTACTGATTGGCGGAGCGCCGCGACGCTCTTGCCAGATCCCCGTGAGCGCGGCCGCGGGAAAACCCGTGGTGACCATCGAAGGCCTGGAAAAAGACGGGCGGCTGCATCCTGTTCAGCAGGCGTTTCTCGATGCCGGTGCTTTTCAGTGTGCCTACTGCACTTCAGGCATGATCGTTTGCAGTGTAGGCTTACTGCAAACGAATCCGAATCCCAGTCAGGCGGACATTGTTCAATTTTTGCAAGGCAATGTGTGCCGCTGCGGGACGCACCCGCGCATCATCGATGCGGTCCGTCAGGCAGCCAAAATGATGCGGGAGCAAGGGCGATGAATAACGTCGAAGGAAAACTCTTCATCGAGCCGGAGCGCTACGAATTTACCGCGGCCTCATTCCATCAATTCGAACTGGCGCGCCGCGATTTTTTCAGAATTCTTGGCGCGGGAATCGCCGTCTTCGCAATTGCGAAAGATGCGATGGTGGCGCAGGAGACAGCGCCGGGGCACCGGAGCTTTCACAACGAAGAGCTGCCAAAGGACATTAGCGCATGGCTGCACGTCGGCGAAGACGGCAGCGTAACCGGATTCACCGGCAAAGCTGAAATTGGGCAGAACATTCGCACGGAACTTGCGCAGACCATTGCGGACGAATTGCGCGTGCCGTTTGAGAGCGTTCGCATGGTGATGGCAGACACGGCTCTGACCCCTTTTGACGCGGGAACTTTTGGCAGCAGGACGACTCCTACCATGACGCCGCAGTTGCGGCGCGTGGCGGCTGCGGCCAGGGATATTCTGGTAGAGGCCGCAGCGAAGGAGTGGAGCATCCAGGCGGCCGGATTGGTTGCCGTCGACGCGAGAGTCACTGACCCCGCATCGGGCCGCTCGCTTAAGTATGCGGAGCTTGCGCGCGGCAAGGCGCTCGCGCAGAACCTCCCTGCGGAAGATCCCATCACGCCTGCGACCGAATGGACAGTTGCGGGGAAAGCGATTCCGAAAGTAGACGGCCGCGCGTTCGTTACCGGCCGCCACCAGTACACGACGGATTTGCGGCCCGCAAGCACGCTTTATGGGAAAGTACTGCGGCCGCCTTCCTTTGGTGCAACACTTACTTCCTTCCGGCAGGAAGAAACCAAGACGATGCCTGGAGTTTTCGTGGTGCGAGACGGGGACTTCGTCGGCACGGCAGCACCCACGGAGCGCGAGGCCCAGGCAGCACTGGACGCCGTGAAAGCGGAATGGAAAGAGGTTCCGCAGATTTCCAGTAAAGAACTCTTCGCCTACCTTAAGCAAAACGCCGCAGCGAAAACCGAGGATCGTTTTCACAAGCAGAAAGGTTCGATTGAAGAGGGGCTGGCGAACGCCGCGCATCGGCTCGACGCCACGTACACCATCGCGTACATCGCGCACGCTCCGCTGGAGCCGCGCGCGGCCGTGGCTCAGTGGGCCGACGACAAACTTACGGTCTGGACTGGCACGCAGCGGCCGTTCGCAAACCGCGACGAACTTGCTGCGGTATTTCACCTGCCAGAGAGCAGTGTGCGCGTGATTGTGCCCGACACCGGCTCGGCATATGGAGGGAAGCACACTAGCGATGCGGCAATTGAAGCCGCTCGACTGGCGCGCGCGGCGGGGCGTCCGGTTAAAGTTGTTTGGACGCGCGAGGAAGAGTTCACTTGGGCGTATTTCCGCCCGGCGGGCGTTATCGAGATCAAGAGCGGCATCGCTGGTGATGGCGCGCTAACGGCATGGGAATTTCACAACTATCATTCCGGGGCGTCCGGGATCGAGACTCCTTACGTCGTTGCGAACCAGCGAACGGAATATCATCAAGCGCCGCTGATTTTGCGCAGCGGCTCCTATCGCGGGCTTGCGGCCACTGCGAATCACTTCGCACGCGAAACGCACATGGATTCGCTGGCGAGCGCGGCCAAGATGGATTCTCTCGATTTCCGTATGAAAAATCTTGCCGACACGCGAATGCGCGCGGTGCTGGAGGCGGCAGCTAAATCTTTTGGCTGGCCGCGCAAGAAAACGCAAGAAGGACAAGGATTTGGAATCGCGTGCGGCGCAGAAAAGGGCAGTTACGTCGCAACCTGCGCCGAAGTTTCTGTGGATCGCGGCTCTGGCGCTGTTCGTGTGATGCGGCTTGTCGAGGCGTTCGAATGTGGCGCCATCGTCAACCCCGATGGTCTGCAAAATCAAGTCGTCGGGGCGATGATTCAGGGCTTGGGCGGCGCGCTCTTCGAAGCCATCGAGTTTGAAAACGGGCGCATCAAGAATCCCCGTTTCTCGAGCTATCGCGTGCCGCGCTTCCGCGACGTGCCGGAAATCGAAGCCGTATTGCTCGATCGGAAAGACATTCTTTCGGCGGGCGCGGGCGAGACACCGATCATGGCGGTCGCGCCTGCGATCGGTAACGCCATTTTTGACGCCACCGGCGTTCGCCTCAACAACTTGCCAATGGTTCCCAATGGCCTTCGGCTCGCGTAAAATCCAGTCTTGGTTGGAGTAGTCTAATTGAGACTACTACTAGTCCATCTAGTCGTGTTGCGACTAGTTTTTCAGACCGTTTTGTCCTTGGCGAAGCACAGCGATTCCATGTTGCACTCGATGCATTTCGGTTTGCGAGCGTAGCAAACCCGGCGTCCATGCCAGATCAGTTGGTGGGAAAACTGGATCCATTTCTCTTGCGGGATAATCTTCATCAAGTCTTGCTCGACCTTCTTGGGGTCTTCGTTCCGCGACAGGTCCAGCCGCTTTGAGAGACGTAGCACGTGCGTATCCACGACTACGCCGCTGGGAATTCCATACGCGGTGCCGAGCACGACGTTGCCGGTTTTCCGCGCCACGCCGGGAAGCGTGAGTATTTCCTCCATCGTTCGCGGCACTTGTCCGCCGAATTGTTCTAGGATCGCTTTACTCGCGCCCATCACGGACTTCGTTTTGTTGCGAAAAAATCCTGTTGGACGAATGTCTTGTTCCAGTTCGCTAGGCGTGGCGTAGGCGAACGCCTTCGCATCCGGATATTTCTTATAGAGCGTTTGGGCAACCTGGTTCACGCGTACATCGGTGCACTGAGCGGAAAGAATCGTAGAGATCAACAATTGAAATGCGTTCTCGTGCTTCAGTTCGCAGCTCGCATTCGGATACGCCTCATCCAGTTTCGCGAGAATTGCCGTCACGCGCTTGGAATCAGTTCCCGCCGCGCGCGCCATCTTGGCAGCCTTGGCTGGCTTCGGTGCTTTCGACTTTGCCGAGGCGGGTTTCTTCTTTGACGGTTTTTTCTTCGCTCTTGTGGCCATAGGAGCCAAAACTATAGCATGGAGGAAAGTGACGAGAGCAATCTGCGGAACGCCTTCCCCCGGTGACTGCGCTGATTTTTTTCTTCCGCGGGAATCTCCGCAAAAGTTTTCCCGAGGGCAGGGAAGTAAAACACCGGATCATAGCCAAAACCACCCGATCCCCGCGGCGCTTCCAAGATTTCTCCTTCAACGCGATCCGTAACGATGGCCTTGGCTCGTCCGTGTTCCGTCAGCGCAATCGCGCATACGAAATACGCCGCGCGCTCGGCTCCAGTTTTGCCTCGCATCTCTCCGAGCAGCTTTTCAATCCTTTGCGAATTCGTGGCCCGCGGCCCCGCGTATCTCGCGGAATGAACTCCTGGCGCACCGCCGAGTGCAGGCACAACCAGTCCCGAATCATCGGCGAAGACCAATCCGTCCCACAGCCGCGAGTAGTGGAGCGCCTTGCCTGCCGCGTTTTCGGCGAATGTTGGAGCGTTTTCTTCAAACTCGGGAAGTTTATCGAGTCCCAGCAGCAGTGCTAACTCAACTGCTAGGGAAACTCCGGACGCCATTGCAAGCATGCGATATTCGGAGAGCTTCCCTCGGTTGGACGAAGCGAGAAAAAGCTTAGCGGGCGCGGGCACTGAATTTCAGGGGCAGGAGAGCGCGTTGTTCTTCTGTCAGTCGGCGAATCCCTGCGGCAGCAAGCGCCAACAAGTCTTGCATCTCGCTTCCGGAAAACGCGCGTCCCTCCGCGGTCGCCTGGATTTCCACAAAATGGCCGTCGCCGGTCATAACCACGTTCATATCCACTTCCGCACGCGAATCTTCTTCGTAAGCGAGATCCAGCAGCGCGCGGTCGTCCACAATGCCCACGCTCGTGGCTGCGACGGTATCAATCAGCGGCGAACTCTTCAAGATTCCCGCCGCGGTCAATCGTTCGAACGCCAGCGCCAGCGCCACGAACGCTCCCGTGATAGATGCCGTGCGGGTTCCGCCATCCGCTTGAATTACGTCGCAATCGAGCCACACGGTACGCTCGCCCAGCGCCTCCTGGTCCGTCACCGCGCGCAACGAGCGGCCAATCAGTCGTTGAATTTCCAGCGTCCGCCCGGACTGCTTTCCACGCGCTGCTTCACGCGGCGTGCGTTCCTCGGTAGCGCGCGGCAGCATTCCATATTCACTGGTGACCCAGCCTTTGCCGCTGCCCTTCAGAAAACTGGGCACGCCATCATCGACCGTCGCCGTGCAGATTACGCGCGTGTTTCCCAACTCAATCAGGACGCTGCCTTCCGCCGTGGAAATAAAATCCGGCGTGATTTTCAAGGGACGCATCTGGTCCGCGGTCCGGCCGTCGGCTCTCACTCTTCCTCCTGCGGTCGTCACTCCGGGGCTTAAAGATTTCTATGGTCTACTCTCGGTTTGACCCAGTTTGCCGGGGGCCTTATCCGCTGTCAACGTGGCAAGAACTGACGCGGGTGCCTTCGCGGCCCGTGCTGGCGATGCCGGTTTGTCTGTGCCGGCTGGCGTCGGTGCCGGATTCGGCGGCTCTTGAGCTACGTTCGTGTTCACCACAAATGTTCCGGTCAAGTCCAAATGCCCAGCGAGCGTTTCTACTTCTTGCCCATGAATCAGGATTTTCAGCCGTTGCACCTGCGGCACATTGGCTTCCAGAGTCCGTGTGATGGAATTCACAGCCAGCTGCTCGCTCACAATCCCGGACGGAATGGAAGTCGCCAGCGCCTCCGAAAAATCCGCGATCGCCGTGCCATCTGGCAGTAAATAAAACGCCAGCAGCAAAGCGTCCGGCGGCAACGTGCGCAACTCCGTGTCTACGGGCCCCGCGAGCAGCGTGTTCAGAATCTGTTTCGATCGCAGTACCGGGTCATTCGACAGGGGCAGTTCCGCCGTAACCGGTACCAGCGTGGAATCGATCGCGTCGGCGGCCCAGAAGAGTTTGGCTTTCACGCGGGGTTCGCCCGGATTGATGGCAATCGGCTGTGTCAATTCGCGCCGCGCCTGTTCTTCGCTCTGCTGCTGGAGCCTTGCAGCGCGCTTCACTCGCCTGCGGAGTATTGGGAAATAAATCGCGGCCGCAAGCACGGCGACAACTAGCCCGCCAATCAGCCAGAATCTCCAGCTTGGCGTCATGGTAGTGCTCCAGGCGCACTCGGAACAACATAGGATGGCCTGAACGCCGCAGCTCCACGCGCGATGGCGTCCGCCACACCTGGGGCCATGCGGTCCAGGTCGGCGCGGTCCTCCACCGTCACGCTGGAGACTTCCACGGCGATGGCCGGCGCTGCCGTGGTTCGAAGCTGGCGCACGCTGGCGGACTGTGCAGTATCCGGCGAACCCTTGAAACGCTGGGCGAGAAATCCCTGCACCAGATCGCCAAATGACTTGCTCAATCCAAGAAACGGTGCCTGCGCGCGGTCCCAAGGAATCAGGCCGCTGGCATTCGCAACCGCCGGCAAATCCGAGTTCACGTATACGCGCGCCGTGCCCGGCAGTCCCGTCGATGAGATGTGTAGCGTGACGAATACCGCTCCACGTTGCGCGTTGGCGGTTGTGGAGCGATCGTCAAACGAAGGATTCTCATTTCCTTGCCGCGTCTGCACTACTTGAAAGCCTTGCAACTCCAGCGCGCGTCGAACCTGAACCGCAAAATCCAGAACAATCTCGCTTTCGCGGATGCCCCCTGTGCCGCGCGCGCCTGGATCCGTACCGCCATGAGCCGGATCGAGCACAACGATGTTGAGGCCGGATTGTTGCGTTTGCGCGCCAAACGCGGAGGCTGCTGTTCCTACCGCACCCCCGAGGCCAGGAGAGGCCGTGGGGCTTGTCGCCGCCGGCACGCCAGGCGAAGGTTGTTGCGCTTGCGAAAGAGTTGGCGACGCAGAGACCAACACAGCAGCCAGAACCGACACGGACAGCAGCCCAATCAAAGAGAGAAACTTCATTCGGAAGATATTGCTCACCCGTAACAGCATACCAAATCCGTCCCTCGGTTCGCGCCGCCGGCTGCATCTCAGGGATTCATCGGGGCAAGGAACAGCGGCTTCAGTTTGACTTTCTCGAGCAAGGCATTAACACTTGCCAGATCTTCCTTTTGGAAAGCGGCCCAATGTGCCAGCGTCTCTTGCGCAGCCTCTTCCCACCTTGCGCTGGCCGTTGCGGCATCCGTCGTTGGACCCAGTTCGGAGCTGTCCACAATGACCAAGAGCCGAGTGAGCGCTCCCTCAACTTGAGGGAGAGTTTCGTGCTCCTTGTTTGGCAAAGCTTGCCCAAACAATCCAAAATCCGCATCGCTATCGGGCTCGACCGCTTCCTCAACCTTCTTCTCCAGCTCCTGCAAAGCCGTCAGAAGTTCACTGTTGCCGCTGGCATCCTTCTTGCGTGCGTCGATTTGCTTTCGTAAATCGCCGATCTGTTGCACCCCCATGGAAACTTCGCCCAATCGCGCTGCAAGTTTCGACGCCAGGCCGAACTGCCTCGTCAGGGCGTCCTGTGGCGTTTTCACGCGCGGATCCAGCCTGATCGTCAGTGGTTGCGTACTGCTCTTGCCCTTCGTAGTAAGCTTCACGGTGTAGTTGCCGGGTGCCGCCAGTGGTCCAGCCGGGCCCCAGAACGATCTGCGCACGCCCTTCGGCATCGCATAGCGAAGGTCCCAGACGAATCGGTGCATGCCCGCCTCCGCCAGAAGAGGTTTCGGATCGCGCACCCACTCCATTTGAATTGGCACGTCGTTGGGATTTGTCTTGTGCAAGACGTCATCGCTCGCGAATCGCCGCACCAGGTTTCCTTCGGAGTCGAAGATTTCCAGCTGAATCGGCGCTGACGCTCTTTCCTTCAAGTAATAATCGAGCACCGCGCCTTCGGGCGGGTTGGCGGCCAAGAATTCATCCATGGGCACTGGCGTGCCTTGGTCCGATCCTGTCCGCATGCGAATCGCGGCTTCAGGCCTAAAGAGCCATGCATCGGCTGCAGCGACATGCGCGTCCATCTGCCGCAGCGGTGTCACATTGTCCAAAATCCAAAATGAACGGCCAAAGGTCGCAATCACCAAGTCGCTTTCGTGTACGACCAGGTCGCGCACCGACGTCACCGGCAGATTGAGCTGCAAGGACTCCCAATCGTCTCCGTCATTCAACGAAACGTAGGCGCCCTTTTCCGTGCAAGCGTACAGCAAACCTTTCCGGGCAGGATCTTCCCGCACGCAATTCAAGAAGCTGCCTTCGGGAATCCCATCCGAGATGCGTTGCCAGCTCTTTCCGAAATCGCGCGTGCGATAGAGATACGCCTGATAATCGTCAAGACGATGCCTGTCCACCGCGGCATACGCTGTCCCCGCATCCGAATGCGACGCTTCGATGTGCGTCACTTTGCTCCAGGGCGTCAATTCCGGCGGCGTAACGTTCTCCCAGGTTTTTCCTTCGTCTTGCGTCAGTTGGATTTGCCCGTCGTCCGTTCCTGCCCATATTTCTCCGGCTTGCACATACGATGGTCCAATTGTATAAATAACGCCGCGGCGTTTGCCCCTCGGCGTATCCGCAGCCGTCGTGGCGTCCAGATTTGGCGGCACACCCGCATCTTCGCGCGTGAGGTCGGGACTGATCACCTGCCACGAGTTTCCTCCGTCCGCCGTCCGAAATAGAACTTGCGAGCCGAAGTACAGTACGTGCCGATCGATTGGCGAAAACACAAGCGGCAGCGTCCACGTGCGCCGGTACTTGCCCGGTTGCCCAAACGTCGGCGGCATCTGCTGGACCTGTTCGTCGCTGAAATCCTGGCGCGCGACAAACCCGCCGAACACGACGCCGGGATTCAGCGGATCCGGCGCGATGTAGCCACTTTCATCGCCGGCGTCGATCGGGCGCCAATCGTGAAAATTCAAGGAGCGATACCTGCTGCGGCTGGGCGTGGCTATCGCATTGCTATCCTGTTGGGCGCCATATACCCAGTACGGAAACTGGTTGTCCGTCACCACATGGTAGAACTGCCCTGTTGGCTGGTTGAACCAGGAACTCCATGTTTCTCCGCCGTTGCGCGTCACGATCGCGCCTTGATCGCAGCTGAGAATCATCCGGCGCGGCTCGTCCGGATCGATCCAAAGTTCGTGGTAGTCATCGCCTCCAGGAGCGCCCTTGAATGCCGCGAACGTTTTCCCTCCGTCATGCGATTGGTAAGCCGTAGTGTTCGGAACATACACTGTGTCGGGGTCTTTGGGATCCACGCTGGCTTCCCCGAAATACCAACCGCGTTGCCAGATTCGCCGATCGTGCGAAACACGTAGCCAGCTCTGTCCAGAATTATCCGAACGAAACAGCCCGCCTTCCTTCGCGTCCACGATCAAATAAATCCGCCGCGGATTGCTTGGTGCGAACGCTATGCCAATTCGTCCAAGCCCTTCCGTTGGCAATCCTTGCCCGCTCACGCGTTCCCAATGATCGCCTCCATCAATCGACCGATAAAGCCCGCTTCCCGGTCCGTTCGAGGGAGGGTAGACGCTCCATGGCGGCCTTCGCGTTTGCCAGAGCGATGCGTAAATCGTTTTTGGATTTCCTGGTTCGAACGCTACATCAATCGCGCCGGTGTTTTCGTCATGAAACAGAATCTTTTGCCAGCTCTTTCCGCCATCCCTTGACCGAAATACGCCGCGCTCCTGGTTCGGCCCGTAAGCATGCCCCAGGGCGGCGACGAAAACCTTGTTTGCGTCCCGCGGGTCCACGAGAATCCGCCCAATCTGCCGCGAATCCTCCAGTCCAATGTGCGCCCACGTTTTGCCGCCATCCGCCGACTTGTACATCCCATTTCCGTACGAAATGGACGACCGCATGTCGGCTTCGCCCGACCCGACATAAATCACCTTCGAATCTGACGGCGCTACTGCAATCGCCCCAATCGATGCAATGGACTGCGAATCGAAGACGGGCTTCCACGTTCGCCCCGCGTCATTCGTTTTCCAAACGCCTCCGCCCACGCTTCCGAAATAGAAAATTTCCGGTTGCCCACGCACGCCCGTCACTGCCAGCACGCGCCCTCCGCGCGATGGCCCGATCAGTCGCCACCGCAGCTCCTGAAATAATTTTGGATCGTATTGCTTAGGCGCGTCACGTCCGGCCAACAGCCGAACCGAACCAGCGAGCGCGAATAGGGCAACTAGCAATGCAAAAGCGAAGCGGCGCAGTTTCACGTCAGCAGTCTCCTGGCAAAAGGAAGCTTTCCCAAAGATTGCTGAGTATATCCTAGGCGCCTGACAAAACCGCCCGGCTCTTTCGAACCGGGCGTCAGGGAATAGTTCAGATGAAGAATCTCCTAGGCTGTTTCCAACTCCTCGACGCTTTTCACCAACACCGGTTTCGACCTGCGAATCTTCAATTTGCCGGTGACAAAATACATCAAAACCCCGGCCACGATAATGAGCATTCCGAACAAGAGGCCGTTCATGCCCAGCACGGTCTCATGGTTACTCTCCACCATTGCCAGGCTCAACAGCGCCAGCGGAAACACGCCGGCGAGAACCGCACCGAACATCCCGCCCGGGACGCGGAATCTGCGCTTCAATTCCGGCTCGCGAATGCGCAGCGCCACCAGCGTCACGAATTCCAGCATAAGGCTGATCCCGTACAACACAATGTCCAGCGTCACGAGCCGCTTGAATCCCAGCCCCAGGCACAGCGCCCAGCAGGCCGCGCAAAAAAGAATAGCCACCCACGGCGATTGAGTCCGCACGCTCACCTTGTCAAAAAATCTTGGCAGCATCTCGTCATGCGCCATCGCCAGCGGCAGCCGCGAATAGCTCATCACCAGCGCATTGAACATCCCGAACGCGCTCATCATCCCGCCAAGGATGACCAGGAATCTTAGCCATGCGAATCCCAGGAACTTCCCGCCAATCGCTCCCGCCACCGCAGCCCACGAGCCGTCGCCTCCGAACATCGAAGACGGAACGCCCGTCAAATACACCCCTGCAAAGGGCAGCACGTAGGACAGCGCCACCAGGATCACCGCCGCAATCATGGCCTTCGGATACGTCCTTTGTGGCCGCTCGACTTCTCCTGCAATCGTCGACGCGTTATCCCAGCCCATGTAATTCCACATCGCCACTAGCACGCCGCCGAGCAAGCTCAACCCGCTAGCCGCCGGCACGCCATGGGCATCTGCCAGTGCGCCCACTTTCAGCGGCGACAGCACTACAATCAGCGCGAACGGCGCCGACAGCAGGAAGAAAAGCCACAGGGAAGTGATTCCCACCACGCGAATTCCCGCAAGATTCAGAACCGCGCAAGTAGCCACTACAAAGAGCCCGGCGTAGATTCCGTGATTCCCAAGTCCAAACCATGGCGACATCTGCTTCAAATAAAAAACAAACAGCGTTGGGTAAATCGCCATGTCAAAAATGCTAGCGGCCAGCGAAAGCCACGCTTCCTGAAAGCCCCAGAAGTTCCCCAAACCGCGCCGCACCCACGCGTAGTACCCTCCCTCTTGCGGCAGCGCGCTTGACAGCTCCCCGATCATGAACGCCGTCGGCAGGCACCACAGCACCGGCAGAAACAACAGGATCAAGATCCCGCCGCCGTACCCCGCGCCGTGAATAATTTCTTCCGTGCCGTAGGTGCCGCCGGACACCATGAAAAAAGTGGCGGCCACGAGCGGCCAGAGCGTGAGCTTAGCGATTCTTTTTCTTGCAATTGGAATTGCCTGGGGAGGTAGCCGAGCGGGAAGCTTTAAAGAACTCAATTTTTACTCTCGTCCTCCTATGGGAAACTCGCTCCTGCTGCTGCGATAAAGCGAGTTCGCATTCGCAGCATACAAGAGTTGCCCTTGCATGCAAGGAAAAAATGCGCCTCAGCAAAAATATTTTTTGTCTCTCCAGCCGTAACTTCTTACTACTGTAGCGCAGGGTTTGCGCTGCTCTGTCGTGTTTAACGTCATCGCAAATGAAACCGAATGGCGGTCAACGGCGTCACATGCAAAGCGGCTGCTTCCCCAGGGTGATTTCCTGACAAACGAGAATGAAAATACAGCGACCGGAGGACGATGGTGCGAAAGTATGCGAGTGCGTTAGCGGTATTCGTAGTCTCCTTGATGGTTTTGCCTTTGGCGGCGCAAGCTCCCGGCCAGTCAGAGTTGTCTGCCATCCATCAAATCAAGGACGAAGGCTTCAACGATTCCAAAGTAATGGAAATCATGAGCTACCTGACCGACGTTTACGGCCCGCGTCTTACGAATTCTCCGGACATCAAGGAAGCCGCCAATTGGACTACCGGCAAGATGAAAGAGTGGCAGCTTGCCAACGTCCATCTCGAGCCTTGGGGACCGTTCGGCCGCGGTTGGTCCAACGAACGCTTTTCCGCCCAGGTGATATCCCCGCGCCCGTTTCCGCTGATTGCCTATCCGAAGGCCTGGACACCGGGGACGAATGGTCCGGTAACCGCAGCTGCCGTCCTCGCGCCAATCCTGAAAGAGGAAGACATCGCCAAGTACCGAGGCCAGCTGAAAGGAAAGTTTGTCCTGACCGCTGCCTTCCCCGAAAATCCCGAGCGCTTCGAGCCGCAAGCGCACCGCTACACGGACAGCGAGTTGGCGGAGCTTGCCACCCAGCCGGTGCCCGTGGCGAACGCCGAAGACCGTGCCGCGCAATTCCGCGCCCAACGCGAATTAAGTCTCAAGATACAGAAGTTTCTCGTTGACGAAGGCGTCGCCGCCTGGATCGAGCCTTCCCGCAGCGACGACGGAACCGTGTTCGTCCAGCAGGGGGGCGGCCGCGATAAGGAGAAAGACCCGCCGGCGCCTCCGCGCGTCGCTGTTGCCAGCGAAAACTACGGCCGCATTTATCGCATGCTCGATAAGAAAGTGCCTGTCACCTTGCAGCTCGATATCGAAAACAAGTTCTACGACGACGATCTCAATTCCTTCAACATCATCGGCGAAATCACTGGCACGGACAAAGCCAAAGCCGACGAAGTCGTCATGCTCGGAGCGCACTTTGATTCCTGGCACGGCGGCACCGGTGCCACGGACAACGGCGCAGGCTCTGCCGTGATGCTCGAAGCCATCCGCATTCTCAAGACCACCGGTCTTAAGATGCGTCGCACGGTTCGCATCGGCCTGTGGACCGGAGAGGAGCAGGGTTTGCTCGGTTCCCGTGCCTACGTCAAGCAGCACTTCGCCGATCCCGAAGTGATGAAGCCCTCTCCCGAACACGCCAAACTCGACGGCTACTACAACGTGGACAACGGCACGGGCAAGATTCGCGGCGTTTATCTCCAGGGAAACGAAATGGTGGCCCCCATCTTCTCTGCATGGATGGAACCGTTCCACGATCTCGGCATGAACACGCTCACCATCCGCAACACTGGCGGCACCGACCACCTGGCCTTCAACGCCGTCGGCCTCCCCGGCTTTCAATTCATCCAGGACCCTCTGGACTACGACTCGCGCACCCACCATTCCAACATGGACGTCTACGAGCGCATCCAGGAGCCGGACATGAAGCAAATGGCCGTGATCGTCGCTTCCTTCGTCTACCTGACCGCCAATCGCGACGAAATGATTCCGCGCAAGCCCCTGCCCAAGCCGCAGCCTGCGCGCCCTCAACCCTGATAGACCGGTGTAGGGGCGGGTTTCAGCCCGCCCTTTTTTCCTAACGCCGCAACGTGACATTCTTGCTCCCCTGTCGTCTTATACTCCCAGGGGGTTGAGATGGCCTCATTCTGGCAAAGCCTTCGCCACGCCTTTCGGCTTCTTCGCCTCAGTCCCGGTTTCACCATCATCTCCGTCCTCACCCTCGCGCTCGGCATTGGCGCCAACACCGCCATCTTCCAGCTTATCGACTCCGTTCGCCTCCGCGCCATTCCGGTCAAGAATCCCCAGCAGCTGGGGACGATCCGCATTGCCGACCGTCATTGGGGTTCCGGACAGTTTTCGAGCCAGTATTCCCAGCTCACCTTTCCCATGTGGGAGCAGATCCGCAAGCGCCAGGAGGGATTCGCCGAAATTGCCGTGTGGTCCGACCAGCGATTCAACTTGGCCACCGGCGGGGAAGTCCGCAAAGCAAAAGGCATCCGCGTTAGCGGCGATTTCTTTCACGTCCTTGGCGTCGAGCCGATCCTAGGGAGGCTGCTTGGTCCCGAGGATGACCAGCCCGGTTGCGGCGTGGCGGGAGCAAACATCAGCTACTCGTTCTGGCAGCGGAATTTTGCCGGTGATCCTTCCGTGGTTGGCAAGCGTTTGACGCTCGATGGCAATTCGTTCGAAGTTCTCGGTGTCACCCCTCCAGGATTCAATGGCATCTCCGTGGGCGATACCTTTGACGTGGCCGCGCCCATTTGCGTCGAACCCATACTTAGCCCGCGCAACAATCGGCTAACGCTTCGCCATGCCTGGTGGCTTGCCTCCATCGGCCGCTTGAAACCAGGGTGGACGATTGCACGCACCAACGCGCAGATGAATGCTGTGACGCCCGCGATTTTGCAAGAGACGATTCCGCCCGTGTACGATGCCGCCGGAGTAAAGAAGTATCTCGAATACAAACTTGGAGCGTTTTCCGCCAGCACGGGATTTTCCGAGTTGCGCCAGGATTCGGAGACGTCCCTGTGGTTGCTTCTCGGAATTTCCGGACTCGTCTTGCTCATCGCGTGCGCGAATCTGGCGAACTTGATGCTGGCCCGCGCCGGTGCACGGGAACGCCAGATCACCATCCGGCGAGCGCTCGGAGCCTCGCGTTGGCGAATGATTCGCGATCTGCTTTCCGAGAGCCTTCTGCTCGCAGTGGCCGGTACGATCTGTGGATTGTTTCTGGCCTTCGCCATTAGCCGCCTGCTTGTGGCCTTCATCAGCACGCCGCAGAGTCAAATCTTCCTGGATCTCGGGATGGACTGGCGCCTGCTGGCTTTCACGACTGCGCTCGCCGTGCTGACAACGGTCTCCTTCGGGCTGGCACCGGCCGTGCGCGCCACGCGGGCGGAGCCCGCCACCTTGTTGCAATCCGGAAGCCGGGGAATGTCCGGAGGCCGGGAGCGCTTTAGCAACTTGACGACACTGAATGTCGGGTTCCTGCAGAGCGGAATCTTAGTCACTGACGTTGATTTCAAGCGTTTGCAGATCCCCGAAGAGCGCTTTACAGAATACAAACGCGACATCCTGAAGCATGTGCAGGCCATGCCCGGCGTGAAATCCGCCGCCAGCGCCATGCTCGTGCCCTTTGGCGGCAGCACCTGGAATGATAACGTCCTTCTCGAAGGTTCCGACCAAGACGCAGGTGTCGTGTGGCTCAACTATCTAGGCGCTGGCTATTTTCAGACCATCGGAACTCCTCTTCTCGCTGGACGCGACTTCGATGACCGCGACACCGCCACTTCCGTCAAGGTGGCCATCGTCAATCAGGCGTTTGTGCGCAAAATTCTGAAAGGCGTCGATCCCCTTGGGAAGAGGTTTCGCATACACGAACCGCCAGGAAAGCCGCGGCCTCTCTATGAGATTGTGGGAGTAACGGGTGATAACAAGTTCCAAGACATGCACGAGGAATTTTTGCCGTTCATGTATTTCCCCGGCACGCAGCAGGAAAAGCCCGGCCCGGACGATCAAATCCTCATTCGCTCGTCGCTGCCCCTGACCAGTCTCATGGCCTCTCTGAGAGAAACCATTGCCGGCGTGAATCCCGGCATCGACCTGGAATTTAGGGTCTTGAAGACGCGAATCCACGACTCGCTGCTGCAGGACGAGCTGATGGCCACGCTTTCCGGTTTTTTCGGTTTCCTTGCGGCGCTTCTCGCGGCCATTGGACTCTACGGCGTTATTTCCTACATGGTGGTACAGCGCACCAGGGAAATTGGAATCCGCATGGCCATCGGTGCGAAGCGTGCCGACGTCGTGAGAATGATTCTTGGCGAAGCGGGGGTCCTCACCGTCGCCGGCCTGGTGATTGGCATCGGCCTCGCCCTTGGCGCAGCTCAAGCTGCCAAATCCTTGCTTTACGGTCTGAAGCCCCGCGATCCCTTGACGCTTGTAATGGCTGTTATCCTGTTGAGCGCGGTAGCATCGCTGGCAAGTTTTTTGCCTGCCCATCGCGCCTCAAAACTCGATCCTTTGACCGCCCTGCGTTATGAATAAATCATGGTTCTACGAACCACAAGCGAACCATGAAAATGTGTTCGAGAAGGAAGTGAAGAGGTATCTTGAGCATCGCCAAGTGGATGAAGGCCGAACTATTCTGGCGCCATTCGAGCCCGAGTATGAATATGACCTGGACGTCGATGGGCACAACGAACTGTTGCCTCTGCCGTGAGGCAGAGAGCACGCTAAGGAATTTCGCTAATTTGCTGACGTCCTCCGCTAGGCGGAAGGAGGTTGGCGATGCAGGTTGTGCATGAAGTGTGTTGCGGTTTGGATGTCCATAAGAAAAGCGTGACGGCGTGTGTGCTGTGGGCGGCAGGGCGACGGCGACAGACCCGGGAGTTCGGAACGTTTACGCAAGAGCTATTGGAGTTAGCCGATTGGCTGCGCGACTGCGGAGTGACGCATGTGGCGCTGGAGTCAACAGGCGTGTATTGGAAGCCAGTTTGGAATCTTCTGGAGGGGCAGTTTGAGGTGCTGCTGGTGAATGCACAGCACATCAAAGCGGTGCCGGGGCGGAAGACCGATCAAAAGGACAGCGAATGGATCGCTGACCTGCTGCAACACGGTTTGTTGCGGGCTAGTTTCGTGCCGCCGACTCCGACGCGGGAACTGCGGGACCTGACCCGCTATCGAGCGAGTCTGGCACAGGAGATCAACCGCATTGCCAACCGCATACAGAAAGTGCTGGAAGACGCCAATATCAAGCTGGCCTCAGTGGCTACGGACACGTTGGGCGCTTCGGGCCGGGCCATGCTGGAAGCGATCGTGAAGGGCGAACAGGACAGCCAGCGGCTTGCCGAGATGTCGCGGGGGCTGTTGCGCAACAAGATTCCAGAGTTGCAGCAAGCCCTCGAAGGACGCGTTACCGGGCATCATCGATTCCTGTTGCGCGAACTGCTCGACCATCTCTACTTCGTCGAGTCGAAGATGCGACGGATCGAGCAGGAGGTCGAAGAGCGCCTGGGCCCTTTCCAGAGTGAGGTCGCGCGGTTGTGCACCATTCCCGGAGTGGACCGCGTGACCGCCTGGGGATTACTAGCCGAGATCGGATTGGACATGAGCCAGTTCCCGGATGCACAGCACTTGGCGAGTTGGGCGGGACTTTGTCCGGGCAGTCACGAGAGCGCAGGCAAGCGCAAGAGCGGAAAGATCCGTAAAGGAAGCCTGTGGTTGCGTCGCTGCCTGTGCCAAGGGGCCTGGGCCGTCTCCACGAAGAAGAACAACTATTTGTCGGCTCTGTATCGTCGGCTGGCAGCGCGAAGAGGAACGAAACGCGCGACCATTGCGGTCGCCCACAATCTCCTGGTGATTGCCTATTACATCTTGCGAGACGGAACTTGTTACCGCGACCTGGGGCCAGACTACTTTGATCGCCTGAACCCCGAAGGCCTGCGCCGACGCTTAACCAAACGACTCGAAGGCCTCGGTTTCAAAGTGAGCTTGGAACCTTTAGCCCAAGTCGTCTAGAAGCGATTTTCTAAGGAATAGCTGATCGCCTCGTCGTCGCGATGAGCGCTCTCGCAGGTGCATGCATTTTTTCAAACCTACTCCGTCTCTCCCTCTGCTACACTACGCCCCCGGATTGCGTTCCATTTTTCTTCTGAGGAGTTTTGTGCATGAAGACGATTCGCTGCCTCGCCCTCGCATCTCTTGTTTTGATTCCGTGGCTGTCCCTCCACGCTCAGGAATCCGCGCCGAAGCCCGCTTCCTCCACTCCCCGCAACATCACCATCGACGATTACTTTCAGATTCGCGATGTCTCACAGCCCGAACTGAGTCCCGATGGTCAATGGGTCGCCTATGCCGTGCGCACCCGCATGCTCAAGGAAGATAAGAACGAGCAGCGCCTCTGGATGGTTTCGACCCACGGCGGCGATCCCATTTCCATGACCGCCGAAGGCGTCTCCTCCTCGCATCCTCGCTGGAGCCCCGATGGCAAATATCTCGCCTTCCTCTCCTCTCGAAACAATGGCAAAACCCAAGTCTGGCTTCTCAACCGTCTTGGCGGCGAAGCCACTCACCTCACCGACACCCCCCAGGGTGTTGACGACTTCGAATGGTCTCCGGACAGCACTCGTCTCGTTCTCATTCTCCGCGATCCCAAGCCCGAGGACTTGGAGGCCGCCAAAGACAAGGACAAAGATAAGCCCGCTGCCGCTCCAAAGCCCAAAACGCCGCCTCCCTTCGTCATCGATCGTCTCCAATTCAAGCGCGACACCGTCGGCTACCTCGACCGTCGTCGCACCCATCTCTACGTCTTCGATGTCGCCTCGAAGAAAACCACGCAAGTGACCTCGGGCGACTTCGACGATTCCGAGCCCGCCTGGTCTCCCGACGGGCTTTCTCTTGCCTTCTCCAGCAATCGCAGCACGCCCGATCCTGATCGCACCTACAACTCGGACATCTGGGTCGTCGCCGCAAGCAATACCGACAAAGGAGCGCACCTCACACAGATCACTAGCAATCCCGGCCCCGATCGTTCGCCCGCCTGGTCTCCCGACGGCAAATGGATCGCCTTCATCAGCCAAACGGACTTGAAGGCCATGATTTATGCCACACATCATCTCGCCGTCGCCCCGTCCTCCGGCGGCGAGGCCAAGGTCCTGACTCTTGCATTCGACCGCAGTATCCGCCGCCCGCGCTTCTCCGCCGACGGCCGCTCCATCTATTTCATCGCTGACGATGACGGCATGCAAAGTCTCTGCCGCATTTCCGTCACCGGCGGTGAGGTCGCGCGCCCCATTGGCGGACGCCTCTCCGTGGACAGCTATGCACTCGGCAAAGACGGCGCGATCGCTGCGGAGATCGGCATGCTCGATCGTCCCAACGAAATCTATCTTTCGAATGAAAAGGATCTCACGCGCCTCACGAAAACGAACGACGCCCTCTTTTCGCAGCTCCGTCTCGCCCAAGCCGACTACGTTCATTTCAAAAGCAAAGACGGCACTTCCGTCGCCGGTTATCTCTACAAACCTGTCGACTACACTCCCGGCAAAAAAGTCCCCACGCTCCTCAATCCCCATGGCGGGCCTGTCGGCCAATATTCCGCTTCCTTTTACCATCTTGCGCAGCTCTATGCTGCCAACGGCTATGCCGCGCTTCTTCCCAATCCCCGCGGATCTTCCGGCTACGGCCAGAAATTCTGCGAAGCCATTTTTGCCGACTGGGGCAACAAGGATTTTCAGGACGATATGGCCATGGTCGATTACGCGATAGCCCAGGGCATCGCCGATCCCGACAAGTTAGGTGTCGGTGGCTGGTCCTATGGAGGCATGTCCACTGACTTCATCATCGCGCAGACCACGCGCTTCAAAGCCGCCATCTCCGGCGCCGGCATTGCGCTGATGACCAGCGGCTACGGTCACGACCAATACATAAAAGACTATGACTCCGAGTTGGGCCGCCCCTGGGAAAACAAAGCTGTGTGGGAAAAAATCTCGCCCTACTACCGCGTAAACAGCATCACCACGCCGACGCTTTTCATGGGCGGCGATGTTGACTGGAACGTTCCGATCATCGGCGGTGAGCAGATGTACCAGGCGCTAAAGAGCCTCGGCCGCACCACGGAGCTCGTCGTCTATCCGGGTGAATTTCACGGCTTCACCACACCCTCTCACCTCAAGGACCGCCTGGAGCGCTACCTCGCCTGGTATGCTCACTACGTCAAAGGCGATGGCACGCCGCCGCGCCCCGCCGAACCACAAGCGCAGCCGGCAAAAGCGGGTGGCGAATGATGCGCAGCCTCCGTGATTCGACTTTTGGGGCCGTGTTTCTGGCTTCCCTTTGTTGCATGTCCGTTTCGGCGCAATCCAAATTCACCGTCGGCACGGCCTCCGCCGGCCCCGGCGAAAAATCCAACGGCACTCTCGAAGTTCCCGCAGGCGTTGACCCCGCCACCAGCATCCCCGTCGTCATCGTCAACGGCGCCAAGCCCGGCAAAGTCCTGGCGCTTGTCTCCGGTGCCCACGGTACCGAATACGTCTCCATCATTGCCATTGAAAAGCTCATTGCTGCTCTCGATCCCGCGCAAGTTACCGGTACCGTAATCCTCGTCCCGCTTATCAACATTCAGTCATTCGAACAAAAGGTCCCACACGTCAATCCCGTCGACAACAAAAGCATGAACCGCTTTTATCCCGGCAAACCAGACGGCACGCAGACCGAGCGCGCCTCCTACCTCATTACCAGGGAAATCGTCGACCGCTGCGACTATCTCATCGACTATCACGGCGGCGACCTGGACGAGAGCCTTCGCCCCTATGCTTACTGGGGTCCCACCGGCCGCGAAGCCCAGGATCGCACCTCAAAAGAAATGGTTCTCGCCTTCGGCCTCGATCACATCATTATCTGGCGGGAACGCCCCACCGATCCCGCCGCCACTCGCTATCTCGACAACACCGCTTCTGTCCGCGGCAAGCCTTCCATCGTCGTCGAAGCCGGCTACGCCGGCAGCGTCGAGTCCGACGACGTCGCCCTCCTCGTCAACGGCACTCTCAGCACCATGCGCTCCCTAAAGATGCTTCCCGGCGACCCCCATCCTATCGAAAATCCCGTCTGGATTGAGAAACTCGTCGATGTCCTTGCCGACGGCTCCGGCATCTGGTATCCGCTCGTCAAGCGCGGCACTTACGTCTCCGCCGGAATGAAGCTCGGCACCATCACGGACTACGTCGGCAAAGTCATCGCCGAGCCTCGCGCTCCGGTGTCCGCCGTCGTCCTCCACGTCAACGCCGTTCCTTCGCTGAAAAAAGGTGACAACATCGCCGACCTCGGCGTCCCCGCCGCTAAAGCTCCTTAATTCTTCTACTGCGCGGGCCGCGTCAGCAATCCTCGGCTTCGCATCCAATTCGCTAGCAGCTTTGGCCATTCTCCCAGGAAGGGATCGCCCAGATCCAGCCCCACGCCGTGCGGCCCTTTCTCGAAAATATGCAGTTCCGCCGGAACGCCTGCCTTGTGCAGCGCCGCGTAAAACAGCAAGCTGTTTTCCGACGGCACGCTCTTATCTTCGCTCGTCGAGAAAAGAAACGTCGGTGGCGTTTGCGCCGTCACGTGTTTCTCATTCGAAAGTTCCTCCAGTTGCCGCGGATCAGCATTCTCACCTAGTAGCGCCTTCGCCGAGCTTCCGCGCAGTTCCGGCGCCGTGAACGAAATCACGCCGTAACCAAGAATCGCGAAATCTGGCCGGCAGCTCACCCGCTCCATCGGGTCTTCCGCTCCGGAGTTTCCGCTGTCGAAATGTGTCTCCGCTGTCGAAGCCAGATGCCCTCCCGCCGAAAATCCCATGATTCCGATGCGGTCCGGCAAGACGTCGAACTCATTCGCCCGCGCTCGCACCATTCGAATCGCTCGCTGCGCATCCCGCAGCTCAATCGGATGGTGATACTGGGGTCCCAATCGGTAAATCAGCACAAACGCCGCCACTCCCATCGAATTCAGCCAGTTCGCCACTTGCCGCCCTTCGTGATTCGCCGCCAAGTGCGTGTATCCTCCCCCCGGCGCGATAATCACCGCGGTTCCCGAAGGGTTTCCATGCGTGGGCGGATAATACGTCAGCGTGGGTTTGTCGCTTTCATCAGAACCCAGCGCTCCAGGCGCGCCGTGTTCCCACAGCAGCATCTTTTGCGGTTCGCCCGCATCCATCGTCGGCCGCGTCTGCGCGCCAGTCGCGCTTGCAAACGCGCTCAGACACGACAAAACCACGCCTGGTATTACCGCCATGCGTCTTGTGATCATCAGTTGTGAACCTCTCGCGAAGCCTTATGATCCGGCTGTTTCAGAAATTCTTTCTAACGCTCACTTCAGCGTCATGGCCGGAGCATATCATTTCGGCCGCAGATCGCCATTTGCGGACCCAAAGAAAACAAAACGGCGCCCCGACCGAGTCGGAGCGCCGTTTCTTCTACTCACTTCGAAAAATGCAAACTCAGTTCTTGCTTGCCGCCTGCTGCGGGGCGTCTTGCCGCGGCGTCATGGACACCACGATATACTCGCGTTCTTTATCGTCGCCGCCTTCCGCCACTCGCAAAATCAATTTGTCTTTGTGAATGCGGAATTGCGCCATCTCCCCGATCGGAAGCAGCACCGGGTGCTTGTCATCTTTCGGCCGGATCCGGTAGACCACCCTTTCGGTCTGCAATACATATTCCTGGCAAAGCACTTCCTGGGTCTTCTTGCTTTGCGCATCCGTGCCCAGCAGTTCACCTGCTACGGACTTTGATCCTTTTTCCTGCATCCCGCAGGACGTCGAGTCCATTCGCAGCAAAGTCCCTTTTTGATAGTCGGTGTGGTCTTTGGCGGCGCAAACGCCCGCAAAAACCAGGCATGCCGCGAGCGCATACATCTTGTTCGACATATGGGTGATCCCCTTTCCCCTCGAACATAAGGGAACCCCAGGGCCTAGAAAATAGAACCAATGTCGCTTTGTGCTCAATTTCTAAAGGCTGCCGCCCTTCTCCGCGCTCGCCCTTTAAAACGCGCCCCGCTTAATCCACGACGAAACTTCCCCCTCCACGGAAAAGTGCGCCCCGCGGCCATCCTCGAACCGCGTGCCCAGCGAGTAAGCATTCACTTCTAGCGGGATTCCGTCGTATCCGCCGCCGGAAAGGAATCCGCGAACGTAAAGCTCCGCGAAACGGCCCAAGCCGAGCTGGCGATACTGCTCCGCATGCACCAGTTCGTGGAATAGCACGCCCTCAGAGCACGGTTCGTTCGAGACGATTACATCTTGGAAGGTTACCGCCGCCATCAGCGCGAAATCGGGCAAGTTGTCAAAGCCCATCGCCCGCAGCATGGGATAGAACGGTGGATTAGGAACCCGCTCGTCTTCCAGCACGAATAACCGGATCGAGTTCAGCAGGTCGGCCCGGAAAAATGCGCTCAGACTGGATAATTGGTCGCGCGACAAATCAATTCCACGCCCCCAAAACCGGCTTCGTTGCTCCGCAATGTACACCTCCGCCGCTTCGCAGATCTCCTTGATTTGCCCGGGTGAGAGATATGGGAGCGGCTTGTGGAACGATGATGTAGCGTGCTGCGACTGCGCCATCGGCCCTTCCCCCTTGTGCGTTGAGATGTTTGAACGTGGGATTCCCCGGGAAGTGCGCACGCTGGGCACGACGCCCACCCACCGAAATCTTAAGAGAAACTGAAATTTGCGTCCACAAAATGTTTGTCGATTTGCTACAAGTAAAACCCCCCCGGGCGCAGCGCCGATCCGATTCCATACCTCACTTGCTGTAACCTTTGCTTCTTTCCCCCCGTAAACTCCTGAGAGCGTTCATTCTGTTCCCAGGGAGGTCAACCCGATGGCTTCATCCGCAATCAAAGGTCTTGCGTTTGGCGCCGCCCTTTTCGGTGGGCTGCAAGCGGGCGCGACCGCCAATCGAGCCTTCGTCCTGCTGGCCGCGTGGGAACGCCTCGGCGTCATTCCGTGGGTGAACTTCACGCGCGCGGAAAACGTCGGCGTTGGGGCACTTTTCTATCCCGTGCTTGGCCTCGCCGCGCTTCTTTTCACGGTTTCCGCCGCGATCGCCTTTCGCCTGGACCGCACCGAGCGCGGCTCGCGCCGCTTTCCTGTATACGCAGCGGCTCTGCTGGCGATTGTTTGGGCGACCGTCACTCGCGCGCTCATTCTCCCGGCCATGTTCGTTCTGCGGGACGCGAGTACCGACACCGCACAACTCCAGCAAATATTCCTAACCGTTTCCCGGTGGTCCGGAGTCAACGACGTCCTTCATATCCTCACGTTCGCTCTCAATCTGTGGGCGCTCGCTGTGGTTTTCTCCGGCCCCAACATGAATTGAAACCAACTCGTCCCGTGCCTTCCTCTCTTCACACCGGAGTTACAACGAGGATAGAGTAAAGCGATGCCGAACGAACCCGTGCGCCTCGAACTCCTTGTCATGCGCGCGGAAGACCAGCGCGTTCGCCAGGAACTCCTCGACGCCAATGAACTCGGCGGCCATTACGTTCCCCGTATGGAAGCCGTCCACGTCAAGAACGCCGCTCGGCTCCGCGAACTCATCGCCCAGCACGGCTGGCCGGCCGAAGACCTCGTCGGCAAAGACGGAGCCGAAGCCGCCTGGCTCATTGCGCAGCATGCCATCGGTGAACCGGAGTTCCAGCGTGACGTCTTGCGGCTTCTGCAATCGTGTGCTGCCGAAAATCGCGTTCCGAAGTGGCACGCCGCCTACCTCGAAGACCGCATCGCTCTTTACGAGCACCGGCCGCAGCGTTTCGGTACACAATGGCTTGATGACCACCGCGACGGCCGCATTCGTCCCTGGACTCTTGCCGACCCCACCCACGTCAATGACCTCCGCGCCAGCGTCGGACTTGACCCGCTCCATCCCATCCCTGAACCTGGCCCCGATCTGCCCTCCAGCCAGCGCGCTGATCTCGAAGAGAGCCATCGCTGGTGGCAAGAGTGGCTCGCCTCTAAAGGTTGGCCTCGGCCCTAGTAACGGCGCGTCTTACTCTTTCGCCTCCGTCACTCCTAGGGATGTGCGTTGACATTGCCGCCCTTCTCGTTGCAAATGGACACGCAAGAAAATGCCGTGCCTGCTCTATGAACATTCTCGATCTCCTCGTCGGCAAGCCCTTGGCGACCAGCGAAGAGCGCGCCGAGGAAGTTGGGCCGCTCCAGGGCATTCCTATCTTCGGACTGGACGCGCTCAGCTCCGCGGCCTACGGCCCGGAAGCTGCGCTCACCTTGCTTATTCCGCTCGGTCTTCTGGGGCTGAACTACATTATCCCCGTCAGCGCAGCCATCATCGCCCTGCTCGTCATTGTTTATTTTTCCTATCTTCAGACGATCGCCGCCTATCCCGGAGGTGGCGGCTCGTACACCGTGGCGCGCTTCAATTTAGGAGCGCGTCCCAGCCTGCTGGCGGCCGCGGCCTTGCTTACCGACTATATTCTCACCGCGGCCGTGGGAATTTCTGCCGGCGTCGGTGCGCTTATCTCTGCAGTTCCTTCCTTGCAGCCCCACACGTTGTCGTTTTGTCTTGGCATTCTTCTTATGGTCACTATCGTCAATCTTCGCGGCCTCCGCGAAGCGGGCGTCGCCTTCATGGTGCCGACGTATCTTTTTGTTGGAACCATCTTGATCGTCATTGGCGCCGGCCTGATTGCCGTATGGCGCAGCGGCGGACATCCCGTGCCTTTGACGCCTCTTCCGCCTCCCTCCCCCGCGAGCGAAGCCGTCAGCTACTGGCTGCTCCTGAAGGTTTTCGCCACCGGTTGCACGGCGCTCACTGGAGTGGAGGCGGTCAGCAACGGCGTGAAGGCTTTTCGCGAGCCGGCCGTCAAAAACGCCCAGCGCACTCTTACCGTGATCATTTTCATTCTCGCCGTGCTTCTTGCCGGAATTTCCCACCTCGTCAAAGCCTACGGAATCGTCGCCACAGTGCCCGGCAGGCCCGGATACCAGAGCATCCTCTCGATGCTCACCGTCGCTGTTTTCGGCAAAGGCATTTTCTATTACCTGACTATCACTTCCATCCTGCTGGTCCTCTCGCTTTCCGCAAACACCGCCTTTGCGGACTTCCCGCGCCTGTGCCGCGCCATCGCGCAGAACAACTATCTTCCCCATGTGTTCCGCTTTCGCGGACGCCGCCTGGTGTATTCCTACGGCATCGTGACGCTCGCCTTGCTCACGGCGTTGCTGCTGATTTTTTTCGACGGAGTCACGGACAAATTGATTCCGCTGTACGCCGTCGGCGCGTTTTTGGCTTTTACGCTGTCGCAGGCCGGGATGGTCGTGCATTGGTACAGGAAGCGCGGCCGGCATTGGCAAAAAAGCGCGTTGGTGAACGGCATCGGTGCTTTTGTAACCGGCATCACCGTTTGCGTCGTGCTCGTCGCAAAATTCGCGGAGGGCGCCTGGATCACGCTCCTTTTTATTCCGCTGTTGATCGTGTTCTTTGGCTTCGTGCGGCGGCACTATCACGCCGTTCGCATGCGCACGGCGTGCGTCGTGCCGGTGCAGGCCCGGCACGCCGAGCCTCCCATCGCCGTTGTCGCCATCGATCGCTGGAGCAGCATTACCAAACAAGGGCTCGAATTTGCCGCCAAAATCAGCAACGAAATCATCGGCATCCACGTGGAGCCCGACAAACATTCCGAGCTACTGAAGCTGGAGTGGCAGCGCTACGTCGAGACGCCGTTCCGCGCAGCCGGCCATCCGCCTCCCAAGCTCTTGATCCTGCCTTCGCCGTACCGGTTCGTCATCGTACCGATTCTTCAGTACATCCTCGAACTGTCCGCGTTGCATCCACAGCGCCGCATCGTTGTGGTGATTCCGGAACTCGTCGAAGGCCACTGGTACGAATATTTTCTTCACAACCAGCGCGGCCGCTTGCTCGAATGGATGCTCCTGGTCCGCGGCAATGAGCGTATCTTCACCGTCAGCGCTCCCTACTACCTCGGAGAACCCCCGCGTCCGCCGTCGAAGTAAATATCCCCGCTGCTCCTTTTTCACAGAAGAATTTCTCGATTCTCCTTGACATGCTCATCCCCGGGGAAGACCATCATGTGGAGGTTTCGCCATTTGCTGCGAGACTCCCGCTCCCTAGTCCGAGCGCAGTTCCTTGACATCTAAGCTCCGCATCGAGCGCCAAGAGGGCAGTACGTCCTCGGCTCGGTTTCTCCGCTCTCGCGGGGCCTAACCTTTTGTCCGCCGTATAGGACTGCACGCCCCAGACCCCGGCGGTTCCAAGCCACTGCGCTTGAGCCCGACTCGCTTCTCGCGAGGCCCGTTTTTGTATTTCTTATAAAAGGAGAACACCCCATGTCAGAAAATAACAAAACCGTCGTCCGTCGTCTTATCGAAGAAGTTTGGAACAGAGGCAATCTGTCGGTGGTAGACGAGCTCTTTACCCCCAACTACGAACACCACGACGCTTCGTCACCCGATTTCGGACGCGGCCCCGAGAGTGAAAGGAAGAGAGTAAATCTCTACCGCCATGCTTTCCCCGACCTTCGTTTGACGGTCGAGGACATTATTGCCGAAGGCGATATAGTCACGACCCGTTGGTCCTGCCGCGGTACTCACAAAGGGGAACTTAACGGGATTGCGCCAACCGGCAAGCAGATTGCCGTTTCCGGAATCACTGTCGGCCGCCTCGCGAACGGCAAGCTGGCGGAAGGCTATGTCAACTGGGACGCTTTGGGTCTTATGCAGCAGCTCGGCGTCGTCCCTCAGCTTGCTGTCAAAACCAAAGCCGCCGTAAGGTAACCATCCTCACGTTCCCAAACAGCCGGGAGGCCCGACTGCACGTCGGGCCTCCCTTTACAGCGCCCAATTCTGCATCTTCAACCCCGGCACGTGCCGGAACTCCCGCTCCTTATTCGTAACCAGTGTCAACCCTGCTGCCTTCGCATGCGCGGCAATCCACAGATCGGTATTCCCGATCATCTGCCCCTTGCGCTCCAGCTCCGCCCGCATCGTTCCATAAGCTTCCGCCGCCGTCTCCGGCAGGCCCATCACCGAGAGCGCTTGCGCCAACTCTCGTAAGAGCTCCAGCGCTGCCGCCAGCTGCGCGCTCTTCTCCGCCCCGTACAGCAATTCGCCAAGGATAATCACGGAGAGCGCCGCCTCTCCCTGCTTCAGCGCGCGGAATCGCTGCAGCACCGGGTCCGGCTTTTTTCGACGGATGTAGATGCAAATATTCGTGTCCAGCAGGAAGCGCGCCTCCATAACAGTCCCTTGCGCTTTTGCGGCTTATCTTTCTTCCGTCCTGGAAGCGTCAAGTCCGCCGGCAACGCCGCCAGCAAATCAAACGCCCGCGCCTGGGGCGGGTGGCAGGCCTTTTACGGAACGGCACTGCATCTCCCAGGGAATCCTTGGATAGGGGCGGATGAGTTGCCTCTCCGCGCCACGGGACAGAACTAATTCTTCCAGCAGTTTCTCTCGCCCACCCTCCCGCTTAAAATCTCTACAATATCTGCGTCCGCCGTTCGTCTACAGAGGTGGATGAATGAACCGGTGAGCGTCACCTCGATGATCGAGCAAGACCGTCAAATCTCCGAAATCGTCGCGGGAGAACGCTCCCGGTTGCGCAATTTCATCCGCCGGCGTGTGCCCGATCCCTCCGATGCCGAGGACATTTTGCAGGAGGTCTTCTACGAACTGGTAGAAGCCAATCGCTTGCTGATGCCCATTGGCCACGTGACCGGCTGGCTTTTTCGCGTGGCGCGAAATCGCATCACGGACCTTTTCCGCAAGAAGAAGCCCGTGGCCTCCAGTGACGTAGCGGTCGAGGACGAAGACGGCGAGCTGCTACGGATCGAAGATTTGTTGCCATCTCCCGATGCCGGGCCGGAAGCGCTCTACTTCCGCAACGTGCTTCTGGATGAGCTGGAGTTTGCGCTTGGCGAACTCCCCGCCGAGCAGCGTGAAGTATTCGTCGCTCACGAACTGGATGGCCACAGCTTCAAGGAGATGGCCGCGGAGACTGGCGTGAGCGTGAATACGCTGCTCTCGCGCAAGCGCTACGCGATGCTTCATCTCCGCGAACGATTGCAAAGTGTTTACGACGAATATAGGAAAGCATGAGGAACTGAACATGAGAAAGAAATGGATTTTCATTGCCCCGCTGGCGATTCTGGCGATCCCTGTATTTATTGCCATTGGCGGCGAAATAGTGTTGCACCTTTGGAATTGGCTGTTGCCGCCGCTGTTCGGCTGGCGCCAGATCACCTTCTGGCAAGCCCTTGGACTTCTGGCGCTGTGCCGCATCCTCTTCGGCGGATGGGGTGGTCATGGCTCTCCTCGCTCCAATATGCGGCGACGAATAGACGAGCGTGTTCGGCAACGCATGGACGAGCGCTGGGAGAAAATGACACCCGAGGAGCGCGAGAAGTTCCGCCAGGGCTTGCGGGGACGCTGCAGCCCATTCGAGCCGCCGGAGGCCAAGCCGACGTCGTGAATCCGGCGCAATGAGGCCTTCGGAGTCGGCGCCCATCGCCGGGCATTTTTCAACTGTCGACACTCGTTTCATCTCGACGGAGGGTGTGTACCCTCCCTATCGCCGGAAAGGAACTACCTAGTGACTCGTGCTGGTCACTTCGGGCCTCCGCGCATTGCTCTGATTTCGCAGCCAGAGTATCCTCTCCCTTCTTACGGAGGACTCGAATGCGAATCGGTCGGGCAGGCAAGTGGTGCAGCAGTGGAATGGTCGGCGCAACTATTCTTTGTATTTCCTTCTGTACTTTTTTCTGCACTGTGGCGGATGCGCAGCAACTGGACCAGAATGTCCGCCAGCCATTTGACCAGAAACTCTTTTCCGAAATGCGCTGGCGCTGCATCGGACCATTCCGCGGAGGCCGCGCCGTTGCCGTCTCCGGCGTGCCGCACCAGCCGAACATCTTCTACATGGCGGCCGTCAATGGCGGCGTCTGGAAAACCACTGACTTCGGCAACACCTGGAATCCGATTTTCGACGACCAGCCCACGGGCTCCGTCGGCGCGCTGGCCGTTGCACCTTCCGACCCGAACATTATTTATGTGGGCAGCGGCGAAGGATTGCAGCGCCCCGATCTGGCGACCGGCGATGGCGTTTACAAATCCACCGACGGGGGAAAGACCTGGACGCATCTTGGTCTACGCGACGCGCAGCAAATCACCGCGATTCTTGTCGACCCGAAAAATCCCAACCGTGTTTTCGTCGCCGCCGAAGGGCACCCCTACGGTCCCAACGCCGAGCGCGGCGTCTTCCGCTCCACCGATGGCGGGCAGATTTTCCAGAACGTCCTCTACAAGGACGAAAACACCGGCGCTGCCGATCTTGCTTTCGATCCCACGAATTCGCAGACGATTTACGCGGCACTGTGGGCCGCGCGTGTTGCGCCGTGGGAGGTTCGCAGCGGCGCCTCCATCTATATCGCCGGGAGCGGGCTGTATAAATCGACGGATGGCGGCGAGACCTGGAAGCCGTTGACCAAAGGATTGCCGGGAGCGACGGAAGGGCTCGGGCGAATCGGGATTGCCGTTGCGCCAGGCGATGCGAAGCGAATCTATGTTTCGGCGGAAGCCACGAAAGGCGCGGGAGTCTATCGCTCGGACGATGCGGGCGAGACCTGGAAGCAGGTAAACGGCGACCGCCGCATCGGGGGCCGCGGCCCGGGCGCGATGGGCATCGCTGTTGCGCCGGACAATCCGGACGTGATTTACGTGGCGAACACCACCACGTGGAAATCCACGGACGGCGGAAAAACATTTGTGGGATTCAAAGGCGCGCCCGGCGGCGACGATTACCAGCGCATCTGGATCAGCGGGGAAAATCCGCAGATTATCGCGCTCAGCTCCGATCAGGGCACGGTCATTAGCGTGAACGGCGGTGCGACCTGGAGCACTTGGTACAACCAGCCGACGGCGCAGTTCTATCACCTGACCACGGACAATCGTTTTCCGTATTGGGTTTACGGCGCGCAACAGGAAAGCGGTTCGGTCGCGACGCAAAGCCGCAGCGATTACGGCGAAATTACCTTTCGCGATTGGCGGTTGCCGGGAATTTTCGAGTACGGCTACATCGCCGTGGATCCGCTGGACTCGAACATTTTGTATGGCGATTGGCTCACGCGCACCAGGCAGGATATCGGCGAGCACGCGAAAGTTACGCCCGAGCCAATTCGCCGCGGCGAATATCGCTATACGCGCACGCTGCCGGTGGTTTTTTCGCCGCTCGAACCGCACACCCTTTATTTTGCGGCCAACAAGCTTTTCAAAACGACCGACGCGGGGAATAGTTGGCAGGTCATCAGCGACGACCTCACGCGCGAGTCGTATGAAATTCCCGCGAATCTCGGAGTCTTCGCCGCGAGTGATCCGGAAAAAGGAAAACATCGCGGCGTCATTTATGCCGTTGCGCCTTCGTTCAAGGAAGCGAACACCATCTGGGCGGGCACCGACGATGGACTGATTTACGTCACACGCGACGGCGGGAAACCTTGGCAGAACGTCACGCCGCCGCAGCTGAAGCCGTGGAGCAAAGTTTCCATTATCGAAGCGTCGCACTTCGATGCGGGAACGGCGTACGCGGCGATCAATTCATTCCGGCTCGACGATTTGAGCGCGCACATTTACCGCACGCGCGACTTCGGCAAAACGTGGACGGAAATTACAAAAGGGATTCCCGATGGCGGCGCCAGCAACGTGGTGCGTGAAGATGCAGTTCGCAAAGGCTTGCTGTTCGCAGGGACGGAAGGCTCCGTCTACGTTTCCTTCAACGATGGAGACGACTGGCAGCCGTTGCAGTTGAATTTGCCGCACACGTCGATGCGCGATCTGGCGATTCACGGCGACGATTTAATCGTGGCCACACACGGCCGTTCGTTCTGGATTCTTGACGACATCACGCCGCTGCGGCAACTAAATGCGGACGTAGCAAAAGCGAGTGTGCATCTCTTCACCCCGCAAGAAGCGTTTCGTGTCCGCTGGAATCGGAATCCCGATACGCCGTTGCCGCCGGAATTTCCCGCGGGGAAAAACCCTCCTGATGGGGCGATTATCGATTACTACCTCGCGTCCAGCGCGGGCAAGCCGGTTACCCTGGAAATTCTCGACGAACAAAATCATTTGGTGCGTCGATACTCTAGCTCAGACCAGGCCGAGCCGCTGGAAAAAACAGCGGGCGAGCATCCCATCCCGATGTACTGGGTGCGCCCGGCGCAAACTCTCTCTGCGGCTGCGGGAATGCATCGATTTGTATGGGACTTGCATTACGCGCCGCCGGATTCGCTCGGTCATGAATTTCCGATTTCCGCGATCGTGCACGACACTCCGAAATATCCGCTTGGAGCATGGGCATTGCCGGGGAACTACACAGCAAAGCTGACGGTCGATGGAAAGAGCCATTCTCAGTCGTTTGCGGTAAAGATGGATCCGCGCATCCAGTCTTCGCTTGCGGATCTTCGCAAACAATTTGAAATGCAGAGCGGCTCGGTCGAGGGAATGAACGAAAGTTTCGAGGCGCTTGCCCAAGTTCGGTCGGTGCGCGCGCAATTGAAGGATCGTGCCGCGAAAGCAGGGAAGGGTGCCGTTGCCGATGCCATCGCCGCTGTCGACAAGCAATCCGCCGAAATGGAAGGCGCTGCGCAGAGCAATTTCTTCGGCTTGCCTCCGGGAGGGAAGCAGCCGGAGAGTTTTTCCACCTTGAATCAACATTTTGGTGGACCCCTGGCGGTTGCCGATAGCGCCGATGCCGCGCCCACGACGCAAGCCACTGCGGTCTACAAGGAACTCGAAGACGATCTAGAAAAGCTCACCGCGCAGTGGACCAGGATCCGACAGCAAAATATCGCGGCGCTTAACTCCCAACTCAAGAAGGCCGGACTCGCCGCAGTCGATCCGAACAAATCACCGGATGCCGCTACCTCTTCCGATGCGGATGGAAACGACCAACCCTAGACAGTAAAAAGAAAGGCTGGTGGTGACCTAGGCAGTGCGCCCAGAAGCGACCATGGTCGGACTATAGTTGGACCATGGTCTAATGATATGCTATTGTAAGTGTGGGAGTTGCACCATGGAAGAAATCGCTATCTCCAAGTTCAAAGCTACGTGTTTGGCAGTGCTGGAGCGCGTCCGCAAGACCGGCAAGCCGGTGGTCGTGACACGCTTCGGGCAGCCCATCGCCCAAATCAGTCCCCCGGGAGTCGCTAAGAACATCAAGCTGGGTGGCGGCGCGGGCACGATGGTCATTCTGGGAGACATCGTTGGCCCCATCGGCGAGGAGTCGGATTGGGAAGCCGCTCAGGACCCAGAGACCGAGGAAGCTAAGAAGACCGAATGAGGCTCCTGCTGGACACGCATATCTGGATCTGGAGCCATGCCGAAGCGCACAAGCTTTCTTCCGAAGTGGCGCGCGAACTGACAAATCCTCAAAACGAAAGATATCTCTCTGCCGTTAGCGTTTGGGAAACAATCCTTTTGCTGGAGAAGAAGCGAATTCGATCGAAAGGGGATTTCCTAGATTGGTTCAAGAGATCGAAGCTCGCGCTGGGTTTGATTGAAGTTCCATTGAACTGGGAGATTGCCCGCGAGATACGATACACAACTCTGGGATATCGTGATCCGGCAGACCGTTTTTTGGTGGCGACGGCGAAAGTCTACGACCTGACACTAGTGACCGCCGACGAACGGCTGATGCACATTCCGGGCTTGAAGGTGCTCGCGAACCGGTAGAACACTGCACTTCATTCGAATCAATTGCAATTGAATATGTTTTGCGGGGATGCCATAGACAAGCTATCCTCTCGGCCACTGGGAGATCCCTTGATGAGCACGGCCATTGGTTTGCGATTCGCAAAGTGTGTAGCGCGTCTAACTGCTTGGACGATTTTTGCCGGCACTTTAGCTTGGGGGCAGCAAGTACCGGAGCAGCTCTATTCGGAGATGAAATGGCGGATGATCGGGCCGTTTCGCGCCGGGAAAGTGAATGCGGTTGCGGGCGTGCCGGGGAGTCCCGGCATTTATTATTTCGGGGCGAACGGCGGCGGCGTGTGGAAAACGACGGACGGCGGCACGGTGTGGAAGCCGATTTTCGACGGAGAACCGGTGGCGTCGATCGGCGCGTTGGCGCTTGCGCCGTCGAATTCAAACATCATTTATGTGGGTAGCGGAGAGAACAATCTCTATGCCGACATCACGTACGGAAATGGAATTTACAAATCCACGGATGCCGGCGCGACCTGGCAGCATCTCGGACTTGTGGACACGCGGCACATCGCGCGAATCCTGATTGATCCGCGGAATCCAGAGGTCGTGCTGGTGGCGGCGATGGGCCACAGCTTTGGGCCGAACGAGGAGCGTGGCGTTTTCCGTTCCACGGATGGCGGACGAAGCTGGAAGAGAGTTTTGTACCAGGACCATCTGACGGGCGCAGTGGACCTGTGTTTTGAGCCGGGAAATCCACGAGTGGTGTACGCGACGCTGTGGCATGGGATTCGAAAGCCGGGACAGAAGGGAACTTCATTTGGTCCCGGAAGCGGACTCTACAAATCCTCCGATGAAGGAATCACCTGGACACAAATTACCGGGAACGGGCTTCCCGCGGGAGATTGGGGACGGTCCGGAGTTGCGGTAGCCCCCGGAACTCGCGGGCAACGCGTTTACTTGATTTTGGAAGCCAAGGAAAAAGACGGCGGCCTCTATCGTTCCGACGATGGAGGAACGAGTTGGAAAAAAGCCACGGAAGACAAGCGAATCCAAGGCTATTGGTATATGAGCGAAATTTTTGCGGACCCGAAAAACCCCGACGTGGTTTATGTGCCATCGCAAAATCTGTACCGTTCGAATGACGCCGGGCACACGTTCACGGCGATCAAAGGCGCTCCGGGCGGCGATGATTACCATACCGTGTGGATCGATCCGACAAATCCGAACCGCATCATGCTGGGCGTAGACCAGGGCGCGACGATCAGCCTCAACGGGGGCGAATCGTGGAGCACTTGGTACAACCAGCCCACGGGACAATTTTATCGGGTGGCGACCGATCACCGGTTTCCTTATTGGGTGTACGGACCGCAACAAGACAGCGGCACGGCGGGGATTACGAGCCGCGGAAACAACGGGCAGATCACCGAGCGCGATTGGTTCCCGGTCGGGCCGGGAGAGAGCGGATACACCATTCCCGATCCGCTGGACGCCGATGTGGTGTACAACGCGGGGCCGGGGGAGCAAATACCGGTTCAACTGGACGATTCCTCTGGTTTTTTCGCCGCAGGACCCGTACTTGCTTTATCTCGGAACGCAGTTCTTGCTGAAGACGGTTAACGGGGGCACCAGCTGGGAAGCAGTGAGCGGGGATTTGACGCGCGTCCGGCCGGATGAAAAGGATGAGAAACAAGTGCGAGGGACGATCCTGACCATCGCGCCTTCGGAAGTGAAAGAGGGGGAGATCTGGATTGGCACGGACGACGGAAACATTCAGTTAACGAAAGATGCGGGGACGAGCTGGCAAAACGCTACGCCCGTGGGCGTGCCCGAGTGGAGCACGGTTAGCATCATCGAAGCGTCGCACTTCGATGCCGGGACTGCCTATGCGGCGGTCAATCGAAACGGTCTGGATGATTTGCGGCCGCACATTCTTCAAACGCGTGATTTTGGGAAAACCTGGCAGGAAAAGATCGCTGGGATTCGGGACGGCGATTTTGTCCGGACGGTGCGAGAAGATCCGGTGCGCAAAGGGTTGCTGTACGCGGGGACGGAACGGGGAGTTTATGTTTCGTTTGATAGCGGCGAACATTGGCAATCGCTGCGGCTGAACATGCCGGTGGTGGCCATCCATGATTTGGCCGTCGAGCAGAATGACCTGGTTGCCGCGACGTATGGCCGCTCGTTCTGGATCCTGGATGATGTTACGCCGCTGCGCCAGGCGGAGGCGCGCATGGCAGCTTCAGGCGCACATTTGTTTGCGCCGCGAACCGCCGTCCGCGTGCGGCGCGACGAAAATCAAGACACGCCGCTGCCGCCGGAAGTTCCCGCGGGAAAAAATCCTCCTGATGGCGCGATCCTGAATTACGTCTTGCCGGCGAATTCCAGCGGGGACATTCAGCTGGAAATTTACGACCAGGATGAAAAACTGGTGCGGAGTTTTTCAAGCGCGGCTGCGCCGGCCCAACCAGAGGAAGCTCCCTTCGTGGCGGAATATTGGATCGCACCTCCACAGGCTCTTTCGAAAGCGCCGGGAATGCATCGTTTTGTCTGGAATCTGCGGTACGCCGATCCACGCGCCATGCATCCGCAGTCCCAGTACAATTATCCGATCGCCGCGATCGTGGGTTCGACGCCGCTGGCGCCGCAGGGACCGCTGGTACTGCCGGGCAGGTATGAGGTGCGGCTGAAGGCGGGCGGACAAGTTTCTCGCCAACCGCTGGAAGTCAAGATGGATCCTCGGGTGCCGGCGGCGCGCAACGAATTGCAAAGTTCGCTTGAGCTGCAACTGAAAATTTCCGCGCTGCTTGGGAAAAACTTTGACGGCTACCAGCAGGCGAAGGAACTGCGCGCACGATTGGCCGACTTGACGAAACGCCCCAAGGAAGATCCCATAGCCGTTGCGGCCAGCACGCTGGATGCGAAAGCCGCGGCGCTTGCAGGCGAACCCACTCCGATTTTGGAGACTCCGAAGACAACGAGCTTCATGGCCCTGAATGACGCGTTGACAGCGCTGATGGCGCTGGTCGATGGCGCGGACTTCGCGCCATCGGAAGAATCGTTCGCAGCATACCGGCGGATTTGCAAGGGAGAGAATGAAGCTCTTGCCGGTTGGCAGGAACTGAAGAACAAAGACGTGGCTACGCTGAACAAGTTGCTCGAGAAGGGCAATCTCGCTGCCTGGCCCGAGTTTTCGAATCTGACTGCTGAGACTGGCTGCGGGAACTAAGCGGAGGTGGCAACTGAATCGTTTGCGCTGATGGTCGGATGAGATCCTTCGCCCCGCAAACTCTTCCGGAGCGCAGAAGCCGCGCTTCGCTCAGGATGACATCGATTACACGAAGGGCCTAAGTTGCTGGCTGCCGAGGCGGAATGTGGGAACTAAAGGCTTAACCAGGAGAGTTCTGAAGTTGAGTGAGATCGGCGAGGACTTCGGCGCTGTGTTTTTCGGCGTTTACATTGAGATAGGTTTTGCGGACAACGCCGGAAGGATCGATGAGAAAGGTATGGCGAGCAGAAAGTTTGGCGACGCCCAAATTTACTAGGGAATCGTAAGAGGAAGAGACTTCGTACTTTGTATCGGCAAGCAGCTTGAAACTGAGCCCTTCTTTGGCACAGAACTTTTGGTGAGTAGCTTCGTCCTGGACGCTCACACCGAGGATGATCGCGTTTTTCTGCTCGTACTGGGTGAGGTCGCGCTGGAAATTATGCGCCTCCCTGGTGCAGCCGCTGGTGAAATCCTTGGGATAAAAATAGAGCACGACCCACTTTCCGCGGAGATCATGCAGGCTGAGCGGTTTGCCGTCTTGCGAATTCAGCGTGAAGTCCGGCGCGGGGGCACCGGAGACCGGAGCTTTTTTCCCCGTGCTCATCGCGCGGACAACAGCGAATCCAAGAAGCAGAACAAATACCGCTACGAAGATTCCAATCATTTTCATCTCGCACACTCAATGATGCTTCGGAAGCGAAGGCCTTGCATGGTTGCTATTCCTTTTGGCTGAACAGACCAAAGCCCAAACGAAATTGAATGGTGTTGATGCCGGGATTTGGAGTGGCAAGCCCGGCGTTCGAAATATGCATATAACGGACCTCGGTGCTGATGTTGTATTTGCTGCGCAGGAAGTGCAGGCCGAATGCGCCGCCACTGGTGAAATTGATACGGGATGTTGCTTCGGGAACCTTGGTATTGGTAAAGACCGTGCCGCCGCCGATTTCGATATAAGGAACGAGGCTGCTTCGCGTGGCGAACGCCCACTTGAAGGCGAACGGATTTACCCCCACGCCGTAAGCGGTGTTCGTTTTCTGAACCACGAGAAAGACTGGGACGGCGTCCAACACGTACTCCAAGCGGCCGCGCAGGAAGCCGGGGCCGTGCGGAGCAGTAAGGATCAAGCCGTAGCGAAAACCCGCGTTCCATATGCCGTCGCCGGATTGGCTGCCACTGATTCCGTGGCCCCCGCCGGTCCACACCTGCAATTCATGGCCGCCCTCGACAGGGCCGGCTTGCCCGCGAGCGGCCGGCGCATTCAGGAATACGGCAGACACGAGAGCCACGAAAATTTTGTTCACTACCGCGTCCCCTTCGGATTCTTTGATTCCCGGTACGCAGGCCTAGGTGCAAAGAAGATATAGAAAATTTGTTCGAAAGGCGAATAACTTGTAAATCGGGCCCGGATTCCCGTTGACACCCGGATGTATTAAGCATAGTTTACTAATATAGTTTAGTGCGATTAACCACGGTTAGGTTTGGGAGGATGTGAATTCCAGAGCGGTTCATCGTTTGGTGACCGACGGTGTTCTACAAGGTTAGCAAATGGCCGCCAGTCCGGCATCGCAGGTTAGCCGCGTGGACCAAGGAAGCAGGGGAATGCAAGAGCACAAGCTGCCGTCTCGTCTCGAAATCGGGGTAATCCTTGCGACTTTGTTTTTGTGCGGTGTGCCGCGGCTGTGCGCTCAAGATACGGCTGTAACCCCGGGACAACAAGTGCACCGGGCGCCTGAGCAGAGCGCCGAAGCTGATCCGCCAACCCTATTTCCACATCCGGAGACGGACCGTTGGTGGATCTCCGGCCAGGCGAATTTTATATCGCAGTGGCATCCGGCGTTTCATTCGCCCTACCAAGGGCCACGAAGCTTGCCTCCACAGGCCCAAGATGCCACCTCGCGCGTCCTTACGCTTTTTACCGGGGTTCGATTGACGGACACAACGGAATTCCTCTGCCACGTCCAGGAGACCGGCGGCCACGGAATCGGCGAGGCAGTTGGACTGGCGGGCGTCACCAATCTGGACATCGTGCGAAATCCTAACCTCAGCAAAGCGCCGTACATCGCTCGACTCATGTGGCACCAGGTCATTCCTCTTGGCGGCAGCAAAATTAGCAACGCCCGGTCGCCACTCTCGCTTTTTCCCTCGCTTCCCGAACGCCGGCTCGAAATCCGGTTCGGAAAGTTCAGCCTGGCGGACCTTTTCGACAACAATACATACGGCACAGACACCAGCTTCCAGTTCATGAACTGGACCGTAGATAACAACGGCGCGTATGACTATGCGGCAGACACGCGAGGGTTCACGTTCGCCGCGATGCTTGAATACCACGAGCGGCGCTGGGCGGTGCGATTTGCGGAAGCGTTGATGCCGAAAGTCGCCAACGGAATTCATTTGGACGCGAACATGAGCCGGGCCCACGCTGAAAATCTTGAATTCGAGTTACATGGCACCGTCTTCGGACACCAGGAAGGCATGGTGCGTTTTGTTAGTTACGTCAATCACGCCAACATGGGGAGTTACCGCGTGGCGATCGACAATGTCCTCGCCGGGATCACACCCCAACCGGACATCACCGCCCATCCTTTACAAACCACTATCAAATACGGGTTTGGCCTCAATTTCGAACAGCCACTCAAAGACTGGATGGGAGTGTTCGGCAGGTGGGGATGGAACGAAGGACGGCATGAATCGTTCGTCTACACCGAAGTGGATGAGACGGCAGAAATAGGCGTTGCCGGCAGCGGTAGACGGTGGAACAGGAAATTCGACCGTGCCGGACTGGTTTTCGTTACGAACGGCATCTCGCGGGACCACCAGGAATATCTCGCACTCGGTGGCGCGGGATTTCTTCTGGGCGATGGCCGTCTGAACTACGGGCGCGAGAACATTGTTGAGAGCTACTATACCGTTCACGTATGGCGCGGGATTTATCCTTCGTTTGGCGTGCAGCACATCAAGAATCCTGGGTACAACCGGGACCGCGGACCGGTAGTGGTGCCGACCTTGCGGATCCATCTGGAATTGTAGTTCCCCGTGTTGCGAAATTGCTTGGCAGCCGGGCGAAAGTCTGCTAACTAAGTGCTGCTGATTTCGTCCCAGTAATTAAGATTGGCCGTTTTGGTTCCTTCCGTTTAGAGTAGTGTCGCAAACCGTTGGGGTGGGGGAGAGTTCATGAAAGCAGAGTTGCGGCGGACTCCGTTTAGGGGGTTCGCAAGCGTCTTCCGTTTTTTTCTTCTTGTGTCGGCCGCCATCGGATTTTTTTCGTCGGCCGCCCGTGCACAAACCGTTGATGAGGTCATCGCGAAAAATATTCAGGCGAAAGGCGGAGCCGACAAGCTGAAATCCGTGCGCACCATCCGCACGACGGCAAAGTTCAGCCAGGGCCCGTTTCGCGCCGAATTTCGTCAAGAAAACAAGCGCGCCGACAAGGTTCGAGAAGAACTGATCATCCAAGGTCTGGCCCAGGTGCAAGCCTACGATGGCAAGACCGGATGGCAGATTTCCCCGTTCGGCGGCCGCAAAGATCCGGAGTTGCTCTCGCAGGACGACGCTAAAAGCCTGGTCGTGGACGCAGATATCGATGGGCCGCTCGTGGATTACAAGGAGAAGGGACATAAGGCCGAGCTTGTGGGGCACGATTCGATGGAAGGAACGGATTGTTTCAAGATCAAACTGAGCATGAAAAACGGGGACGTGCGCTACTACTATCTCGACGCGGACTCGTATCTCGAGCTGAAAGTGGAAGTTCAGACCACCATTCGCGGCGCGCTGCAGGAATCCGAGCTGTATTACGGCGACTACGAGCAGGTGAACGGCATCTATTATCCCTTTGCCGTCGAGCAAGCGCAAAAAGGCAGCGCTTCGCGGGCACAGTTCTCCGTCGAAAAAATTGAACAAAATATTCCGCTGGAAGACGCACACTTCGCGATGCCGGTGTCCAAGCCGGAGACAAAGGCGCCAGCCGGAAAGTGATTTTCCATCACGCGAATATCCATGGATCGACCAAGACCCCATAAACCTAGCTTCTACTTTATCGCCGAGGAATCCGCCGATATGCGCAAGTCAATCCGTTGCTTTGCTGTTGTGACGATTGTGTTTCTCGTGACGATGATTTTCGCCGGGCCCGTGCTGGCGCAAGACGTCAAATTCGACTCGGACACCATCTCCGGCCTCGGGGCGCGGAACATCGGCTCCGCCGCCATGAGCGGGCGCGTGGCGGCGATTGCCGCGGTGAAAGAAGACGGCCGCCTGACTGTGTACCTTGGGGCAGCCAGCGGCGGCGTCTGGAAATCCTCGAACGGCGGCACAACGTTCAAGCCGGTTTTCGACAAGGAGTCCGCGCAGTCGATTGGCGCGGTGGCGATTGATCCGCAAGCGCCGAAAACGATCTGGGCCGGCACCGGCGAGGCATGGACGCGAAACAGCGTGTCGATCGGCACAGGCATCTACAAGTCGACGGACGGCGGCGACAGTTGGACCAACATGGGGCTCCAGAACTCCGAGCGCATCGCGAAAATCATCATCGATCCGAAAAACAGCGACACGGTTTACGCATGCGTGCCGGGAAGATTGTGGAGCGACAGCGAGGATCGCGGCGTTTACAAAACGCCTGACGGCGGGAAGAGCTGGAACAAGATTCTGAAGGGCGCGAACCTCTCGACCGGATGTTCGATGATTTCCATGAATCCCCAAGAGCCGAAGACGCTTTTCGCAGGCATGTGGGACTTCCGGCGGAAAGGCTGGACTTTCCGATCGGGCGGCGAGAATGCCACCGCACCGAGCGGCAGCGGATTTTTCCAGACCATGGATGGCGGCGCCACGTGGAAAGAGCTGGACGACAAGAGCGCCAAAGGGTTGCCGGCGAAACCGTGGGGGCGCATTGCCGTTACGATCGCTCCGTCAAAACCAAACGTTGTTTACGCCATGATCGAGTCGACGCGCAGCGCGCTTTTCCGCTCCGATGATGGGGGCAAAACGTGGGAAGAGCGCGACCGCAGCAATTGGATGGTATGGCGGCCATTTTATTTCGCGAACCTGATCGTAGATCCGAAAAACGAGAACAAAGTTTACAAGCCGGACCTTACCTTGATCATGAGCGAGGACGGCGGCAGAAGTTTCAGCGGAATCGGAAACGGAGCGCACGGGGATTTCCACGATGTTTGGGTGAATCCCGACAATACCGATCACCTCATCGTCGGTGATGACGGCGGCGTTTGGTATTCCTACGATGGCGGCAATACCTGGTGGAAGGGCAATAATCTGCCGATTTCGCAGTTCTATCACGTGAGCGTGGACAACGCCGACCCCTATCACGTTTTTGGCGGGCTGCAGGACAACAGCGTGTGGGTAGGCGATTCGCAATACCCTGGCGGAATCACCAATGGCCGCTGGGAAAATATTTTTGGAGGAGACGGATTCTGGGTGTTTCCCGATCCGGCCGATGCAAACTATGTTTACGCTGAATCGCAAGGCGGCTTTATTGGGCGAGTCAATCGGGTCACGCTCGAAGGCCGTCTGATCAAGCCGGAACAGAACTACGGAGAGGGCAAGCTGCGATTCAACTGGAACACGCCAATCCATATGAGTCCGAATGAGAAGGGAACGATTTATATTGGTGCGCAATTCCTGTTCCGCTCGCGCGACCACGGGCAATCGTGGGAGCGCATCTCTCCCGATCTCACCACCAATGATCCAGAGAAACAGAAGCAGGAAGAGTCCGGCGGTGTGACCGTGGACAATTCTTATGCCGAGATGCACACGACGATCTATTCGATCAGCGAATCGCCGCGCGATGGTCAAACGATCTGGGTTGGAACCGACGATGGAAATCTTCAGCTGACGCGCGACGGCGCGAAGTCCTGGACGAACGTCGTCGGCAATGTTCCGAATCTGCCAAAGGCCTCGTGGGTTTCGTGGGTGGAAGCCAGCTTGTATGACGCGGGCACGGCCTACGCAACGTTCGATCGCCACACGTTTGGAGACATGGAGCCGCACGTCTTCAAAACCACCGACTACGGGAAGACTTGGACGTCCATCGTCACGGCGGACAGCGGAGTGCGCGGTTACGCGCACGTCATCAAGGAAGACACGGTGAAGCCCAATTTGCTTTTCCTCGGCACTGAGTTTGGCCTCTGGATTTCGCTGGATGGCGGCAAGCACTGGGCGCAATACAAAGGCCATGAGTTCCCGATGGTGGCCGTGCGGGACATCGTGGTGCACCCGCGCGAATCGGATCTGGTGATCGCCACGCATGGGCGCGGCATCTGGATTGTGGATGACATCACGCCGCTGCGGAAGCTGACTCCCGAAGTCATGGCGCAAGAGGCGGTCTTCCTCCAGGCCAAGCCCGCGCAGCAGCGGTTGCCCGCGAATGGCGGCTGGGTGGAAGGAAGCGCGGTGTACACGGGGCCCAATCCTCCGGACGCGGCACTGATTACCTACTACCAGAGCAAGCGCCACATTTTTGGAAAGATGAAGCTGGAAATTTTCGACTCGCAAGGCAAGCTTGTGGACACGCTTCCTCCGAACAGCCGCCGCGGCATTAGCCGCGTGGAATGGCCCATGCGGCTGAAGGCGCCGCACGTTCCGCCCGCGGCCACGGCTGCGTTTGAAGCAGCGCAGGGTCCCAGAGTTTTGCCGGGCACGTACACGGTGAAGATGACGCGCGGCAAAGAGACTTATAGCACGCCCCTTGTGCTGGAGCTCGATCCCCGCGCGAAGTTCACTCTGGAAGACCGCAAACTGGAATTCGACGCGGCGATGCGCCTCCACCGGCTGCTCGGAGAGATGAGCTTCGATGTCGACCGCATCAACGGCGTGCATAACGCGCTCGTGGAGCGTGGCGCAAAACTGAAGGGCGACGCCACTTTCGGCAAACGGCTGCAGGAACTCGCCGGCAAAGTGGAAGCCATGCGCAAGAAAATCGTGGCCACCACGGAGGGAGGCGCCATCACCGGCGAGGAGCGCATCCGCGAAAAAACGACGCAACTCTATGGCGCCGTTTTGAATTACGAAGGACGGCCGGGGGACTATCAAATCGCGCGCATCGACTCACTGAAGAAAGAGCTGGATGACGTGGCCGGCGAGTTCGACACCTTCGTTACCAAGGAACTGCCCGCCGTGAACAAGACGCTTTCACAGAAAAAGCTGGAGCCCGTCCAGCCCCTCGATCGCAAAGCTTGGGACGCCGCCGAGGGCGAGTTTGGCGCCAGCGGTTCCGGAGCAGCCATGCTCTTCCACGAACGCGACTAACTACTGCGCCGCTTGCTGAGGGGGAGAGAGGTCAGATTGTTTTTCCGAGAAGCTGGCGAGCATACGCTGGCGCCTTGCCGGCGTCTTCATGCTTGAAATACGTGTACACGTCCACTCCCTGGCTGAGCCAGGCGTCGAAGCGTTTCCTCCAGGCCGTGATTTGCTTCGGTGTGTAATCTTCGAGGCGCAGACGGGCGTAGGTGAAGCCGGCAGTGAGCACTTCTGGAGGCGTTTGTTTGTCAGTTTCGGACAGGCAAAGAGCTGTTTTGTGCTGGCGGAGAACGGCGTAGGTTTCGTCGGTGTACCAGGACGGATGCCGGACCTCAAAGGCGAAAGCAAAAGCGTCAGGGCGAAGAGCAAGAAAGTCCTCGAGCAGCGGCCGGTCGAATTTGAAATTGGGCGGCAGTTGAACGAGGATTGGCCCGAGATGATCGCCCTCGTTTAGGACGCTGGCGACTTCCAGGAAACGCTTCAGAGTGCTCTCGCAATTACGGAGCCTTTGGATGTGCGTGATCTGTTGGTTGGCCTTCAACGCAAAGCGGAAGCCTTCGGGAACGGTTTTCGCCCATTGCAGGAGCACGTTCTCCGTCGGCATGCGATAGAAACTGTGATTGATCTCCACCGTCGAGAATTGCTTAGCGTAAAAGGAGAGCATTTCGCGGTCCGGAAGCTTCTCCGGGTAGAAACTCCCCTTCCACTGTTTATACGAGTATCCAGAAGTCCCCACAAGAAGCTGGCCCGCGCGAGGAATGGCGCACCTCCGTGCCCTGGCATTTAATCACAGACACCAGGCCCGTAAAAGGCGGGACGCGCTCATTGCATTCAAGGTGCCTTCTTGGTTCGGGACGGCATGCGGTTGCTAAGAAGTTCGATAGCTTGTTCCAGTCGTTGACGCCGCTTCCAGAAATCGCCCCAGAGGTCACCCTTGTCCTTTAGGCGCGCAAACACTGTTTCTATGTTCAACGTTTCGGGGCGCAAACTAGGCCGCAATTCGCGGGGCAAAAGGGGAGCGGAAACCGGCGCTTGAGGGAAAGCGCGCACGGAATACGCCGCAGCCAGTGGCCGGCCGTGGGCATTTTGCTGAACGTCGATCAGCACGCGGCCCGCGGGCCGTTTCGCAACGATGCGTTCGCTGGTCACGAGATTAGCGTGCTCGGCGGTCACCGTTCGCGCGATAATCTCACCGAAGGTACGCAACTGCTCGTAGGTGTAAATCGGCTCGACCGGCAGGTAGATGTGAATTCCCGTTGCGCCTGAAGTTTTCAGGAAGCTCGCCAAACGCAATTCTTCCAACTTTTCGTAAAGAGCTCGAGCGATGGTCACGACCGCCGAGAATTCCGTGCCATCCGAGGGATCCAAATCAAAAAAGAAGTAGTCGGGATGATCGAGATCGTCATAACGATTGGACCATGGGTTGTGATCGATACAACCGAGGCCCGTCAAGAACAGCAGGGAAGCGCGGTCATTGGCCGTGGCGTATTGAATAACCTCACCGCGATGTTCGGAATCCACCGGAACCGTCTTGAACCATTCCGGCAAACCTTCGCGCACGTCCTTCTGAAAAAAAGCTTGCCCTTTGATTCCGTCGGGGTAGCGTCGCAAAACCAAAGCTCGATCGCGTAGAAAAGGCAAGATGAAATCCGCCATGCGGTAGTAGTAGGCCAGCAGATTCCGTTTCGTGTAGCCGGACTCCGGAAAATACACTTTGTTCAGGTTGCTGAGGCGCAGCCGTTTGCGCAATCCGTAGAACGCGCATCCTCGCGGAGCGCGAGGAAGACGGGATGGCGCAGGGAATGCTCCTCCGTCCACCCGCTGAACTTGACCCGCGCAACCAGAGTCGGAGAAACCCACCATGGCTTTTCGTTGGTTTCGGGCACGGCATCGAAAGGACAAGTGGACGCTGAAAGTTCTTTCAACCTACTGCTCAATTCCTTCAGCTTTTTCGCGTCAAATCCACTGCCGACGTGCCCTATGAATCGAAGTGTTTTGCCGTGATACAAGCCCAGCAGCATGGAACCAAAGGGAAGAGCGGACGTGCGAGCCTCTGTCCAGCCACCGACCACGGCGTCCACCGTCATGGTAATCTTCAGCTTCACCCAATGCGGGCTGCGATCGGAAACGTACGGGCTGTCGGCTCGCTTTGCGACAATCCCTTCCAGGCCATTTTGTTCTGCCAGCGCGAACAACTCTTTTCCCTGCTCCAACTGATGGTCCGCATATCGAAATCGTTCGGTCGTGAAAAGCAAGCGTTCGAGGAGCTGCTTGCGCTCGAGGAGCGGAGCTTCGCGAAGGTCGTATCCGTCGCAGTAAAGAAGATCGAAGGCAAAGTAAACGACGGGAATCTGCGCGACCAGGTTCTCACTGGGGGCCCGCACGTGCATGCGTTCCTGCAAACGCTCGAAGTTGCTGTGGCCTTGGGCGTCCAGAGCCACGATCTCTCCGTCAAGAATGGCCTCGCGGGCGGCCAAAGTCTCCGGAAGAGAGGCTAGTTCCGGATAGCGCTGCGCGATGTCAACTCCGTTGCGAGAGCGCAGGGTCAAAGCGCCATTTTCGATTCGTGCCAGCGCGCGCACGCCGTCCCATTTGATCTCAAAGAGCCAGTGCGGATCGGAAAAAGGTCGGTCGGCGAGCGTCGCCAGCATGGGTTCCACGCGAGAGGGCATTGGTCCCTTCCGTGCGCTTTGCACCTCAGCCGCTTGAATTGGGATTGGCTGGCGTTTGGGCGGCAGCTCCTCCTTAATCTCTTCTATCGTGCGTCCCGTGAGCGCGGAACGGTCGTGCTCGTCGATGTTCCAGGAGGAATCTTCGGCGGCGTCCTTGTGTTTGATCATCAACCATTCGTTGCCTTTTTCGCTCTGTTTCAGTTTCACCAAAACAAAGCTACCCCACAATTTCTCCCCGTTTAAGCTGAACTTGATTTCTCCCTTTTCCAGTTGCTTCAGTGCGTCGAGATTGCCCTCCAAGTGAAAAGTCCCGCGGTCCCAGACCATCACCGTTCCCGCGCCGTAATTGCCTTCAGGAATTTTGCCTTCGAAGTTGCCGTAGTCCAGGGGATGATCCTCGGTCATCACCGCCAGCCGCTTGTCGGCGTGGCTCTGGGAAGGCCCCTTGGGCACGGCCCACGACTTCAGCGTCCCATCGATGGCCAGCCGGAAATCGTAGTGCAGCCGCGTGGCCCGGTGCTTCTGAACCACAAACGTGTCGCCATGCTCGGCCCCAGGGCGCACTTCCAACTGCGGCAGTTTTGGCTTTGGCAGGCGCGTGCGTTTGGCGGACGGGGAGGGCTTGTCCTGGACCTTGCCGGCGACAGGTTCGGGCGCGCCGGACGGCTCCGGCGTCCGGTCGAACCGTCGTTTTCGCTTGTATTCTTCCAGCTTCCCCATTCGCGCATTCTATCCTACGCCCCGGTGGCACAGGCTTCAGCCTGTGGTCCTCGGCACCAATTATCTCGGGAACGCGATGACCTGATACGCCTTAGCGACGTTGCCGATGACGCTGTTGGGGAAGCCCGGATCAAATTTGGCTGCGTATTTTTTCACCAGAAAATCGGACACGCTCTTCTTCGCCTCGTCGAGCGAAGCTCCTTCCGCGTAGACTGCGGCCGTCCGCTCCATCAAGTCCTGAAAATACTGTTTCCACAGCTCGAACTTTTCTTTGCCGTGCATCACGTCGCCATGCCCGCCGATGACGGCGTCGAAATCCAGCTTCTCGGCGGCGTCGAGCGTCTTGATCCAGTCATAGGGATAGCTGTCGCCCATGAAGGGCGTCCAGCCATGCAGCGAGTCGCCGGTGCACAGCACTCTTTCCTTGGGAAGAAATACGAAGATGTCACCGTTGGTGTGGGCTAGCCCGAGCCAAAGAATCTCCACCGTGCGCGATTTGCGGTGCAGAATCAGGCTGTGATCGAACGTCATCGTCGGCAGAGTCACCTCGATGAGCTTTAGTTCGGCGAAATACGCTTCCGCCTGGCGAAGGTTTTCTTGAATGGCGGTCTTCTGTTCAGCGTTGGAAGCCTTTTCCAGATCGCTTTTCAATCTGGCGATTTCCTGCGGCATGCTCACGATTTCGTTTTTGATACGGGGAATCCCAAGCCGCTGAATGTTGGCGCGCGTGGCTTCCGAGGAGATGATCTCGACGCCGGCGGGCCACGAACTGGGATAGGCTTCATTGCCCTGGTAGTGGTCCCAGTGGAAATGCGTGTTGACGACGTACTTCACTGGCTTGGGCGTGAGCTTCTTGATTTGCTCGATTAGCGCGCGCGCCGCGGAAGGCTTGGAGTGCGTGTCGACCACGAGCACCCCGTCGTCCAGCAGGATGATCACCGCGTTGCAATTCACTTTGTAGGCGGGCTTCGCAATGGCCGCATAGATACCGTCCGCCACCGGCTTAATGTCGAACAAATCGTCGACAGCGAGGCACGCCGGGGGAACGAGCAAGAAGCAGATGAAATTAAGGAGCAAAAAGCACGTGACGGGAAGTAGCAAGAACAAATTGGCTCGCAAGCGCGTCTTCATGAGCGCGTCCCCCTGTCCGCAAGGCAATGAGCGACGAATGCGCCGCGAGCCTACTACAACGGACGAGTCAATGCCAAGTGGCCCCTTGATCGCGTGGCCCCTTGATCGCGCTTTTGTTTGGTGGCACAGGCTTTAGCCCTGTGCTCTTGCTTTGGGCAGGCAGTTGTAGTGGCAGTCTGCAGAACCGTTCTCGCCTTGGCATACTGCCCCCTATCCCTCGCAACGCCTAACAGGAGGTCATCGTTCCTTCACGGCTATACCATTCCTCTTTCGCCGCTTTTTCGATGGCGCCCTTGCTTCTTGATTGGCGCGCGGCTAATCTAAAACCTCATGCGCTATCCCTAGCCTGTGTACCAAAGGAGTGTCGACATGGCCACGACCGTTTGGAAAGGCCACCTCACGTTTGGCTTAATTTCGATGCCCGTCCGCATGACTACGGCGGCCCGCGGTGAACGAATCAGCTTCAACCAGCTCCACAAAGAGTGCCATTCGCGCCTCAAGCAGCCCTTGTTTTGTCCCGTTTGCAACCGCAACGTGGAACGGTCCGAAATTGTAAAGGGCTACGAATACGAAAAGGATCAGTACGTGCTCTTCAGCGAAGAAGAGCTCGACAAAATCGAGCCTCCCTCGGCGCGCGTTATGGAAATCCTGGAGTTCGTGAAGCTGGATGAAATGGATCCGCTGTATTTCGATGCCTCTTATTACGTCGCCCCCGAGGACGCCGGCGTCAAGGCTTATCAACTGCTCATGACAGCCATGCAAGAGTCAGGCTACGGGGCCATCGCAAAGCTCACCATGCATCAGCGTGAACACATCGTGATTGTCCGGCCGGGGACCAAGGGCATGACACTGCACACGATGTTCTATTCCAATGAGATACGCGCTGCCGAATCCGTTCCGACCGATAAGATTGAAGTGAAAGAGCAAGAGAGAAAGCTCGCGCGACAACTCATTGAGAGTCTTGCCGCTCCTTTCGAGCCGCAAAAATACCGCGACGAGTATCAGGAAAATGTGCGCGCGATGATCGCTGCAAAACTCAAGGGCCAGGAAGTAACCGAAGTGGCCCAGCCGCACATGGCTCCCGTGATCGATCTGATGGAAGCCCTCAAGAAGAGCCTCGCGGAAAAACAGGCTCCGCCTGCTGCGGCGGCGGGACCGGTGCCGGTGGGAAAAAAGCCGCCCGCGCGAGCGGTGGAAGCCATTGCAACAGTGCAAAAGAAGGGAAAGAAGGTCGCCGGTTAAATTTTCCGGCCATACCATTTGATGGGCCCGACGGACAGATTCAGCCCCGACGAAGTCCAGCGCATTTTGGGCCTCACGGAAAAGCAGCTGGATTATTGGGAACGGTTGCGCCTCGTTTCTCCGCAAAAAGAGCAGGGAATTCGCTCCTACGACTTCCGCGACTTAATCGGTTTGCGCACAGTGAAGCAGCTCGTTGAAAACGGCGTGCCGGCAAACCGGCTGCGGCGCGCACTCGCCGCGCTGCGCGAAAAGCTTGCCCACGCGGAGGCTCCGCTTTCGGAGTTGCGAGTCCTCTCGGACGGAGGAACGGTGATCGTCGAACGCGGCGGCACCAGGCTGGAGCCACTGTCCGGGCAGTTCGTGCTGAACTTCGAGACCCGCGAATTGAACGAAACCGTGCGTGTCATGACGGGACGCAGCGCCGACGAATGGCTTGCTGTTGCGCTCGAATACGAAGCCGAAGGGAAAAACAGGGCGCAAGCCATCGATGCTTATGAGCGGGCGTTTTGCGTTGATCCGGCACGGCCAGACGCGCTGATCAATTGCGGCACGCTTTACTACGAAGACGGAAACCTGGAGAAAGCTTCGGAATATTTCCGCCAGGCGCTGGTGCTCGACCCGGAAAACGCATTGGCGCATTTCAATCTGGGCAGCGTGCTGGATGAAACCGGACATGTAGATGCTGCGCGCCAGCACCTGCGGCAAGCCGTCCGGCTGAATCCCATCTATCCGGACGCGCATTACAACCTGGCGTTCGTGTGCGAAAAACTAAAGGCGTATACCGAAGCGAAGCAACACTGGCAGGCGTATGTGAGGTTGGACCCCACGGGTCCCTGGGCGAGTTATGCGCGCCAGCGATGCGCTTCCTCCAAGGCCACAAAGTCGGCTGGAACATCATAAGATCGAATTCCAGTCACAACGAACGAAACAAAGCCGAGTCTCCCTCGTCAAAAAAGAAGTGCAAAGGATTTAGCTAAATCTCGCCGAGGTCACGCGAATGTGCAGGAACATCAAAACGCTTTTCAACTTTGATCCGCCCGTCACGCCCGAAGAGGTTCACGCCGCGTCGCTGCAGTTCGTCAGAAAAATCAGCGGCTTCCACAAGCCGTCGAAGGCAAACGAGGCCGCGTTCCTAGCCGCCGTCGATGAAATAGCCGCAGCTTCGGGCCGCTTTCTCCAATCGCTCGAAACGACCGCGCTTCCGAGAAATCGCGAAGAAGAGGCCGCAAAAGCAAAAGCTCGCGCGGCAGCGAGGTTCGGCGACTGAGTCTGCTCAACATCCTAGAACTCCTCCGCGGGCAACGGCGCGACGGAAAAAGCCGGCGAATCTGTTCATGAAATCCTCCTCAAAGTCAGTGTGATGCACCGCCTCAACGAAATATCGTGCCGTTTCATTGGGAGCAGGGGTTTTTGCAAGGCAAATGATACTTTTAACTATTCAAACTTGATAGGGAGCGCGGCAAAATCGCTTTCTGCCGCCACGAACCAAATGACAGATGTTCGTTCGCGCATCACGACTTGGAGCAAGGCAGGTTTCATTCTGCTTTCCTCTCGCCATTTTCTTTGCGTGGGAACTGCCTCAGTATTCTTTGCTGCTTGCGCGTTAGTATTACCGGCCAGCGCGCAGAATACGAAATCTCCGGCCAGAAAAAAACAGACGGGACATTCTGCTGCTGAGGATGGCCGGAAAACGTTTGAATCCGTTTGTGCCACATGCCATGGCTTGGATAGGCGCGGTAGCGAACGCGGGCCCAATATTGCCACACGTGCCGAAGTCCAACAGTTGTCCGACGAGGAAACGCTGCACGTCCTGCAGACAGGAAAACCGGTGGCGGGGATGCCGGCGTTCGCTGTGCTGGGCGCACCGAAGATCAACGCGCTGATGGCCTACTTGCGAGTTCTACAGGGTGGGGGCGAAGCTTTTCCTACTCTGGGAGACGCGCAACGCGGCAAATTGCTTTTCTTTGGAAAGGCGCGTTGCGCGGACTGTCATATGATCAGCGGCTTAGGCGGATTTGTCGGAGCCGATCTGTCTTCCTACGGTTCGAACAGTTCCGCGAAGGAAATTCGAACTGCGATCACCGATCCCAACAAGGATCTGGAACCGCGGGAAAGAACTATGCTCGTGACCACGCGCGAAGGTCGCCAATTCACGGGTGTCGCGCGCAACGAAGATAATTTTTCACTGCAGTTGCTGTCGCTGGGAGGAACTTTTTATCTGTTCTCGAAGAAGGACCTCGAGCATTTCGAATATCTGCCAAAATCCATTATGCCATCAGACTATGGCTCCGTGCTGAGCGCCACAGAACTGGATGACCTGGTGAGCTATCTCGTCCGCGCCGCTCGCGCGGCAAAGAAAGAGCCAGCAGCCAGAACGAAATCGGATATCGAGGAAGAGGAGAACTGACCACTCGCCGGGGAATTGGCGTTTTTCTTTTCGCGCCGTCCGAGATTCAAAATGCAAGGGATCAGCGAATAGGCCGGTTGCGCACAGCAATGAGGGAAACCTGCTCCAGGTCTGGGTAATGGCCTTCTTCATCGGGTTTTCGTTCGGCGGGCTGAATCTGTTGAACCGTCGTCTGTGCCGGCAGGGCCCCCTTGAAGTATTTCCCGTACACTTTTTCAAATACCGCCGATTCCGATAAATCGTCCAGGTAAACCGTCGTCGAGACAACTTGATCGAACTTCATGTCCGCCTCCTCCAAATTGTCGAGGAGGTTTCGCATCGTCTGGCGAACCTGATCCGCAGTGGCCGGGGCGTACACGCCGCCATTGGGGCCGGGAATGAATCCACTCTTCGCGGAACAGTACAGTGTGTCGCCAGCGAAAACACACGGACTCGCGGTTGGACTTGGGGGCATATTCTTCGGGCGTATTGCCCGCCGCTGGCTTAGATCGCGCACGGCAACTCCCGTGTATGCAATATGCACGCCTTCAGGCAGAGCCGACACTTCTATCGTGGCCCGCCCCGGCGTATTCCCGAATTCGAAGCGCTTGGCGTAAAGCTGATTCATGGTGCGCATCGGGATTTCGCGGGTGAGATAAGGATTCACGAAGACCATGTTGCTCAATTTGAGTCCCGCTGCCTCCAACACAGCTTTCATGCCGTCAAGCGCAAGATCCACTTGAGCGGCGGGATCCTGAGGAACTCTTCCGTTGGATGGGTCAGCGCCCGGCATCGTGGAAACGAATAACCGGTCGTGAGTGAGCATTCCTGGGGAAAAAGCATTGGTTGGTTTAAATGTGGGCGGAGAGACCGGCTGCTTTCCTTTGAGATCGCGCACGGCGACGGCATTGATTTGCACGGCATCGTCCTGGGGTAACCGGGCAATGCCGAGCACCGCGCGGGCAGGAGGCTCCTTTGGAAAATAAGCGGCAAAGGCTTTGTTCAACTCAGCGTATTGATTCGTGTCTTTGAGATAGACCTGCACGTAAACGACATGATCCATGGTGAGTCCCGCGGCTAAGACGACGCCTTTTATATTGTCGAGGGACTGCCGGACTTGATCGTCAAAGTTTTCTGGGACGCTGCGGTCAGCGCGGAAAGGCCCCTGGCCAGAGATGTAGACGTAGTCGCCCGCGTCGACTCCGGGGGAGCCGAGCGCTGCCGCGAGTGTATTGTGCGGCTCGACGGCTCGAATCTGCGCTTGCCCGCTCGACGCGAACGACAGCACCGAGGCGGCGGACAGAAATAAAAGCTTCATGCCACATTTCCCTTGCGTGCCGAAGCTAGAATCGCCCGCAGTCGCTGTCCCACAATCATTTCTTCCTCCGGCTGGATGGTCATGGAAACCACCTCGAGGTGATTCTGCTCTTTGAGTTCCTTCGGATTCGCCTTCGGCTTATCGGCGCCTTCCTGCACTGCGGAAACCATGCTGGGATTATCAATGCTAAGCACTTCGATAACCGGATCGCCGTCGTGCAGTTTGCGCACGCATTCACTCACAGTAAAGCCCCAGGCCTGTTGGTCCCACGAAACGCGCAAGGTTGGATAGCGATTCCCGTCGTCGGGAATGTAGATCTGAGTCTGCACACCTGGGACGGTCTCGACCAACTTGGCGATGCGATCCACCCGCGCGTGCCATTCGTCGTAGAGCTTTTTGGAATCCATCTTGAGCCAGGTTTCGATGGCCGTCAGGCAGCCGATGACTTCTTCTTTGCCGACTTTCATGGGACGGCAGACCGCACCCTCATAAGGGCAGGAATTGCGCAGGGCGGCCTCGATCAGATCCTTGCGACCCAGCAGCACGCCGCTGCATTGCGGCCCCCGTAGGCCCTTGCCTCCGGAAAAAGTGTAGAGATCGAGTTTCATTCTTGCGTAGAGCTTGATGTTGTCAATGGGTGGAATGCCTGCGGCATCGTCCAGAAGGAGTGGTACGTTGTGCTCTTTTGCGATGGCCGCCTCGCGCGCGAGCTTGTCGCCCAGATCCGTGGTGTAAATCATCGCCGTGTTGCTAGTGATCGCGCCGGCAATTTCTTCCGGCTTCTCGACGAGGATCAGTTTGGCTCCCGTTAGCCGGATGGCGTTGTCGAACGCGCTGCGGCCTCCGACCATCACGACTTCGTGCTTCAGTCCCGTGGTGTCCGGGAGTTGCCATATCTTTTGCGGATCGCTGCCTGCCATGCATGCCGCGGTTGCCGCGGCCATGGCACCCGCAGCACCGGACGTGATTAATCCAGATTCGGCGCCGGTCAATTCCGCCAAGCGGCGTCCCACGGCGTGGTGCAATTCGACCATGTTCACAAAATGACGGCTCGCTTCGGCCTGAGCGTCTTGCACTTCTGGAAATTGCAGCGATCCGCTCAAATAGGTCCATGTTCCGCGGCAATTGATGACCGTCTTCACCCCCAAGCGACTGTACACATTTTCTTTTGTGTCGTACCCAATCGCAGCAGCGGATTTTTCGTACAGCTGGTGAGCCGCAACTTGGGCTAACAGCGGCGAAGCGGCCAGCATTTTCATAAATCCGCGGCGATTGGATTCCTGAGTGAAAGGCATGGATTTCCTCCCGATATTCAAGCGTCTACTGAACGAAAATTAAGGTTCCAAAGTGTTCGGGAACGTGGTTGGGGTCCCGGTTGACTACACAAGTCGGCTGCCAGCACAGGAAGTGGCGCACGGGATCCGCGCCGAGTCCGTCGATGCGGTAAAGGTTGGCCCGCCATTTCGTCGCGGGCTTCACCGGTTTTTCACTAACCGATTTCAGTGGCACACGGGCCGCTGCGTACCACACGTGGTTATTTTCGTCGATGCGCCCCTGTCGCTGCCAGCCGGAATCCCAATTCGCGTCATAGGAGTCTTTGTTGAGATCGATGGCCAAATCGACCCAGTCGCCCGTTGGCGCGATCTCAAATTCGCGATAGTGCTTGATGTCGGTCCAATCGTCGCCCAGAAAGAACTCGACCACGTCGCGGTCCCATAGTTTGAGGCGATCTTTGCTGTTATCCGCCGGCAGCCAGAGGTTCAGATGGTTGTAGGGAGAAATAAAAAGCAGATACAGATCAGAGTCGGTCCAAAACCCGCGCACTTCGGTCTTGAGTTTGGGATAGTCGATCTGTTGCGTGCAATCTTTCTCGATCCAAGTGTACGCCGCGTGCGACCATGTTTCCGAGTTCGGATTAGTATTCAGGTCTGGCGCCTTCGCGACATGCGGAATGGAAAAACTGGCCGTTGGGTTTGCAACCTCACACACCTCCCCGGCAAACGCGAGAGTCAGCGCTAGAAGCATCAATGACAGGCTCTTGGTGAATATCATCGGTTATGGGCGAGGCGCGTTTCTTAACTCCGGCGCAATTTCGTACGCCTTGTCGAATTCTGCCTCCGCCTCCGCCTCCTTTCCTTCCTGATGAAGTGCCAATGCAAGGTTGTAATGTGCTTCCGCATAGCGCGGCTTAAGGCGCACAGCCTCGATAAACTCCGCCCGCGCCGTACGAAGGTCGCCCGCTTGCAACAGTACCAATCCAAGGTTGTTGTGAGCTTCCGCGAAATTCGGATCGCGGCGTACCACTTCCCGGAAGACGTTGGCGGCGCCCGCGGTATCGTTCTTCTGGCTGAGGACCAATCCCAGTTGTATCCGGGCGTCAGTGTACTTGGGTTCGAGGCTGATGGCTTCATTTAATTCGTGAACCGCTTCATCCACATGCGCGGATTGCGCGAGCGCGAGGCCGAGATTGTAATGCGCTTCAGCTAGGTCGGGATCGGACATCACCGCCCGCTGGAGCTCCTCGAGAGCGCGTGCGCGATCGTCCTGGCGCCAGTAGAGCAGCCCGAGACTCGAGTGGGCTTGCGCATAGTCCGGCTTCAGCTCAAGAGATTTCTCATAGGCCGCCAGGGCACGCGGAGCGTCCCCCTTGCGCTCCCAAGTTACTCCCAGATAGTAATGGCCGGTGGGGAGTTCGGGACTTTGCTCGACAGATTTTTGAAAGAGCGCCAGGGCATCGTCGAGCTTCTGCTGCTTCAGCGCTTCAACGCCTTGGAGGATAAGATATTTCGCTTGAGCCAGGCGCGCTCGGAACTCTTGCAAAGCGCTCAAATCATTGAGCTCCCTTTGTGCGGCGCCGGTTTCGCCTTGAGCATGCAACGCGATACCCAGGTTATAGTGCGCCTGTTCGAAATCAGGCTTCAGCTCGATCGCCTGGCGAAACGCCGCAATTGCGCCGGTCGTGTCGCCGCCCGCTTTAAGCTCCTTGCCGAGGTTCAGTTGCGCCTCCGGATCTTTGGGATCGATTTCGACCGCTCTGCGGAACTCAGCGAGTGCGCCAGCGTGATCGCCCTTCCGGCGCAGCGTCACGCCCAGCAGTGAGTGTGCTGGCGCCAACTTGGGATTCAGCCGCAGTGCCCGGCGAAATTCGCCCGCCGCGCCTTCCAGATTGCCGAGCTGTCCTTCGGCCAACCCCAGTTCGAGATGCAGTTCGGCGGAAGGCTTCGACTGCAGGGCCCGCCGTAACTCACCTTCGGCAGCCGATGGATTGCTCTGCTGCAAATAAATGTGCGCCAGCAGGCGGTGTGCTCCGGCGTTTGCGAAATCAAGATCGACCGCCGTGCGCAGTTCCTTCAAGGCGGCGGCCTGATCGTTTAGGTCGTACCAGGTCGCGCCTAACGCGTAGTGCGCATCGGCCCACTTCGGTTTGAGACGCAGCGTGGTTTCGAACTCTTCAACGGCCTGCTTCGCATCGCCTTTATATTTCAGCGTGAGCGCCAGATTGTAATGCGTATCCGGGTCGTTGGGTTCCAGGTCTAGCGCTTTATGATAACTCGCAATAGCCTGGTCCCAGGATTTGTTGCGCGATAGCTCGATAGCTCGTTGACGGTAACTCTGAGCCGTTTGCGCAAGTGTTGGCGTTGAAAACGGCAGACTCAGAACTAGCAGAAACACCATTAGCCTGTAGCTCACAAGAATGATTCAAGAAAGTGTCCAGCCCGACCGGTCAGCTCAGTCTTGCGAAACCGCCCCAGGTGCGGGCTTGCCACGGGGACAGGCATTCCAGCCTGTCCCCGACTGCGCACATTTTACTACCAGGTGAACTTCGCACTGATTTGCCCTTCGCGCGAACCGCTGCCGGTGTCTCCGAATGACCTGGTACTGGTTACCGTGCCGAACGTGTTCATGTTGTTGTAATTGCCGTGCGGGTTACTAAAATTCGCGTGGTTGAATATATTGAAGAATTCCGCGCGAATTTCGAACCCCATGGCCTCTCTGATCATAGTCCTCTTAGAGATCCCGAAGTCTGTGACGTTGATTCCAGGGCCGTGGAAGAACTGGCGGTTTGCGTTGCCAAATCCGCCGTTTGGACCACTGGCAAACGCGTCCGGTAGGAAGAATGTATTCGGCCCATTAGGACCCGGGTTACGCGGATTTTGGGTCACGACCTTCCCCACAAGGTCGGGTACATCGGTGTTCCCACCGCCAACCAACGAGTAATCCCCGCCCTGTCTCAGCGACACGGGCAAACCACCCGAATAGCGCGTAACGCCGTTAAGGGCCCAGCCTTGCGTCAAGCGCTTCGGCAGTTTGCCGATTGCCCGGTCGAAGGGAACCGCCCAGATGTAACTCACCACGAAGTTATGGGTGATATCGAACGCCGAAAGCGAGCGGCTGAGCCGGGGGTCCAAGAAATTCACCCACTGGCCAAAGCCGGAAGAATTGTCCATCGCCTTAGCGAACGTGTACGCCGCTAGGAAGGTAAAATCCGCGGCCTTGTGTTCCACGGTTATCTGACCTGCGTTGTAGCTCGAATTGGCGATGTTGACTGTGAAGCTGTTGTTCTGGCTGAAGGCAGGTCCCAAATAGTCACGTGTACCAGGTATGCAAGTACTGCCAGCAGGCGTCCCAAGGGGACACGGGGTGGTGAACGCCTTGGCGGGAGCGGCTACGCCAGGAGGCAAAGTGTACGTCTGGTTCTCGCCATCGCGTCCACATGTAGGCGTGGCGCCCAGTTGGTTAAGTTGCAGGCAAAGCGCGAAGTCACCGGGATTGGCGTCGTATTGCGAGATCAGCTTATGTCCTTGTGTTCCTACGTACGCCAGGGTCAGAACCGTCGATTTACTCAGCTCCCTCTGAATGGACAAATTGTAATGCTCCGCATAAGGCGGCCGATTGTGAATGTCGTAGCCCGGTGAAAACGAGATCGGCAAATAGATCGAATAGTCTAGCGTCTTATTAGCCGGGCTTCCCGGCTTCGGGAACACAAATGGGAATCGCTGCCCCTCTGACATTCCGTTGGCGACTTCCTGGAACGGCTGGTCGAAGTTGACCGGGTTAGGCGAAACCCAATACAGCCCAAAAGGAGCATCTCCGACCTCATAGAACAAGTTCAAGTCCTCGATCGACGTGTAGTAGACGCCGTAGGACGCTCGGATGCTGGATTTGCCAGGGCCACCGAAGATCTTGCCCGCCATCCCATCTTTAAAGCCGGGCGAATAAGCGATGCCCAGCCTCGGAGAGAAGTTGTTATACCGGGTGGGAGCGAGTGTGCTCGGAATTCCCGGATCGCCCGGAACCACCCATCCCAGCGGCGCAGTCGGGAACTGTGTGGACTGCAAGCCAGGCACGATGGTCTCAATCTTGCCCTGCGTGTCATACCACGGCATGCTTACTTCCCAACGCACACCAAGATTGAGGGTGAGGTTCGGCCTCACTTTGAAAGTGTCTTCAGCGAAAGCCCCGCCATAACGCGACCGTGAATCCAGGAACTGCTGGCTGCACTGGTTATAGTTTTGCGCTGCGCCGAGTAGGTAATCGGCGAAATCGTTGCCGGTTATGCTGCCGTCGAACGTGAAGTCTCCGTTCGGTGCGCACGTATTGCGCTCATTGATCTGCAGGTAGCGGAACTCACCCCCAAACTTGATCGTGTGTCGGCCTCGCGCTTTCGAGAAAGTATCCGAGACGTGCCAGGTGTTGTTCGGCTGAAACGTTGACAGCGTATTCACGCCGAGGGAGAAGTTGTTGAAGTATATCGGTGGCACGGTCTGTGGAAATCCCGCCGGTCCCGAGGGTATGATGCCGAGAGTTCCTGGGCCAGTAACGAAACCGAGATCCGAGAGTTTTGCGAAGCTGCTACTTGGCTCGTCCGTATGCGTAGCTGTCCGGAAGAAACTCAAACGAAATTGATTCACAGCGGTTGCACCATAATTTTTGTTGTTATTGAGGACGAACTGCTGTGCACGGCTTACCGTAGCACTGGAAAAACCTGGCACACTGGCATCCAGAGCGTTAAAATTGTTGGAGTCGTCGAAGTGATAATAAAACGACCAGTCGCCGGTCATCTTGTTAATGAAGTCTATTCGTTGTCCATACTTGTTATCCCCAATCCTGTTCCTTTGGTTGGCGTCTGCGAAATTTCCATTTCCATCGCCAATCGGGATGTAGGGCAGAATCTTGGTCGCGGGTAAGGAAAACGCGCTCGTCGGGATCGTAGCGTTGCTAAACACGCACTGTGTAGTGCTGGGGCAGGGATCTAGGCGAAAGCCACTCGGCTGACTGGCGTCCGGCACTTTGATGGCCCCGTAAGGTTCCCCGTTGAAGACACAGGAAGGATCTCCCGGACATACGTAGCCCAGTCGACTGGAAAGCGTATCCGCCCAATTCAATCCGCAGGAAGCACCCCCGGGGCATGCCTGGCTGTTCACGAGTAACGGACTGCCGCTCGAATCCGCAAAGTCTGCTGCGGTGAAAGTGCCGCCTCGCTGGAGGGTCGTCGGCACCGGCACCGCACCCGTACTGGCTCCCCTGACCTCGCGAGTGCCCTGATAGTCCGTGAACCAGAAAAGCTTGTTTTTCCAGAACGGGCCTCCCACGGCGTAGCCGAACTGGTTACGCCGCAATTCCGCCTTAGTCGGGTCGAAGAAACCTCGCGCGTCGAATTTGTCGTTGCGCAAGAATTCGAACGCAGATCCGTGAAGGCCGTTGGTGCCGGACTTAGTAATCGTGTTCATCACCGCGCCGCTGAATTTTCCATACTCCGCATCAAAGCTATTGGTGATCAGCCGGAATTCCTCCACGGAATCCAGATTGGGGATCAACCCGGCGCCCAGGTTGCGTCCTTCGCTCACGTCGCCGCCGTTCACCAGAAACGCGTTGGCGGTCTCCCGCTGCCCATTTACCGACAGGTTGCCCGCATTTGGCGAGTATCCCCCGGAAACCGACCGGTCCTGCTGTATGGAGCCGGATGTTACCGGCACCACTCCCGCTTGCAGGCCCAGAAGGTCCAGGTAGCTGCGGCCATTCAACGGCAGAGAAAGCATTTTTTTCGATTCGATCACATCACCTAGCTGCGTGTTTTCTGTCTGTACTTGCACCGCGTTGGCGGAGATTTCCACCTTTTCGGTCACGCTGCCAACGTCGAGCGTGACGTCAACGTGCAATTGGTCGTTCACTTTCAAGTCGACATCCGTCGTCGAGAACGTTTGGAATCCCGGGGCAGTGGCGGTGAGTTTGTAAGTCCCTGCCGGCAACGCCAGGATTCGGTAAGTCCCGTCCGCAGCAGACACGGTTTCCCTAGTAAGATTTGTTTGCACATTGGTGGCGACAATTCGCGCGCCCGCAACCACAGCTTGCGTACGGTCGTGCACCACGCCTAGAATCGATCCGGTCACGTCCGCCCGCAAAACATTTGGACCGACAAGCATTGTTAGAACGATCAAAACAGCAAAAACTGCACGGTTAAAACGATTTTGCATCAGGCACCCCCAAATGGGCGTAGCATGGCACGAAATACCTGAAGCAATCAAGTCTTCAATGAGCCATCCGGAGTCACTCGCGTTGACCGCGAGTGGAAGAGTGGATCGCTGATATTTATACAGTAGTTAGAATCTTGGAGGCGGGGGGAGTCGGAATTCTAGCCTCGCTGATAACTCGTAACTTTAACTTAACTTATTGATTTAATTAAACGCGAAAAACTATGAAAACAGCGCATTTGCCGAAGTGAGGTACACGGCGGGTACACGGAGATTTTAGCGAGGCGGCCATTGGTGATCATCGATGGCGATGTGATTTCCCCGAACGGGACTTCCGTGATAGGTCTTTGTTAAGAGAAAGGAGCTCTCCTGACGCGCTTTGGAGGGGCGCGCGAAAAGTTTTTTCAAGTTCTTCCGCTCGCGGTTTTTGCCTCTCGGCGATTGTTCCTGCTCGATGCAGAACCAGACATCCATTTGCTGTCTCAGACACGAAGGCCTCCACAGAAGATTGAGTTAGTGATCTCCTGCCAGTCTCGAAACATCTGGAGAGAGGCATCGGGAGCTTGCGCTCCCTCGCCCAGTCCCGTTCCGGCGAGACCTGGCAGACCGCATGCCGAATAAGCTGGATTGCTTTTGCCGCTGCCGTTTTACGCTACGGCGCGGTCCTCCCTCTCCACGACAAGAAAACCCCCCTGGCGACGATCGATGGGCATCAAATACGCCACCAGATTCCGTGCCACCGCCAGGGTCGCGCGATTCGCATTTCCTTTCTGCTTGGCCTGGTCATACAGTTGCGCCAGTGCCGGACTCAGTCGCGGAGCCATCTTGGCCGCCTCCCAGCGGGTATGGACTGCAATTTCGATGCGGATGATCTGCTTAGTATTCGCAATGTTTTGGAGGCAGGCCTCTACGACACTCAGCAAATTCGACCTGCCCACGTATCGCAAATCGCTGAAGTTGATTGTTCCGTTGCGTGCCAGCACGTCTGAAGGGATAAAGGCCGTATTGAACGTAACTTAGCTTGTTGGAACATCGCTGCTCACGAAGCTTCGGGTGTTACAACTGGAGGCCAAAAAACTGAGCGCGTCTACATTTCTCGACGGAGAACGCAGCTACGTTTGCCCAAAGTTAAAATTCTGGTCGAGAAGTTCCATTTTGGCCATTGTCCAATTCCATCCCGGCAGGGCGCACAGCAAGCACAGGACCCTTCAGCGTCCCTACATAGAGAACATCATCCGACACGCCAATCCCGCGAATCGTCTCCGAAAGCTGATGCGACCATTCTCGAGTGCCATCGCTGGCCCGAAATGCAACGAGTTCGCCGCCATTACCGGCCAGCACAGTGCCACGCCAAACGTACGGCCTGGCGGACGTCCAGTCTTTGGATGCTTTCGCGGACCAGCGTATTTTGTCCAGTGACAGATCCAAACTCGCGAGGCTTTGGGAGCCAAGAAAGACAAGGAGCGACTCGCGAGCAAGAATGAGGCGCCATCTTGGTTCGGCCTCTGCCGCAAAGTCAGCCAAGACTCTGCCAGAACCAGGATCCAAGCGGTAAAGATGGCGTTTCGCCGTTCCAACGTAGATGCCTTGTCCCTGTGAGGCCACAGAGGTTGTGATGCGAGCACCCAAGTCGCTCCTCCAAATCAATTTGCCAGACCGAGCGTCCAGTGCATAAACAATTCCATCCAGCCCTCCAAAGTACACGCGGTCGGCCGTCACCGCGGGCGATGAGTTCCAGTAAAAGAGTTTGGGTGGAGCGCCACTTCGAAAGGTCCACTTAGCCTTTCCGCTCTGCAAGTCAAGACAAATCAACGCATCATCCAATGTCACTGCATATATACTGTTTCCTGCGCGGACTATGTCCGAGGCAACACCGCGCCATTCGACTCGGTACTTCCACTGCACAGCTCCGGTCGACCGGTCGAATGCGTACACGTGTCCCATGTTGCCATCCGTGCCGATGACAATCAGATCTTCCGCAACGAGTGGGTCTCCGTGAAACTCGGTCTGGTCGCCATCCTTGCGGACGTCATAGGACCAGCGAACCTGGCCGCTTCTCTTATCGAGGGCGCGGATCATTCCGTTGCAGGAGCTAACGATGAGCAGGTCCCCCACGACCGTGGGAGTGGAGAAAACTCACCCCCCAGTGTCAAACTCCCACAGAAATTGGAGTGCATGCGAGGTAGAGGGAGCCGCCGCCTGCTGAACGAGCACTGTTCCTGAAAAAGCTAGCAACATGTAGCTGAAGATCCGCATTTTCATCAGGAACCTCCAACGATAAGAAAATCTCCGATTTTCGGGAACGATACTCTTCGGATCGAAACACGGTCAAGCGGAGGTTGCAGGTGGGTCCCAAGAGCCCAAGAACAAACCAAGTTCTTTTTCGCAACCCAGGTTAGAGCGACGTTTCAGGATTTTCCCTCTCCTAGACCGTTCTTTCGCGCAACATGATGGAACGCAAGAGTCAGTCCGTCGATGCCGGCTAAATGAATCAAGAAAACGAAACGGAGAGTTAGCATGCCTCGGCGATAGCATTCCTCTCGCACGTTAAGTCGTTTGCTTCGGTTCAAATCAGGACTGTACGAATAGGGTATCCTCCCTAGTCTTTATCAAATATTTTGCGTACTCGAAAATACGTATTTAGCTCGCTTGCGTTCCCGTAGAGGTGGACTATCGTTGGGACCGAAGGGGCGTCTCAAGGTGCGCCAAAGACACCCCAAGATTTGATCCGGCAAAGCGCGACATTACAGATCGATCGTTGCTCGCTGTCGGTCATACCACCACCGAACGCCAATGTAGGCTCACTCCCGAATGCCCCCCAGGGAATAGCCGTGAGGACCACCATGCCAGCCCTGAGTGTGAAGAGGATTTCGGCCGCTGAACCGAATGATTCGCTGACGAGGAAGAGCGTGCCTCCACCTAAGTGTGCGGCTGGTTTACTCCTATTGAACTCGTCGCTGAACCCTATCTCGTTGAATGCCGAGGCGATCCAAATCCTTGGTTATCCAGATGACCCTGCAAGCGTAAGAAGCTCGGAACTCCTGCTCGCTGGAAAGGTTCGCACGAAGCTCATAAGCCAGCAACCCTCAGGTGAATTGCCTTTTGTGACCGAGTTTCGGTCAGGCAGGAGGCGTTATCTTTGCCGGACCTTTCTATTAGGTTCACCCACGAAATTTCCTTCTCTCCCCAGCATAGCCGTCCTGCTTGAGAGGGGGCCCTCAGGATTCGTATCTTTGTCGCAAGTTTCCCAGCGATTCAACTTCACGCAACGTGAACGAGAGGTGTTGGAGTATTTGCTGCAAGGCCTGAATAGCAAGGCGATTGCGAATCGGATGAATATCAGCCCCAACACGGTAAATGCCTTTTTGCGACTGATCATGATCAAGACGGGAGTATCCTCCCGCTCGGCAGTCGTTGGAAAAATTGTCATGACTCAAGTTTAGTTGTTGCTTGATTTTCGATCTTGTATCTTGTTTTGTTCACCGCCGGGTTCTTAGTTAACCGATCTGGTATTATAGGCTCGCGTCATTCAGCATTCCCCACGACAACGAGACCGTCATGCGCAGCCGGATTCCAGAACGTCAATCGGGCGGCAGTTGCCTTCTGAGCGGCTGGCGTATTTCAGCATCATCTCTCATTCGAACTGAAATCGAAGTTTCCAAAACTTGACCGGCTATTCCCACACGGATGCAGGTCCGCCGAGCATAGAGAGCTTCCGCCAGCGAACGATTTCAAAGTCGGACTGTAATTCGTTCTCGTAAACGCCCGGCCTGCTTTTTCCTTCTTGGCTATATGCCATCGAACCAGAGAACTAGGCGGATGGCCTAGTCCATCGGCCTAGTCTAAAGGGTTAATTCGAAGAGCTAAGGCTTCTGTACGCGAGGCTTACCCCTGCATTAATTCAAGCATTTTCCGACTTGTGCAGGCTCGCGAAGATTCATACGCTGCGAAGCGTCACGGCCCCGAATCTCGTTGGTCGACTAGTGAAGTGAAAACGGGAACCGGCGAGGTCAAATGATGGGCAAGAGCGCGCGTTGGAGCGAGTTCGTGATCAGGCTCGGAGAGGAGGCAGAACCAGACAATTCGATGCAGGTCAACGAGGCTTTGGAAGCCGTCATGTTGTTAACGAATGAAAAACTAAGAGGAGGTCAAAAATGAATCGTGCAAACCATCACTGTTCAGCTTCAGTAGCAGTTGCCTTGATGTTGGCCTGTCTGTTGGCATGGCCTACGGTCAGCCTAGCTCAGCTAGGCGGGCTCTTGCCAACGCCCACGACTAACACGTCGCCAGCGGTCGTTGGGAATGCAAGCGCGGTGCAAGCAACCGTTCTCGGATTTCTCGGAACGGCCACAACAACCGTACTCGCCGATACTGGAAGTCTGGCTGGTACCACTGATGCCCGTGACACCTCTCAACTGGCGGGGAGTGTCCCGTCGTTGTTAGGAGGGGAAGTCCTTTCTGCCACAACAATCGGCTACCCCGATGAGGTTGATTCCGCGGCGTCGCTCACCGGTTTGAATCTGAATGTTGGCGGCGTCGGCGTCTCCGCCGACTTCGTTATGGCAGAGGCGTCGCAGATGCTCGGTGCTGCCGGCAGCGGCGCTTCGTATATCGACAACCTTGCGATTAACGGGACGCCCGTCTTCGTAAGTGGTGACCCCAATCAGACAATCGCGATTCCCGGCGGCCAGTTGATTATCAACGAGCAGACAATTTCATCCAATGGCGCCACGGTGGTGAATGCTCTTCACATCATCGTGAATGGCGTTGCCGATGTGGTGATCGCGTCTGCGACAGCGGGTATCTCTTAGCTCCAGAAGTGACTCTACATGCGAAAGGAGAAGAAACTAATGAGCATGGAATCGAGAACAATACGTAGGCTCGCATCCGCATTCGCGGCAGCGGGACTCGTGCTGGGGGCGGCCGTCCTGGTGGTCGGGATCGCACCTGGCGTGAAGGCCTGCATAACCTCCAGCGGGTGCGACTTCCTGACTGGTGGCGGGTGGATCGTATACTGGGGTAATAAGGCGACCTTCGGCGTCGGTGGCGGATGCAAGTTCGGTTCGCCAACCTGGGGTCACCTGGAGTACCACGACCATGGCACGGGCCTTAACGTCCATGGGACCGGCGTCACCGCATACATGGACGCCGGTGGCGATGGCACAGATCCAAAGACCGGCCAGCCGATCGGTATCCGCGACATTTGTGGTACGGCCAGGACCAACCTGTACGGTGACGTCTTCTATCACGTTCAGGTCAGAGACTTCGGCGAAC
>MNEA01000043.1 GCA_001917435.1 Acidobacteria bacterium 13_2_20CM_2_57_6
ACTTACACGTCGATCGTCAGTTCGGCCAAAACAAGCTGTGTTTAACCACAACCTATTGTGGTTACCTGAGTCAAATGGATACCCCCTTTCTTGTGAAATCATGGGGTTACCACCCTCTGCGTTCTGTATTTCAAGTCGCACTTAAGATCCTCCATCTTGCCAATGCTCCGGAACTTTGGTTGTTCGCTTGGTGTCAAAGCAAATTGCCTCAGGCCACATCGGAAGTTTTGCTCGTTCGTTCCAGAGGATGGCCGTGCTCGAAGCGCTCGCTTTAGCAAAATTTCTACGGTTCCGTTCCCGCGGTCCGGGAAGTCGCTTTTCGCCTGGAGCCCGGCCAGGTGCTCGGGTATCTGGGACCCAATGGGTCTGGAAAAAGCACCACCGTAAAAATGCTCACCGGTCTGCTGCAGCCTACTCGCGGCCAGGTTCTCTTCGAGGGCCGGGATATTCAGAGCGATCTCGTTTCTTACCGCAAGCGGCTCGGCTACGTTCCTGAAGCGGCCAATCTCTATCCGTTACTTACGGGCCAGGAATACTTGGAAATGGTTGGGACCTTTCGCGCCATGTCTCTAGCGCAAATGAAATCCAAGATCAGTTCACTCCTTGAGCTTTTCTCTCTTTTTGCGCATCGCCACGTTTCTCTGGGGTCTTACTCCAAAGGGATGCGTCAGCGCATCCTCCTCATTGCCGCTCTTATGGACAATCCCGATGTCCTCATCTTGGACGAGCCGCTCTCCGGCCTCGACGTGACCTCTGTGCTGATTTTCAAGAACCTCATTCAGGCGTTCAGCGCGCTGGGAAAAGGCGTTTTCTACTGCTCGCACATTCTCGAAGTCGTTGAAAAGGTGTGCTCGCAACTTCTCATTCTCCGCTCGGGACACGTTATCGCTTACGGCTCAACGGAAGACGTTCGCCGGCGTATCGGCCAGTCGTCGCTCGAACGCATCTTCCTAGAACTTGGCGAGGACGCGGACGTCGTGAAGGTCGCCAACGAAATTGTGGATGTGGTGGTGGCGCCATCGTGAATTCCTGGAAGCAGTCCCTCGCCGTTCGTTGGATGGTTTTCTCCCAACGCCCGGTCATGCATTTGTCGCGTCTCTTCGCCGGCCGCATGTTCCACGGCAGCGGAGAGCTTGGCGCCGACGATTTGGATCTGGGCATGGGCGTGGTGCTCATTTTCCTGGCTATGCCGGGCGTCTTAGTCTCTCTCCTCATGTTTGAGAAGTATGGCTCACTGATCCGTTTCCTGCGCGGCGACGGGACATTCGATCCCTTTACGGCCACCATCCCGGACGAATATTTCTTCATCGTGCTGTCCATGGTCGTCAGTTGCGCCACCGCGCTGTGGCCGTGGAACTCCATTTTTCTGGACCGCCGCGACTACGTAAGCCTCGTGCCGCTGGCTGTCTCTCTGGCCAAAATCTTTCTCGCCAACCTGTTCGCCATTTTCGCTTTGGCCGCCCTGCTCACCGTCGTAGTCAACGCGGCTTCCTTCGTTCTCTTTCCCATTGCGGTTGTCGGTTCGCAAGGGTCTTTCTCCAAGCTTTTCCGGTTTGCGTTTGGCCACGCCCTTTCCGTCAGTCTGAGCAGCGCGTTTTGTCTTCTTGCCATATTTGCGCTCTCCGGAACTCTATTGGCGTGCCTTCCTTACCGCATCGTTCGCAAAGTTTCGGTCTATTTTCGTTTCGCGGTTGCGTTCTGTCTTCTGGCCCCGCTGGCCACTAGCTTCACAGTATCTTCCATTCTCTCGGGAGGCTCTAAGTTGCTTTTCCAGCGGCTTGGCGGAATGCCTCCCTGGTTTCTCGGATTGACGGAGACATTGTGGGGCAACGGTAACGACATTTTCTTCGCTTCCTTGACGCGAAGAGCCGCGTTTTCCTTGGGGCTCGCGCTTCTCATCTCCGTCATTTCCTACGCTGTCAGCTTTCGCAGAGCCTTTGTCCGCATTCCCGAATTTGCCGACGTTGGCCCGCTGCCGCGTGGACGGCGCTTTCCTCTGCCTGCCATGCTTCTGAACGCCACAATTCTTCGAGCCGCGAAGCTGCGCACCTGTTACCACTTCGTTTCGCGTACACTCTTGCGAAGCGAAGCTCATTTGCAGATTGTCCTGGCTTTCACGGCACTCGGCCTTGTCGTTGCGGCGCAAACCATAAATTCCGCCTATCATCCCGGCTTCTTTTTCGCTGCATGGCCCCCATCTGTGGCACTTCTTTCCATTCCGTTTATCCTGACCTACTGCCTCCTCGTGGGGATTCGTCTGGCATTCGAGGTTCCTTCAGATTTGTCCGCTAACTGGATTTTCAAGCTCTGGATCGAGCGTGATGGCGAACACGCTCGTCAAATCGCCAGGAGAGTACTCCTCACATTTTCGCTGGGCTGGATTGCTCCCTTGTGTTTGCTCTACTCCGCGCTTTTATGGGGATGGCTCACAGCGTTGTTGCCAACGGGCATTCTCATTGCCTGCTCCATGGTTCTCGTGGAAGTTCTGCTCGTGAGGTTCCGCAAAATTCCTTTTACGTGCCCTTACCCCGCGTTTCAGAGCAATTCCCCGCTTGTTCTTCTTGCGTATCTCGTCGGCTTCGGCATTTTCGCAGTCTACATTCCTCGAATCGCACGGTGGGCACTGGAGACTCGCTTGGGAGCCGTTGGTTTCATTCCGGTGATTCTGCTCAGCCTTGCCGGACTGCGTCAGTTCCGTAAACAAATGTTGGATATGGATAAGCAACTCATCTTCGAAGAAGACTCCGCTTCCCGTTTTTGAGAGGGTTCCGCGAATTTCTACCATCGGCTCACAATAAGCTAAGCGGATCCATATCCACCAGCACCGCGGTATCTGGAATTTCCTTGCCGTCGCAATACGCCACCGCGCCCCTCAGCAACTTCGTCAGCACCGAACGCTTCGGCGACTTCAGCAAAAACTGGAACCGGTGCTCTTTTTTCAGCCGCGCGAGCGGCGCCGTCGCCGGTCCCAGGATGCGCACGCCCCGATCATTATGCGGCGAAAAATATTCCGAAAGTCGGCGCGACCAGCGAATGGCCTTCTCCAGGCTGACATCCCGCACAATCACGTTGGCCAGCGAAGTGAACGGCGGGTACGCCATCATCCGGCGAAAGTGCAATTCGCGCTCGAAGAAGGCGCTGTAATCCTGTTTCACGGCGTCCTGGATCGCATAATGCTCGGGATAAAATGTCTGAATCAGCACGCGTCCCTTCAATTCGCCACGCCCCGCGCGCCCGGCCACTTGCGTCAGCAACTGAAATGTCCGTTCCGCCGCGCGAAAATCCGGCAGGCTCAGCGACGAATCCGCGCTGACGACACCAACCAGCGTCACGCGCTGAAAATCGTGTCCCTTGGCGAGCATTTGTGTTCCGACAAGAATGTCCAGGGCCCCGCCCGCGAACGCGCCAAGCGTCTCTTGATACTGCCGTTTCGTCCGCGCCGTGTCCCGGTCCAGCCGTGCAATACGCGCGCCGGGAAATTCTTTGCGGAGCCGTTCCTCCAAATGCTCCGAGCCTTCCCCAAAAAAATAAACGTACTTCGACTGGCACTCCGGACAAACTTTTGGAATTGCTTGAATCGATCCGCAGTAATGACACTCCAGGCGGTTACGCTGCTTGTGATGCGTCATCGAAATGCTGCAATTCTCGCACTGCACGGACGCCCCGCAGCTCCGGCACAGCACCGACCAGGAATATCCACGGCGATTGATCAAAACGAGTGCTTGCGTGCCATTCGCCAGGCACTCCTGAATTCCCGCGTGCAGAGCCGCGGAAATTGGGCTTGTCTGGTGCGTCTGCTGAAAATCTTCGCGCAGGTCAACGATTTCCACGCTTGCGAGGGATCTGTCCGCAACGCGCGAAGCGAGCGTCAGTAATTCATATTTTCCTTCTCGCGCGTGGTGATATGTTTCCATCGAAGGCGTCGCCGAACCTAGCAGCGCCAGCGCGCCTTCCATCTTCGCGCGCACAACGGCTACGTCGCGCCCGTGATAGCGCGGCGTCTCTTCCTGCTTGAAGCTGTTTTCTTGCTCTTCATCGACGATGATCAACCCGAGATTTTCCAGCGGCGCGAACACCGCCGAGCGTGTGCCGACGACCACGCGCGCCTCGCCGTTCCGCACGCGCCACCATTCGCGCGCTCTTTCCACATCACTCAGCGCAGAATGCAGAACGGCCACGCCCTCGAAGCGCGCGCCAAACCACAACCGGCACTGCCGGCCGATCCACAAAGTCAGCGCGATCTCCGGCACCAAAACGAGCGCCGTTTTTCCACGCGCCAGAGTGTCCTGCACGGCTCGCAAATACACTTCGGTTTTCCCGCTGCCGGTCACGCCGTGGAGCAACTGCACACCGAATTCGCCAAGTTCAAACCGCGCGCGAATCGCTTTGAGCGCACTTTCCTGGTCCGCATTCAATTCATGCGCGGGAGGCGTGAACCCTGCGTCAAACGGATCTTCCGCCGGATCAATCGGCTCCTCCCAATTCTCCAGCAATCCATCGCGCAGCATTCGCTCGACTACTGCTCGCGTCACTTGAGCCAGCTTTAAGAGTTGCGGCAAGGGAAGAGGTCCGCGTTCCGTCTCCAGCAATTCGCGGATTCTTTCTTCACTGCGCCTTCGCTTCGCAGCAGGCGTCTCTGCGTTATTTTTTTCTTTTTCCGTTGAAGATGCGTCAATCGCTGTGGTGCAGCCTTTCCACGCGATTACTCTGTGCGTCCTTCGGCTTCTTCCCTGCACGGTTTCTCGAATTTCAATGAGCCCGCGCCGTTGCAGGCGCTGCAACGCGGAAGCATCCACGCCCAGCTTTGCCGCTGGCCCAAGCAGAAAAGCTCCTTTCTTCTCTTTCAACTTCGCGAGACACGCTGTCTCCGCGGAGGTGAGGCCGTGCGACAATTCGCCGCCGCTCAAGCTCTCCGCCGCCTCGCGCCCCTCATCCGTCAAAATAATCTGGCGTTGCGATTTCAGCTCCGTTACCGGGGGCAGCATCGCACGGAAAACTTCGCCGACCGGGGCCAAGTAATACGCCGCCATCCAATGCGCCAGTTCGATCAACTTCGGTGTCAGAGCGGGAACAAATTCCAGCACGCGCGTGAGCTCGCGGACCTTCGTTCCATCCGGCGCGCGCTCCGCCATTTCCACAACGACGCCGACCATTGATTTTTTGCGGAAAGGCACAAGCACGCGGCTCCCCGCCTGCACCGTTCCTTGCAGCGATTTCGGCACTGCGTAGGTAAACGCCGTGCGCAGCGGCACCGGCAGCGCAACATTGCAAAATGGAGAAGTCATCCCGCCGTGTAGTGTATCAGTACGGGGAAATACGCTGGAAAGCGCCGAGTAAGAGAGCGTGAGGCAATTCAGACAACTATCTGCTCATGAGAAAAATTCCAAGGAAAATAGTCGCGATCCCCAGCCACTGCCAGCGCGAAACATGCTCTTTCAAGAAAAAAGCGGCGAGCCCGACGGTGACCGCCCCGTACAGCGAACCAAGAACGCTAATCACCGCGACTTGCTCCATTTTCATTCCAAGATTGCTGAGGACAAACGCTCCGGTGTCGAAGACGCCCATGCCCAGAACCATCCAGCGCACTCCGCCGCGCGGAAGACGCACGGGCTCCCGAGCAACAAGAATCGCCCCCGTGATAAGCAGCGTGCTGGTCAAGCGAATCATCCACACGGTTTGCACCGCGCCAACTCTCGCGATGATGCGAATCCCAAGCAACCAAAACAGCATGGCAAAACCAACCGACGCGAAGATGGCCCAGCCGATGCCGCGGCCGCTCCTGCGCACTGCCTCGGCATCGTTCTCGTCCGGTGTTTTTTCTCCGCCTGCAACAATCACGACACCCGCCAAGGTGCAAATGATCCCCGCGATTCTCACGGCGCTCACTCGTTCGCCGCTCATCCAGGAAAGCAGCAGCGTCAAAGCGGGATAACTGGCCGAGAGCGGAGCCACCACCGCCATTTTTCCAATCTCAAACGCGCGGTAGAACCCCAATCCGGCCATGGCGTTGAAGCATCCCGCCAGGAAGCCCCAAGCCCACGGCTGCCATCCGGAGCCATCCGCGAGATGCCCCCAGCCGCCGAGTGCCGGCAAAGAAATGGTTAGCAAGAGGAGCCCAATTAACTGCATGTACAGCATGGAACGGAGAGCGCCGATGCGATGGGTGGCAAAACGCGCAATGAAATCCGCGCCGCCCCAGGTCAGCGCCGTCAGCAAGCCCAGCAGAATTCCCATGATGGATTAGTTGGACTTGCCTTTCTTCACTTCGAGTCCGAGGACGGCCATGACTTTTTGGAGGTCTTTCCAGACTTCGCTCTTGGCGGGCGGATTACGGAGCAAATAAGCGGGATGATACGTCGCCAGCAGTTTTCTTCCGCGAAATTCCAGCCACTCTCCGCGAAATTGGGAAATGCCGCGATTGGTTTGCAACAATGTTTTTGCGGCGACGGCGCCCAGGCAAACGATTACTTTGGGAGCGATAACGTCGATCTGGCGAAAAAGAAATGGCGAGCAGGTGCTGACTTCGTCTTCCTCCGGCTGGCGATTCTCCGGCGGACGGCACTTCACCACGTTGCAGATGTACACGTCTTTGCGCTGGAGGCCCATGGCTTCGATCATTTGGGTCAGCAGTTTTCCAGCGCGTCCGACGAAGGGCAATCCTTGTGCGTCTTCGTCGGCGCCCGGGCCTTCACCGACGAAAACCAGTTGCGCCTTGGGGTTTCCGTCGCCAAAAACAATTTTATGCCGCGTACTGTGGAGCTTGCAGCGCGTGCATTCGCCAAGATCTTCGCGGACCTTGGGCAGCGTGTCGTTCGCAATCTTGTCTACAGCTTCGAAGAGCGACGGCCCTGCGGCGACCGGCAGAGACGCGATTTTCGGACTCACCGGAGTCATGGCCGGTAAGGTAACTCGCAATGCGGGTTTTCCTGCGGGCTTGGGCAAGGTCTCTTCCTTTTGCATGTTTGGAGACGAGAATCGGATAGTCACAGCCGGTTCCAGCTGTTGTTCAGTCTCCGGCAGAGCAGCAACTTGGCGGTCTCGATAGAATAACTGGATGCCGAGGTCTTCGTAGAAGCTCATCCGGTCGGATAGTTTTTTCTGGAGAGTCTCGGAAATGCGCTCGGCCATGGCGGATCAATCGCCGGAGCGCTTCAATGCAGCTTTTCCGTGCAATACGCTTCGCAGACGCACGATTTCGTCCAAGATTCGTTGCGCCACTTCGGTCTTGTTCATTTTCGGAAGCGCCAGGTCGCGTCCATCGCTGGAAAAGAGCGTCACAATATTCGTATCTTGATCGAACCCCGCGCCTTCGGCGGTTACGTCGTTCGCGACGATGAGATCGGCATTCTTCGCGGAAAGTTTTTTGCGAGCGTTCTCCGCAACGTGGTCGGTCTCCGCCGCAAAACCAACGATAATTCTTCGGCCTTTGTTTCTCGCCGCTTCCGCCAGAATGTCGGTGGTCGGCTCAAGGGAGATTGTCAGCGGCGCGTTCCCCTTCTTGATTTTCTTCGCGTGCTGTTCCACGGGACGGTAATCCGCTACCGCGGCCGCAAGAATGGCGACGGAACTATCCGCAATCCGCTCGACGACAGCGTTGTGCATTTCCCTCGCCGTGCGCACGTCAACGCGCTCCACACCGGCGGGAACATCCAAATTCACCGGGCCGCTAACGAGAATGACCTTGGCGCCGCGCAGCGCTGCCGCTTCAGCGACGGCGTAACCCATTTTCCCGGACGAACGATTGGTGATGTAGCGTACTGGGTCGAGGTCTTCGCAAGTCGGGCCCGCGGTGATCAGGACTGTTTCTGCGTCCAGGTCCCGCTGGGTTTTCAGCACTAGGCGAACAGCGGCGATGATGTCTTCCTGTCCCGCTAGCCGTCCCGCGCCGATCATGCCACACGCGAGGTAGCCCTCGGCAGGGTCCACGATTTTTACGCCGCGCGAGCGAAGCATCTCCACATTTTCCTGCGTGGCCGCGTGATTCCACATGTTCACGTTCATCGCCGGCGCTACTACCACGGGCGCAGTGGACGCCAGGTATAAGGTCGTCAGAAAGTCGTCGGCGATCCCGCGCGCAAATTTGGCGATGATGTCCGCCGTGGCAGGGGCAACCAGAAGCAGGTCTGTCCGTTGCGCCACCGCAATGTGCTCGATAGCGCTTTCGAGATTGGCTTCTCCACCCGAAGAATCGCCGAACAGGTCGGTAATGACTTTTTGCCCGCTCAGCGACGCAAACGTCAGCGGCGTGACGAACTCCCGCGCACCGCGCGTCATCACCACTTGCACGGTGAATCCGTCCTGCTGCAAACGACGTACGAGTTCCGCGGCTTTGTAAGCCGCCACTCCGCCGGTCACACCAAGCGTGATTCGCATCGCTGCCCTTCGCGGC
>MNEA01000010.1 GCA_001917435.1 Acidobacteria bacterium 13_2_20CM_2_57_6
ACGTGCAAGACGTGGTTTTTCCTTGCGGCTATACGCTGGGATCGGATGGGGACACCATCAATCTCTACTATGGTGCCGCCGATTCGAGCATCGCGTTGGCGCACGGGAGTATTCGCAGTCTTCTGGCCTGGCTGGACGTCAATGGCCATTCGGAACAATCTCACGACCGTCGGCTACGCAAGTAATCGTCTGGTCCTGCTGCTAGCACATTCCTCGCTAGTCTGGTGTAGCAGCCGATGAACAACCGTGAAATCCAGGCAGCTTGGAAGTATCACGACGGCACCAAGCACTCCTACTGGAGTGTTCGTAACCGTCCTCACCTTCTGGATTGGGCGAATCGTCCGTTGCCTTTCAAAATCTACCCCAAGATAGAGCCTCTTCCACTGCCGCGGGACGTGCCGCAAACAGGGGTGGCCGTGTTCTCCGCGATCTCAGAACCAGTGCCTTCGTCGCCGGCTGATTCGGTCCCCGGCGTTCAGGATCTGACGCGCCTGCTCTATTTCTCGGCAGGGATTACCAAACAGCGTGCATATCCGGGTGGAGAAATCTACTTTCGCGCCGCAGCCTGCACCGGAGCTCTCTACGAGATCGAACTGTATGTCGTGACTGGCGATCTCCCGGGCTTGGATGCCGGCGTGTATCACTTTAATCCGGCGGATGTATCGCTGCGGCTTCTGCGAAGGGGTAATTTTCGGGGAAACCTGGCTCAGGCGACGGTGATGGAACCCGCGGTCGCTCACGCGCCCGCCACGATCATCTGCACCGGAACGTACTGGCGGAACGCCTGGAAGTACCAGGCGCGCACCTATCGCCATTTCGGTTGGGATAACGGCACCCTGCTGGCAAATATGCTGGCCGTTTCTGCGGCTTCGGGGCTGCCAGCCGAGATCGTGCTCGGGTTCGTGGATGCCGAGGTGAACCGGCTACTCGATCTGGATACACGGCGTGAGGTTTCCTTGTGCCTCGTACCGATCGGGCGCACATCGGAGAGTTCGCTGCCGGCACCGAGAGAGGCTCCGGCACTCGGCCTGGAGACAATCCCGCTTTCACAGCAGGAGGTCGAATATCCCACCATGCTTGAGATGCACGACGCGTCTTCGCTTGACTCCGTAAACGAAGTAAATCAGTGGCGCGGTAAGCCACCAGTCCTTTCATCTTCCGCTCTGGCGGGCGAGGCAGTTCCCCTCCCGCGGCTGCCGGAAGAAGAACAACCCAAGGATACGATCGAGCAGGTAATCCAGCGTCGCGGCTCTACCCGAACGTTCGATAAGGCGGCGTCCATTACACTGGCACAACTTTCTACCATTCTCGACTACGCCACGCGAGGTCTTCCGGCCGACTTCCTTGAGCCTCCCGGCGCGCAGCTTAACGATCTTTACCTGATCGTGCATTCAGTTCAGGGCCTCAAGCCGGGCGCATACTTCTTCGGGCGTGAGCACAGCACCCTGGAGCTTTTGAAGGAGGGGGAATTCCGCGCCGAGGCCCATCATCTTGGTCTGGAGCAGGAGCTGCCGGCGGACGCCTGCGTGGACATCTTTTTTCTCGCCGACTTAAAACGCATCTTGGAGCGATATGGGAACCGCGGCTACCGGGCCGTCCAGCTGGAGGCGGGCGCCATCGGCGGCAGGATGTACCTGACTGCGTATGCCCAGCACCTGGGTGCGACCGGGCTGACCTTCTTCGACGATGATGTAATTGAATTCTTTTCACCGCACGCAAAGGACAAGAGTGCCATCTTCCTGCTCGCGATTGGCAAGCCGCTGAAGTCGAAACCACAGTAGGGCCAACTCCTGGATCGTCGGCAACCCTTGCCTTGGGATTATTTCAGGATTGCCCGTAAATCAGACTTGTGCTCTTCAAGATCGAATTCAATGGTCTTGAGTTTGGTGTCCGGACGGAGTCTGGCCACAAATACGCGATACGCTCCGCTTGTGCGACAGTCTTTCCACTGCGGCGCAATTCATTCGTAACGTAACGCCTCCAGTGGGTCAACCTTCGCGGCACGCCGCACAGGCACCCAGCATGCCAATAGCGCTACTCCCACGAACAACGTTCCCACAACGATCAGCGTTGTGGGATCGCTAGGCTGCACGTCAAACAGAAAAGTTCTCAGGACTCGCGACAAAATAATCGCCAGCGCCACTCCCGCGAGTACACCACTCGCAATCAATCGAAGTCCCTCGCCAAAGATTAGGTTGCGAATGTCTTTTTGTTCCGCACCAACAGCGCTGCGAATCGCAAGCTCCCGTCTCCGCGAGGCCACCGAAAGCGAAAGTACGCCGTAAATTCCGACCAGCGTCAGCACGCTGCCCACAACCGAAAACCCAACGAGCAACTGCATCGCGAACGTTCGCGACGCCAGCGAATCATCGCGAATCTGCTCCAAAGTTTTCCGGTTTTCGATGGCGGCAGTTGGATCAACGGCGCGCAACTCGCGTTCCACCGCAACCAGAACTGCGCGTGGGTCCGCAGTCGTGCGGATCACAAGATGTTTCGAAAAGGCCGTCGCCTCCCACAATGATAGATAGACCTCGGGCGACGCCGCCTGCGTCAAATCGTCGGTGCGGCCGTTCGAGACCTCGCCGACGATTTCCGTGGCTGGTTTGTCGCGTCCGTTCAGCCAGATCTTCCGTCCGATTCCGTTGGCATGCGGAAAGTAGCGATCCGCAAATGCCTGGTTGACGATCGCTACGTTTATCGTCTTGCCCTCATCGCTCGAACGAAACTCCCGCCCGCCGAGCATCGCCACGCCCATCAGCTTAAAATAGTCCTCCGTGACGGCGCGCAGCGGCAACGCCGTCTTCTCGCTCTCCTTGGTCGCCGGAGGCTGCCCTTCGATTTCCACTGTCGCTGGCCAATTGTTGCCGGTAAGTGGCACTCCCCACGCGAATGCTGCGTATTGCACGCCGGGAATCGCCGAAACCCTTTCCAAAGCGTGCCGGTGAAAATTGGCCCACTCCGAATAGCTCCGCACTTCCGTAACACTCATCGTTAAGATATGTCCGGTGTTGTAGCCCGATGGGACCTTCGCAATGTTCACCATGGTTCGAATCAGTAACCCCGCCCCTACAAGCAGCGCCAGAGTCAACGCCGTTTGCACCATGGTGACCCCGCGCAGAAGCCGCCGTTCCCCGAGTCCTGCCGTTCCTTTGGGTCCGGCGTTCTTCAGCACCTCCATCGGATCAAGCCGAAACGTTCGAAGCGCCGGAAAAACCCCTGCGAAAACCGCAGCCAGGACCGCTGCACCCAATCCCCAGGCCAGCACCGCCCATCCGGCCGTCACGGCTTCGAGCCGTGGAATTGCATGTCCCGCAATCAACTTAAACAGTTTCACGACTCCGAACGCCAGGCCCACTCCGAATGCCCCACCCAGCAGCGCCAGTAACAGACTCTCCGTCGAAACCTGCCGCAACAGCGCCACGCGCCCCATGCCCATCGCGCTGCGCACGGCGTATTCCTGCTGCCGCTGCAGGCCGCGCACCAGCAGCAGTGCCGCCGCGTTTCCGCACCCAATCAGCAGTACCAGCCCTGCCGCTCCGAGCAAGGGATACAGAATCCTCCGCCCGTCCTGATTCATTTCGTCCGTCACCGATTCCAGCCGCGGCGCAACTCCTTCAAAGTCCTTCTCCGCCTGCGCTTCTCTGGCGGCCAGCAGGGTCAACTCCTGCTGCCCTTGCTGCTGCGTTGCGCGGTCGCGAAGCCGCGCCACCATGTTCCAGTAGGGCTCTTTCAGCCCTTTTGGGTTCGGCTCGGCTGGGACCCAGAAATCCACCGTCGCGTTTACGTCGTAGTTCGGTTCTCTGGCCGCCCCCGGCGATGGCAGAAACCGCACTCCCGGCTCCATGATTCCGATCACCGTTGGCGGCACTTCCCACCGGCTGATCCGCACGGTTTTCCCGATGACTCCGCGATCGCCATTGAACGCCCGCTGCCAGAACTCATACCCCAGCACGATCGCCTTTACCGGCCCTTGCCCGAAATCCCCCTCCTCCAAACCACGCCCCGCGACCGTCTTCAGGCCCATCACCGGCAGATAGTCTTTCGTTACCCACATGCCCTGCATGGACTGGCTGCCGTCGTTCCGCACCAGGAAGTTGAACGTCCAGTTGTACCCCGCGAAGCCCTGAAAAGACTTGGCCTCCTTTTGCCACTCTGTCCACTGCTGCGCCGCCCATCCGCGCGGGTTGTCCATAGGTTGCCCGTCGGTTCGCGCCGCGAGCACTAGGACCAGTTGCTGCGGCTGCCGATACGGCGGCGGCGTCAACAGCACGCCCTGAATCAAGCTGAACACGGCCGAAGTCGCCCCGATTCCCAGCGCTAGTGTCAGCACGGCAATCGAGCTAAAGGCGGGTTGCTTCAACAGCATCCGAATCGCAAATCGCATGTCTCGCAGCATCTATCCCCCTCGCCGATTCCGTGAATCACCTCTTAAGGAAGCCCAATAAGGAAACCTTTCTTACCCTCTCGTGGTTCCCACCGTCCTACCGGCTTTGACGAATAAACCGCATGCGGGTTAGAGGGGCTTGGACTTTCGGTTAGCCCGTAATCCGCCCGCAAGCAGAATTGTATGTGGCCGTTTTTGGCGCCGCCTCGGTAAATATATAATCGGCTGAAGTCAAACTTTGCGTTTGCCTTTCCATTGCACACACCGCAGTCTTGAGGCCAGCACGTGACGGTGGCCAACTCGCTAAGCGCTTAAAGACATTAAGCTATTACGAGGACGCTCCCTTCACCAAACTGTTCATGTTTTGCGCGTTAAAGGAGCCGCGCTATTGGGCCGATTCGATCCGCCCAAATACCGGTCCTGGCCGCAGTTTGCGACTACGCTATGTTGCTGCCCCTACTAGAGAAAGCAAAAGAACAGAGTGCGTACTTCTTGTTGACCCCCAAGACCGGGTCGCGTTCCAGTGGCGCACCACAGTGCGGGACACCGTTCCCTGAGGTAGCGGCCATCCCGCAGCGTGCTGTCTTGCCCGGAGAGCAGTATCGGTTTCACTTCGATATGACCAAATGCATCGGCTGCAAATGCTGCGTGGTTGCTTGCAACGAGCAGAACGGCAATCCCGCGGAAATCAACTGGCGAAGAGTGGGGGAGATCGAAGGCGGCTGGTATCCGGATACCCACCGCTCCTATCTTTCCATGGGCTGCAATCACTGCCTGGAGCCGACGTGTCTGGAAGGCTGTCCCGTGGACGCCTACTCCAAGCATCCTGTCACCGGCGTAGTGTTGCACAGCGCGGAGACCTGCATCGGCTGCCAATACTGCACGTGGAATTGTTCGTATGGAGTTCCACAGTACAACCCGGACCGCGGCGTCGTCGGGAAATGCGACATGTGCCATGACCGGCTGGGCGAGGGGCGGCCGCCGGCGTGTGTCAGCGCTTGTCCTGAGACTGCCATCCGCATCGAAATTGTGAACATTGCGGAATGGAAGCGTGAGTACGCCGTGAACGCCAATGCACCGGGCCTTCCGTCCGCCGATGACAGTATCTCCTCGACGCGCATCACTCTTCCCCACAATTTGCCGCCCGACACGCGGAAAGCAGATTTCTTCCGCGTTAGGCCCGAAGATCCGCACTGGCCTCTCGTGGCCATGACCGTGCTCACCCAACTCTCGGTCGGCGCTTTTGTCACCATCTGGCTGCTGCAATTGTTCGGAAAGACTACGCGCTTGGGTGTTGCGGCGCTGGTTTCGCTGATGGTAGCCGGACTGGCGCTGAGTGCCTCGACGCTCCACCTTGGACGTCCCATTTATGCGTATCGCGCTCTGAAAATGTGGAAGCGTTCCTGGCTGAGCCGTGAAGTCCTGCTCTTTGGATGCTTTTCCGGCGTGGCGTTTTTGTACGCAGCGCTGCTCTGTTTCAAGCTACCGGGAAGCCTTGCGATTGGGGCGCTGACGTCCTTGCTTGGCGCAGCGGGAGTCACTGCGAGTGCCTGGATTTATCTCGTCCCGGCGCGGCCCGCATGGAACTCCAAGCGCACGGTGGCAGGATTTTTTCTTACCTCGATGCTGCTCGGCCCTTTACTCGTCGCAAGCCTCGGAATCGGGGACCGCCGTAGGCTGAACATGGCGATCGTTGTCGCGGCAGCAGGGCACTTGCTGAACAAAGCCGGCAAATTTTTCTGGCTGACGGCGTCCGACTCCTTCGAACTGCAAGCGTCGGGTCGCTTGCTTTCCACAAGTTTGGCGTCTTCCTTCCTGGGGAGCGGCGCGCTGTTGTGCTTAGGGGGAATCATTCTGCCGCTGTTTGTGCCGACCTGGGCGGGCGCGTGTACTTCACTTCTCACTGTTCTGACTGGTGAAATTCTCGGCCGGTATGTTTTCTTCGTCAGCGTGGTTCCCAAGAATATGGCCGCTTCGTACGTGTCCGCCGGAAAGGCCGCGGCATGAGTCTGAAGCGCCAACTCGGATTGGACATCCTGGAGGAAAAGTATGCGTACGCCAGCGATCCGGTCATGGGGCACACCTCCGAGCAAAAGATTCCGGACACTTGGGTCTCCACGACTTGCGGTTACTGCTCGGTCGGTTGCGGTATGTTCATTGGCGTCAAGGACGGCCGCGCGGTGAGCGTGCGCGGAAATCCGGACCACGCTGTCAATTCCGGCTTGCTTTGCCCGAAAGGCCTTTCCGAACATTACACACTGGAGGCTTCGAACCGCGCGCTCTACCCGCTTCTGCGCAACAAACGCGGAAAGCTTGCGCGCATCGGGTGGGACGAAGCTCTTGCCACTATGGCGGAGAAATTCCGCGGCGTTCAGCAGAAGTACGGCCGGGAGGCTCTCGGCGTTCTCAGTACGGGTCAGCTCGTCACCGAAGAGTTTTATGCGCTCGGGAAGCTCGTGCAGCTTGGACTTGGTACGAAGAATTACGACGGGAACACGACGCTATGCATGGCCAGCGCCGTCTCCGGGTATAAGCGCTCCTTTGGCAGCGACGGTCCGCCAGGCGCGTACGAAGACCTCACCCAAGCGGACGTCATTTTTCTCATTGGCGCGAACATCGCCGACAACCATCCGATCCTTTGCCAGTACCTCGACGCCAATCCCTCGAGGACCTTGATCGTGGCCGATCCCCGGGTGACCAAGACCGCGATGATGGCAGACCTGTACCTCCCTTTGAAGCCGCGTTCGGACATCGCTCTTCTTAACGGGATGATTCACCTGCTCATCGAGAACGATCTCGTCGATCGTGAGTACGTTGCGGTGCATACTACTGGGTTCGACCAACTGGAAGAGTCGGTTCGCAAGTACACGCCCGAGTACGTCTCGCAACTAACCGGGCTCACGCCCGAGCAAATCTACAAGGCCGCACTGATCTATGGCAAGGCCAATGCCCCGTTCATTGGCTGGACGATGGGTGTGAACCACAGCACCAAGGGAACGGAAACGGTAAACGTCATCAATAATCTTGCCTTGATCACCGGCAACGTCGGGAAACCAGGCGCTTCTCCATTTTCAATCACCGGGCAATGCAATGCGATGGGAACACGGGAGGCGGGCTTCGCTTCAAGCCTTCCTGGGTATCGCAAATTTGAGAGTGCACCCGACCGCGAGGAATTGGCGGCGCTCTGGGGTATCGGCGTGGAGCGGCTGCCTACTTCGCGCGGATGGGCTTATCCGGATATCGTCGAGGGCGCGGTTGCGAAGAAGATTCGCGCTCTGTGGGTCATCGCCACAAATCCAATCGTGTCCTTTCCGAATCTCGGAGTGTTGCAGCACAGCCTCGATAGCTTGGACTTTCTGGTGGTCCAGGATGGATTTCATCCCACGCCCACGACCGAAGTCGCGGACCTCGTTCTCCCCGCGGCCATCTGGGGAGAAAAAGAAGGCACGTATACAAATTCGGAACGCCGCGTGAGCAAGGTCAATCGCGCCGTGAACCCTCCTAGGGAGGCCCGCAGCGACTTCGACATTTTCTTGGATTTGGCAAAAAAGCTAGGCTGCTACGGGGAACTCTTTCCGGGATGGACTCAGCCGAAGGATGCCTTCGACGAATGGAAGCAGGTATCGGCGGGCCGCCTCTGCGATTATTCCGGACTCACGTACGAGCTCATCGAGCGCCATGGCGGGATTCAGTGGCCCTATCCGGCGGGCACCACGGAAGTAAGGACAACACGGCTCTACTCCGATGGCCATTTCTCCACTGAGAATGGAAAGGCGCGGCTTCTCCCGGTCGAGTGGGAACCTTTTCCGGAACAGCCGAACGCGGACTTTCCGTTCGTGCTGAATACGGGCCGCACCGTCGAGCATTGGCATACCCGCACGAAAACAGGAAACGTTCCAATCCTCGAGCGTCTCTCGCCAAACGCATGGCTGGAGATGAATCCGCGGGACGCGCAGTCGCTCGGACTGAAGCCGCATGACCACATCGACGTGATTTCTGCTCGAGGACGCGTGAAAGGTGTCGAGCTTCGTGTTACGGAAATTATCGCGCCCGGGCAAGTCTTCATGCCCTTTCACTACGCCGAGGCGAATGCCAATCGAGTGACGCAAAGCGCTTTCGATCCAATCTCGCGGGAGCCCAATTACAAACAGTGCGCCGTGCGCGTCGAGAAAGCGCAGATCGCTCCACAATATTGGGGAGTGCGCGGAAGCCCGAGAGCCAGAGTCCCGGCATGAATTCGGACGGAGTGGAACCAATTCTCGTTTCGTACAAAGGGTGGAGATGAACAAAAAAAAGTTCATGGAGAGCGGCCACTTTCCGACTCTCATCGCGGCGTTTCTCTACTTCGATGTCAGCTTCATGGTGTGGGTCATGCTCGGTCCTCTTGCCCCGTTCCTCTCCGAAATGCTCAAGCTCACGCCCTACCAGAAAGGATTGCTGACGGCGATTCCTCTTCTCGGTGGAGCGCTATTCCGGCCTGTGCTGGGATTTCTCGGCGAGCGCATTGGTGAACACCGGACCGGCTTGCTCGGACTTGCATTCACTTTGCTCCCGCTGATTCTCGGCTGGCGCTTCGCGCATACTCTCGCACACTTCTATTTTCTCGGGCTCCTGTTGGGTATCGCAGGCGCGAGTTTCGCCGTAGCTCTTCCGATCGCGGGACGCTGGTATCCGCCCGAGTATCAGGGGCTCGTCATGGGCATCGCTGGTGCAGGGAATTCGGGAACTCTGATCGCCACACTATTCGCGCCGCGCCTCGCTCAAAAATTTGGTTGGGCGAACACGTTTGCGTTGGCTATGCTTCCCGTAGTCGTTGTGTTGATTCTCTTCGCCTTGCTGGCTAAGAACAGCCCCCGCCGCAGCGAACCCCCTAAATGGAAAGCCATCGCAGCCATTTTGCGCGAGTCCGATACCGCTTGGTTTTGTTTCTTCTATAGCTTTACGTTCGGTGGGTTCGTGGGCATGGCCAGTTTTCTCAGCACCTTCTTCCACGACCAATATGGGCTGTCAAAGGTGCGCGCTGGGGACTTCACGACCATCGTTGTCCTCGCGGGAAGTTTCCTGCGGCCCGTGGGCGGTTGGCTCTCGGACAAGATCGGAGGCTACCGCTTGCTTTTGCTACTCTTGGCTGGTGTGGCGGGTTGCCTCGGAGGCGTAGGGAGGTTCCCTGTACTTCCACTTGAGGTAGGGCTCTTGTTTTTGTCCATGGGAATGATGGGCATGGGAAATGGAGCGGTTTTTCAACTCTTGCCGCAGCGCTTCCCGGAACGCGTCGGGCTTCTCACGGGACTGGTTGGCGCGGCCGGTGGCCTGGGAGGCTTTTTCTTGCCTTTTATTCTCGGCGCCATTAAACAGCGAACCGGGCAGTACTCGGGAGGACTCTTTCTTTTCGCGAGCGCTTTCTTTGCCGCTGCTTTGATTCTCTTGCAGCTTGGCAACAAATGGCGCGCGAGCTGGCAGGAGGAATCGGTGGAGCGGGCGGGAATCTTTTCGTATCGCGGTATTCCCGGAACTCCCGTGGAAGAAGTCGCCGAATGAAGTGCGCACGGGCACAGCCCAGAGTTCTCTCCGGGAGGAGTCGTGAAAAGGTTGTTATAGTCAGGAACGGTGGCGGGGAGGGTGTACCATTGCGCCGACGCCGACACAAACGCAAATGCGCTCCCACATGCGGCACGGGCCATCTGTCAGTATGACGTGCCTGCCGATAGACGTGGCCGCACTCGGCATTTCAATTCGGGCCAGCGCGCCATAACTCCCGGATAAGTCGGCAACTCTTACCCAATCTGGTTGTGGAAGGTTAGGCCGTCCTAGGCCGCGCCTTGCCGCAAAGCCAGAATGGAACTTGCTAAAAGTAACGCATTCCCTCCATAGGCGTCTAATGTAGTCTCGGATGTCCCCACGCTTTATGCACAGAACCTGGGGTCACAAACTACAGAGATACTGGCAGGGCGTGGTGTCAACCACGGGGCTTTTGGGCCTGGCCCGCAATATACCGTTGGCCTGTAGCGTATAAAGGGACGAGGGGAGGACCAGGATGAAGTTACAGCTCCGGTTTTTGTATGTCCTGCCGCTGTTTGTCTTGCAAATGGCAGCATTGGGCTGTAACCGGGCGAATCCCCAGGCTGCTGGTCCCCAAATGCCGCCTCCGCCGCTGGTGAGTGTGGTCAAGGCGCAAGCCCAAGATGTGCCCGTTTACCTCGACGAGATCGGCAAGAGCTACGCTTTCGAGTCCGTTACCGTAACCCCGCAAGTCGGCGGACGCATTACGCAGAGGCAATTCCAGGATGGCGCGGATTTGACCAAGGGGCAGTTGCTCTTTGTGATAGATCCCCGTCCGTATCAGGCCCAGCTCGATTCGGCAAAGGGCGCTCTGGCCCAGGCAAAAGCGGCGCTGGAACTCGCCAGGGTGGAGTTCGCGCGCAGCTCGGAGCTATTCGACTCGAAGGTCATCGCAAAGCAGGACTACGACAGCAAAAAGAGCACCGTCGAGGTCGATCAGGCACAGGTGGAATCGGCGGAAGCGGCGCTCGAAACCGCCCAGCTCAACCTGGAATATTGCTATATTCACTCGTCCATCCAGGGGCGTGCCGGCGCACGACTCGTTGATGTCGGAAACGTGGTGCAGGCGAACACAACCGGGTTGTTGCTAATCCAGCGCCTGGATCCGATTTATGCGGACTTCACGATAACCGAGCGCGATCTCTCCACTGTGCAAAAAGAGATGACTCGCGGAACGCTAAAGACCTTGGTGAGGCTGCCCTCCGATCCGGAAGAGCACGTCCGGGGTGGTAAGCTCACATTTCTCGATAACACCGTCCAGAACGGCACCGGCACGGTCTTTTTGCGCGCCACCATCTCCAACCCCGACCACCATTTCTGGCCCGGGCAATTTGTCAACGTCAGGCTGGTGCTGGAAACGCAAAAGGGAGCCGTGCTGATCCCCAACCAAGCCACGCAAATCAGCCAGAAAGGTCCGTTCGTTTACGTGGTGAAATCCGACAACACCGCAGACCTGCGGCTTGTGACCTTGGGCCAACGGCAAGGCGATAACATCGTGGTTAGCCAAGGTGTAGCCCCGGGAGAAAACGTCATCGTCGCCGGCCAGATGACCGTAGCTCCGAACAGCAAGGTGCGTGTGGATACCGGCGGCGCTACCCCCGCAGCGGGCACGCAGCCGAGTGCGCCCGCGAAGGCAAAGTAACGAGAACGAAGATCGATGAATCTCTCTGAACCATTTATTCGCCGCCCGGTGATGACCGCGGTGCTCACGGTCTCAGCCATTGTTTTTGGCGTACTCGCTTATTTTGCCTTGCCTGTCAACGATCTGCCCGCGGTCGACTATCCCGTCATTCAGGTAAACGTCGGTTATCCCGGCGCAACGCCAGAGACCATGGCGAACAACGTGGCCACGCCGCTCGAGCGTCAGTTCATGCAGATTCCCGGTCTTCAGTTGGTGACCTCCAACAGTGGACAGGGGCACTCGAGTTTCGTCCTGCAGTTCGATCTCTCCAAGAGTGTGGATGCCGCGGCAACCGACGTTCAGGCGGCCATTACGCGCGCGACGGCGCAGCTTCCCGTAGATTTACCGAGCCCGCCCACCTTCACCAAAACCAATCCGAACGACCAGCCCATCATGTACGTGGGGATCACTAGCGACAGCGCCACGCAGGGCCAGCTGTTCGACTACGCCAATACGCAAGTCGGCGAGCGCATTAGCATTCTCCCTGGGGTAAGCCAGGTCGCCGTCTATGGCGCTCAGTCTGCCGTTCGCATCAAGGCGGACCCTTCCGCGATGGCCGCGCGCAATTTGACCATCGATGACTTGGCCGCCGCGTTGAAGAACGGAACCAGCTATACCGGCGCCGGCCAATTTGACGGCGAACATCACACCTTTCTGCTGCAGCCCGAAGGACAGTTGAGCGAAGCCAGCCAGTACGAGAATTTAATCGTCCGGCAAGGCAACGGCGCTCCGGTCTACTTGAAAGACATCGCCACGGTAAAAAATGGATTGCAGGACGAACGCATCCGCATGCGCTTTTGGTACCGCGGACACGAGGTTCCGGCCGCTACGGTCGTCGTTGCGGTTTTCCGGCGTGCGGGATCAAACGCCGTCG
>MNEA01000042.1 GCA_001917435.1 Acidobacteria bacterium 13_2_20CM_2_57_6
CAGGAGCTTCTCCTTGACGCCGCCAATGGGCAGCACTTTGCCGCGCAGCGTGATTTCGCCGGTCATGGTGACGTCGCGGCGGACAGGATTCTTGGTCAGCGCGCTCACGATCGACGTGCAAATAGTGATTCCTGCGGACGGTCCATCCTTGGGGATGGCGCCTTCGGGCACGTGCACGTGAATATCAATCGTGCGGTAGAAATCCCTGGGCAGCCCGAGCAGGTTGGAACGCGAACGGACGTAGCTCATCGCCGCTTGCGCGGACTCCTGCATCACGTCGCCAAGTTTTCCCGTGAGGGTAAGCCGGCCTTTGCCTTCCATCAGCGTGGCCTCCGTGGCTAGCACGGAGCCCCCTACCTCAGTCCACGCCAGGCCGGTAGTCAGCCCAATTTCATTGTGTTTCTCCAGCCAGAATTCGCGATACTTCAGCACGCCCAGGAAATCGTTCGCATTTGTCGGCGTGATTTCCGCGCTCGAACTCGCGCCGTCGGTGACTACCTTCCGTGCCATCTTGCGCGCAATGTTTTGAATTTCCCGCTCCAGGCTGCGCACTCCCGCTTCGTGCGTGTAGTGCCGGATGATGTGGAGAAGCCCTTCGTCCGTAAACATAAGGTTCTTGTCGGTCAGCCCGGTCGCTTCGCGCGCACGCTTCACCAGGAAGCGCTTGGCAATCTCCAGTTTTTCCTGCTCGGTGTAGCCCGGAAGACGCAGGATCTCCATGCGGTCCTGCAGTGGTTGCGGGATCGTATGCAGCACATTGGCGGTGCAGACGAACATTACTTTCGAAAGGTCATACTCCACGTCCAGGTAATGATCCGTAAAGGAGCCGTTCAGTTCCGGATCGAGCACTTCCATCAGCGCCGCCGACGGATCGCCGCGGAAGTCCGTGGACATCTTGTCCACTTCGTCGAGAACGAAAATCGGATTCACCGTCCCGGCCTTTTTCATCATCTGGATGATCTGGCCGGGCAGAGCGCCGATATAGGTGCGGCGATGCCCGCGAATTTCCGCTTCATCGCGCACGCCACCGAGCGATACGCGCACGAACTTGCGTCCAGTCGCATGGCCGATGGACATGGCCAGCGACGTCTTGCCCACGCCTGGAGGTCCGACGAAGCACAGGATCGACCCTTTTGGATTCTTCACCAGTTGGCGGACGGCAAGGAACTCGAGGATGCGCTCTTTGACTTTCTCGAGGCCATAGTGCTCTTCGTTCAAAATCTTTTCCGCAGCCTTGATGTCGCGAATTTCCTTCGATTTCTTCTTCCAAGGCACGGCGAGCAGCCAATCCAAATAATTTCGGCTGACCGTAGACTCCGCGGACATCGGGGGCATCAGTTCCAGGCGCTTCAGCTCCTGGATGGCCTTCTCATGGACTTCCTTGGACATCCCGGCGGTGTCGATCTTCTTTTTCAGTTCGTCAATTTCGCTCTTCTCGCCGCGTCCCAGTTCTTTCTGGATGGCCTTCAGCTTCTCGTTCAGGTAATACTCTTTTTGCGCGCGTTCCATCTGGCGCTTCACGCGCGTATTGATGTTGCGATCGACGTTCAGCTTTTCGAGCTCGATCTCCAAGATGTCGCCGATGCGATTCAGCCGCTCAACGGGATCGACCGTCTCGAGCAAATCCTGCTTTTCGTCCACCGGCAGTTGCAGGTTTGCCGCAATCGTATCCGAGAGCCGCGCCGGATCATCCACGCGCGCGGCCGCAATCATGGTGTCGTAATTCAGGCTCTGCGAAAGCTTGATGAACTGTTCGTACAGGCCGGTAATCTTCTGGACGGTCTGATCGACTTGCGGCGATGGCTCGACGCGCGCCCCCAGTAGCCGGACCGTGGCGCGAAAGAAACCTTCTTCCGTGGCGATTGACAGCGCTCGGGCCCGCTCCACGCCTTCCACCAAAACTTTGATATTGCCGTCGGGAAGCTTGACGCTCTGCACGATGTTGGCAAGGGTCCCCACGGCATAGATTTCTTCCGGCTTGGGGTCATCGACCGATGCGTCGTGCTGCGTGGATAGAAAAATCTTCTTGTCACCGGCCAGCGCTTCTTCGAGCGCGCGGACGCTCGCCTCGCGCCCGACGATAAACGGGGTCATCTGCTGCGGAAAGATGACCATGTCACGCACCGGCATCATGGGCACGCGCTTCATTTCTTGTTTTTCGCGAGTAAACATTCAGTCCCCTGGGTTCTGCTGATGCGGCGCCGGGCAGGCCGCATCGTAAGATTCGAGCCTGAGCGGCTTATCCGGCCTTCTCGAGCAAACTCCAATTGATTTCGCGTGTGCGGACCATGTCCGCCGTAACCACAAAATCGCGCACCTTGCGCTGCATGGGCAAGTGATACATCAGTTCTAGCATGAGGTCTTCGAGAATCATACGCAAGCCGCGCGCGCCGACTTTGCGCTGAAGTGCTAACTCCGCCACGGTCTCAAGCGCATCGTCCGTAAACCGCAAACGCACGTTTTCGAATTCGAACAGGCGCTGGTACTGCTTCAGCAGCGCGTTTTTCGGCTCCGTCAAGATTTTCATCAGCGCGCCTTTGTCCAGATCGTTCATGACTCCGGCGACCGGCAGGCGGCCCACAAATTCGGGGATCAGTCCGTAGCGGATTAAATCGCCCGGCTGCACCTGCTCCAGCAATTCCGTGTTGCGGCGCTGCGGCGTGGTTGGCGCGGCGTCCGTGTGGAAACCTAGCGAACGCCGTCCGGCTCGCTTCTCGATAATTTTCTCGAGGCCCACGAAAGCTCCGCCGCAAATAAAAAGAATGTTCGTCGTATCCACCGGCGTGAATTCCTGGTGCGGATGCTTGCGACCGCCCTGCGGAGGCACATTGGCTACCGTGCCTTCGAGAATCTTCAGCAGCGCCTGCTGCACGCCTTCGCCGGAAACATCGCGCGTGATCGAAGGGTTTTCATCCTTCTTGGCGATCTTATCGATCTCATCGATATAGATGATGCCTTGCTGGGCCTTCTGCACGTCGCCGTCTGCCGCTTGCAGCAACTTCAAAATAATGTTCTCGACGTCTTCACCCACGTAGCCCGCTTCGGTCAGCGTTGTGGCATCAACAATCGCGAAGGGCACGTCCAGCATCCGAGAAAGCGTTTGAGCCAGCAAAGTCTTGCCCGTGCCGGTGGGCCCGATCAACAAAATATTCGACTTGCTAAGTTCAATATCGCCCGGCTGCTTGTTCAGGAAAATCCGTTTGTAATGGTTGTAAACCGCGACGGCCAGTTTCTTCTTCGTGCGGTCCTGCCCGATGACATAGCCATCCAGAAACTGCTTGATCTCTGGGGGACGTGGAAGGCGCTTCGTCGGCGCAGCGGCCTGTTCGCGCTTCTCGTCTTCCAGTATCGTCTGGCAAACACCCACGCACTCATTGCAGATATACGCTCGCGGATAGTCCGAAGGCGAACTGATCAGCTTTTCGACCTGCTCCTGTGTCTTGTGGCAAAAGGAGCAGCGCAGCGGCTCATCTGGGTTAAATTTTTTCACCGGTATGAAGGCCTCGTCTCCGCTGGGCTTTGACGGAGTCTCTAGTCACTATTCTAGGCCGATTATTCCCCGAACAAAAGAGAAAGTCGATGGGTTACTAACCTTTTGGAACCACCGTGAATTTCCCCGCTTCAAACCGCAAAGCACTCCGCCGCGCGAATTCTAGCGGTGCTTGAAGATAATCTCGTCGATCATCCCGTATTCCTTGGCTTGCTCGGGATTCATGATGTAATCGCGGTCGACGTCTTTCTCAATCCGGTCCACGGGCTGCCCGCTGTGCTTCGCCAGCAGCGTATTGATCGTCGTGCGCATGCGCAGAATCTCTTTTGCGTGCAAATCAATGTCCGTCGCCTGCCCGCCCAGCCCAGACATCCACGGCTGGTGAATCAGGATGCGCGCATTCGCCGTGATCGACCCGCCCGGCGAGTTGATGTAAAGCTGAATGTCTTTCTCCGGATCTTCCGCCTGGAGGAACAGCATCTGCGCCGTCGCCAGGTTCGCCACGTGATCGTCAATCGGCGTCCCGATAAAAATGATGTGCTCTTTCAGCAGCCGCGAATAAATGTCGTACGCGCGTTCGCCGCGGCTGGTCTGTTCCACCACCATCGGTACGAGCGTTGTACCGCGATATTCTGGTTCTTCGAAGCTTTTCATTGGGTAAATGTCGCTGGCACTGGGCCGGAGTGTTTCACTTTGCATCCGTTGCCGCATTCGCTGCCGCAACGGTTTTGATTTTGGCATTCTGCGCCAGCCAGTCGAGTGTCTTGTCGCTGCGCAGCTTGGCTTTCATCCTATCGAGCGTCCCTTGCTTTGTCAAACGCGCGCGAAGCGCTTCCGCCGATTCGCCACTATGCCCGGCCATGTGTTCGAGCTCGTGCGTGACCTCTTCGTCTGTCACGTCGATGTTTTCCACCGTCGCGATACGGTCAACAATCAATTCCGCTTTCACATCATCCTTGGCGCGTTCTTCCTGGCGCTTCCGCAGCGTCACCCAGTCCACGTTCACCGCCCGTGGATCCACTCCCTGCGCCGCCAGCGACCGCACCACGCGCTCCAGCCGCACGTCCATTTGATGCTCCACCAGCGCTTCCGGCACAGGGAAGTCGTGCTGCTTCACAATTTCCGCCAGAACTTTCTCGTGCAGCATTTCCTTGTGCTTGTGGTCGCGCTGATGCTCCAGCCCTTCGCGAACCTTCTTCTTCAGCTCGTCAAGCGAAGTCGCGTCGCTCACATCCTTTGCGAACTCATCATTTATTTCCGGCAGTTTCTTCGTTTTGATTCCCAGCACTTCTACCGCATAGTGATATTTCTTGCCCGCCAGCTTGGGGTCCGGATAATCCGCCGGATACTCCACGTCAAAATTTTTGTGATCGCCCGCGTTCGCGCCCTTCAGGTTGGTGTTGAACGGCTCCATGGTCTCTTCCGCCCCGATGTGGCAGAGCACGCTCTCCGCTTGCAGCGGGTCGCCTCCGCCTTCCGGCGTGCCCAGCAGCTTCACCTGGGCAAAGTCCCCGTCCTGAATCGCTCGTCCTTCGACCGGTGCAAACGCCGCTGCCCGCTCGCGCATCTCTTCGAGCGTCTTCATCACGTCTTCCTCTGTGATGTCCATCGTCGGCATTTCAAACGCCAGGTTCTTGTAATCGCCCAATTCGAATTCCGGCAGCACTTCAAACACCGCGCGAAACTTCAAAGGCTGCCCTTCGTTGAAGTCCAGCTTGTCCACTTGCGGCTGCGAGACTGGCGTCAATTTCTGCTCCGCCACCGCTTTTTCCACGCGCTCCGGCACCAGCGATTGCAGCACTTCTCCCTTGATATCCTCTGCGAACTTCCGCCGGATCAGCGAAACGGGCGCTTTGCCACGCCGGAATCCCGGCACGTTCGCAAGGCGGGCGAACTCCTTCGCCACGCTCTCAATCTTTTTTGTCACTTCTTCGGCGGGAATCTCCAATTCCAGCTCGCGGCGGCATGTCGCTTCAGCCATACATAATGTCCTCTACTTCCTTCTGAGTAAGTACCGGGGCATTCTTACCTGCCGTCAGAACGGAAAGCCCCATCACAGCATCTTTGATAATTCGTCCCCTGTCCCTCTGGTTCGCTTCTTTTTCGGAATCAGTACGATGCGCTCACCCTCGACATTTTGCGTCCAAGTCGTCCCCGGCGCGCAGGTTCATTTTTCCGCGAATTGCTTGCGGCAGCACCAGCCGCCCTCTCGTCGAGACCTTTGTTGTCACGACGAGTCAATCTTACTAGGAATCTGCGGCCTTGGCCAATCGGCCGCAGGTGGGTCAAACGCGGGTATGGCTCGAGGAACTATCCATCACCTAGCTACGACTGGGTTTCTTAAGGCCTGGCGCGTCTTCGCAAGGTGGTTCTGCGAAAACAGTAAGCGTCATTTATACCGGCAATTACTCGTATCTCAGCGCAACCAACGGATCAACACGCGTTGCCCTGCGCGCGGGAATGTAACATGCGGCGAGCGCCACCAGCGTCAGCAGCACTGCCACGGCGATCATTGTCAGCGGATCGTTGGCATGGATATCGTAGAGCATCGAGGCCAGGTAGCGCATTACGCCCAGCGCTACGGTGATGCCCAGGACGGCTCCGACGACCGCCAGTACAATTCCCATCCGTAATACTAGTCGCAGCACGCTTCCCGGCTCCGCGCCAAGGGCCATGCGAATTCCAATTTCGCGCGTGCGCCGCGAAACTTCATACGAAAGCAGTCCGTACAATCCCACGCACGCCAGTACCAGCGCCAGCAAACCAAAGAAGCCGGATAGTCGCGCGACCAGCCGCTCCTGAAACAGCAACCGGTCGATTTGCTGCGATTCTGTGGTCACGTTGAAAAGCGGCAGATTCGTGTTTACTTGCGCCACGACTTCGCGAACCGCGGGAAGAAGGGCCTGGGGATCGGCCGCCGTGCGCAATTCAAAGGACGCTCCTCCGGCGCTTTGCGGGTGGTACATCATGGCGTGAATCTCTCGCCTTAGGCTGTTGTATTTTGCATCGCGCACGACGCCGATGATTTCGTAACCCGGACTCCTCGGGCGGTTCGTATCCGCCTCCGATTGGCCGAATTGTTTCCCGAGCGGATTTTCCTTGCCGAGGTATTTCTCAACGAAGGCCTGATTCACGATCACCGGAGTCGGCGCCAACGTTGGAGTTGCTCCCATGTTCGCAGCCGCCACCTTAAAATCCGAAGCCTGGAATCCCCGGCCAGCTAGAAATGGAATGTGCAGCGTTTCAAAGAAATTCGGCCCGACGCCGAGTGCGTCCGCCTCGGATTCTTGATCCTGCGGCGTGCCCGGCCAGTGGAAGCTAGTCACCATCAATCCATTACTCAACAGCGGCATCATCGAATAGCTCGCGGACTTTACTCCCGGCGTTTCCGATAGCCTGCCCTGCAAGTCGCGATAGAAGCTGTCCACCTGGGGTCCCTTGTAACCGATTAGCGTCGGGTCGATTCCGAAAATCAAGATGTTGTGCGAATCGAAACCGACATCAATGCTGCGCAGGTTCGCCAGTGTGCGCACTAAAAGTCCGGCGCCCACCAGCACAACAATCGCCAACGCGACTTGTGCCACCACCAGCGCGTTGCCGATGCTGAACCATTTTCCGCCCGCATGTCCCGAACTCGCCGAGCTTCCCTCACCCTCCTTGAGCGCCGGCGTCAAGTTCATACGCACACTGCGAAAAGCCGGTGCGATGCCGAAGAAAATTCCCGTGAGCAGCGAAACCGCAACCGTGAACCCGAGGACGCGCAGGTCGACACCCGTCGCAAATCCCAATGGACGGGTCTGATTGCTCGATACAAACGAAAGGATCGCGTGTGCTCCCCAATACGCGAACAGAACCCCTAACGTGCCGCCGAGTACCGAGAGCATTACGCTTTCTGTCAAAAGCTGCCGCGCCACGCGCGCACGCCCCGCCCCCAGCGCCAGTCGCACGGCCATCTCCTTTTGCCGGGCAGCGGCCCGCGCCAGCATCAGTCCGGCGACGTTCGCGCAAGCAATCAGCAAAATAATGCCGACGGCGAGCATAAGAACATACAAGGGATCGGAGTATTGGCTGCGCTGTCCAACCAAACCGCTTTGCGCCGGCACAAGCTTTATTTCCGGATTGTCGGCGGCCGTGGATAACGTCTTTGGTTCGCCGGCCATTTCCGACGAGCGCGGGCCCGGTGCCACTCCTCCCTGCGGCGCTTGCAAGATGGCCGGTTTATTCCCGGCGGATTGCGGCATGGGACCAAAAGGCGCATCGCGACGAGCTTCAGCCCGGCCCTGTCCGGTAACCGGTGGTGACGCCGCGGCGTTACCGCCTGCCGTTGCTGGTGCTCCATCGATGACCATTTGGCGCGGAACTCCCCCGCCTGTCGGTGCTCCTCGTCGTGGCCCAGGCGGTCCCGCCACTTTGCCGCTGTGGAATAGCGGAACGGCCCCGTGCAGCATTTCGTTGCGGAACAGACCGCTCACCGCTGCCTGCGCTTGAGCGAGCTGTGTTTCGGGTTGCAAGCGAGCGAGAATCGTAAGCCACCAGTAACTAACATCACTCTGGCGGTTTTCCCAGCGCATGGGATCGGTAATGCTTTGTGCGTCGGAGAGCGGCAGCCAAACGTCGTAATCGCTGCCCGGCGTGACTCCGGTGAATCGCTGCTCAGCGACTCCAATAATCGTGAACGGAACATTATTCAGTTCAATCGTGCGGCCGACGATGTCGCGCGAGCCGCCGAAGGCGCTCTGCCAGTAGCCGTAATTCAAAACGGCCACCGGCGCCGCGGACGGCGAATCGTCGCTGGACTCAAATACGCGGCCCACTGCCGCTTTCACGCCCATCGTACGGAAGAAGTCTCCCGAAACGAGCTGGCCGTTGAGAACCGTTGCAGGGCCGTTCCCTGACAAGTTCAGCCTGCCAGAGTTGGCGAACGCGGCCTTCCCTGAAAATAAATTTGTCTGCGCGATTTCCCGGAACATCGGTTCGGAGAACGAGCACCCTGACGGATTGCGAGCGGCGAAGCTTAAATCGGTTGGACAGTCGCCTGAAGACATGTACCCGTGAATGTTCGGCGCGTTGCGCGCACCCCATTTGAGCAGGACCAACTGCGAAGGATCCTCGACTGGGAGTGACCGCAGCATTACCGCGTCGATCAGGCTGAAAATAGCCGTGTTTGCGCCGATACCCAGTGCCAGCGTGAGAATGGCCACCGCCGCAAAGCCCGGAGATTTCGCGAGCATGCGAACTCCATACCGAATGTCCTGCCCGAGCTGCTCCATCCAAACGAAACTCCAAACCTCTCGCGTCTCCTCTTTGACGCGCGTCACGTTGCCGAACTTTCGCACCGCCGCATAGCGCGCTTCCTCCCACGACATGCCGCGCTCGATGTTGTCCTGCGTCTCCCTTTCAATGTGGTCGCGGATATCCTGGTCGAGTTCCTCCAACATGCGCTTGCGGCGGCTCATGATTTGCCTCCTTGCTTTGCCGGGCGGAGAATCCGCGCGATCGCCCCGGCCAATTTGTCCCATTTGCCGGTCTCCAGCGTCAGTTGGCGCCGGCCTTTGGCGGTCAGACGGTAGAACTTGGCCCGGCGATTGTTCTCCGAGGTGCCTTCTTCGAAAGAAATCCATTGGCGCTTGATCAGCCGGTGCAGCGCTGGATAAAGCGAACCCTGTTCGACTTGCAAGACGTCGTCGGAATTGAATTCGATGGCCTTGGCGATGGCGTGGCCGTGCGCAGGCCCCAGCAGCAGCGTGCGGAGAATCAACAGGTCCAGGGTTCCCTGCAGCAGTTCTATGCGCTCTTTTTCTTCTTTAGTAGTCATTCTAGGTGAGCGTAATTCGCTTCTAGTAGAATGTCAAGGGGAACAAGCCGCCTAGGCCGCCGAGCCTCAACCCTGCGTCGCTTTGCATCCAGGCCATCCTCCTGACTGTCCCCTAAAGCTCACTGAGTGCGGTCAATGGTCGCCACTGCGGCGTTATAAATTGATAGGCGCGTGCGTATGCAAAAGAGGAGGTGATGCAGGCGATGAATCCGAATCGCGGGCTGGTACGAATACTGTGGAGCGCCGTAATGTTTCTTGCAAGCATCGGGCTCGCGGTTGCTACGCGGCGGACGATTGTGCTGATGAAGCCCGGAACGATGAGCTCCGCGAAGAATCCAGCAGTACAGTTGGACGCGCATTTTGCGAACCATGCCACTCTGACGCTCGCGCACGTTCTGCCGGCCATGCTCTTCATGGTGCTGGGGCCGCTGCAATTCGTGCGCGGCTTGCGGGCAAAATATCCGCAGGTTCACCGCTGGTCGGGACGGATTTTTCTGACCGCCAGCACGGTCGTGGGCGTCACCGGGCTGACCATGGCGTTCGGAAAAACAATCGGCGGCGTGGATGAGAAAGCGGCGATCACCCTGTTTGGAACTTTTTTTCTGATCGCCCTCGCGAAAGCGCTGTGGCATGCGCTTCGGCGCGAGTTCGCCCAGCACCGCGAGTGGATGATTCGCGGCTATGCGATCGGACTTGCGGTGGCGACGATCCGGCCGATCATGGGAACATTTTTTGCGGCAGCGCTGTTGCGCGGGCATGCGCCGGAGCCGAAAGAATTTTTTGGCACGGCGTTCTGGATCGGTTTCACGCTGCAAACGATCGCCGCCGAAATTTGGATCAACTATACGCGGCCGACTGCCGCCGCTCAGCTGGCGATGCTTCCCGCGAAGTAGCCGGCGCTTGTTAAAAAAGCGATCTTTTCCGCCGCGGGCTAATCCGCGGCCGCTGGCTGGCTTAGCGCTTTTGTCAGATCGGCGTGCAGCAAGCGATGAAACAAATGCTCGCCGGCTTCGCGGCGCACGGAGAGTCGGCCGGCAACGTACGCGCGGGAAGCGAGGCCGCGCTGCACGGCGTCGCAGATGGCTTCGTCTTCGTCTTGCACTTTTTCGCTGACCTTGATGCTCGCCTGATTTTTTCGCTGAGCCTTTTTGCTGATGTCCGCGAAGTAGTAGTCAAATACCACCGCGCACTTGTCCACGCTCAGGGGCAGAACGAGATTGGTGTCCATCACGCCTTCATAGGCGTTGATCATGAAGTTCGGATAAATCCACAGATAAAATGCGCGACCCTGGCGCGTGGCAGCCACTCCCGACTCTGACTTGGAGTCCGAGGAAAGCGGGCTGGACTGCAAACAAGCGCGCTCGAAATTCTCAATAGTGTATTTCGTGTACTCGATCACGCTGCTCAAACCTTTGTGCGCGTGCGGAACGTGATAGCCGCCGTCGAGATAATTGTCCACGTAGACTTTCCAGTTGCAATGCAGCGTGTAGACGCGACGGTCAAAATATTTCAATTTTTTCTTCAACTGCAGCGGCGCGGCCAGCTCCGGAACTTTTCCGAGAAATTCCAGAAGCGGCGCGGCGCGTCCGTCGAGGTTAACGAAGACAAAATTCTCCCAGGTGTCCACCTTGACGGGGACGAGGCCGTTTTTCGCGCGATCGAAATTGCAAACACCCTCGAACTCCACCATGCCTTTGAGTGCGCCATCGTTGCCGTAGGTCCAGCCGTGGTATGGGCAGCGGAATTGCTTCGCGCAGCCCTCTGCTTCGGTGACCACGACGGCCGCGTGGTGCCGGCAGACGTTGTAGAAGGCGCGCAATTGGCCGTCATCACCGAGCGTGACGACGATGGGCTCTCCGGCGAGGTCCGCGGTGAGAAAACTTCCCTTGTCGCGCACCTGATCGGCGCGGCCGACAACTTGCCACGTTTTCGCAAACACGCTGTGCTGCTCCAGTTCGTGAATGCCGGGATCGAAGTACCACGGCGAAGGAATCGTCCAGGCATGATCCAGGGGATCATTTGGATTGTAGAGATTAAGCAGGTCTCGCACGTTTCGTTGCATGAAAAGCTCCCGGGTACGTCGATTGTACATGTCATACCCTGAAAACGCGGTTGGAGAGAAGGCAAAAGATGAGGTTGACAGTCGACAGTCGAAGGTTGAAGGGGAATAACAGAAGGAAACGGCCAGGGCCTGGTTCGCAAGGTCCGGCCATTGAAAAGAAAGGAGATAGGGAACAGGGACATAAAGCAGGCAGAGCATATCCGCATACGCTCCGTTCCGAGGGAAAGACTGGGCAAGTGGTTGAATGAAAGGCAGATACGTGATGACGGTTGTGTCGGTCGTGTACGTAAGAAGATGAAAATAAAGGGGATAATGGAGAGGGAAGGAGATCGGGTAAAAGGATCGGGTAAGAGGATCGATGATCCCCCTCCCCGCACTGTTCTTGGAACGATATGATTCCAAAAGGGTTAGAGGGTGGGTGGCTGCAAACGATATGATTCCATGGGAGTTATGGGGCAGGCGCAAAGATATTGGAGG
>MNEA01000030.1 GCA_001917435.1 Acidobacteria bacterium 13_2_20CM_2_57_6
TCTAACAGGGGCGGGAGCATATGACGACCCGTTAGTCGATCAAGCCCTAGCAGTATTCGTGGATGCCATCGCGAACCATGACCGGCGCATGAGGCACGTCTGCTTTGATGTTTCGGGCGTCGTCGGATACGGCAATTGGGCGGAGAAGGCGAATCTCATCGCCACACGAATTCGTCAACTCGGCATCGCTCGCGTCCTTTACGGCTCCGACGGTGCCGGGGGAGGCAACCTTGTTCCCCGTGCGACAACGCGGCGCGCGATTAGTTGCTTGCCACCGCTCGACGAGACCTCGTTCCGGCCATTTTCTGCGCCGTGTAGGGATCTCAGATAGTCGATGCGAACCGAGGTGAACACAGGAGCAAGCGTTCGGGATTGAGAGGCACCTTTCTTGACTATGGGTTAATCTACGTGTAACTATGCTTGCGGTAACCAAGCTACACGCGAGCCGAGAGACCAGTGCGAGATACGTGCCAAAATCCGACCGGCCACCAAGAAATCGAACTAGTAAAAGAATCCAGTGCAGTGAGAGCTAAAATCGCCAATGAATGCGCGGTGGCCTCATGAAGAAAGTCTTGTCCACGACCGGGCTGCGGAGACTCACTGAAGAAGCGATCGCAGTGCGACCTGGCGAGCAACTCAAAGAGCTGCGTTCCCGTCTCGGCATCACCACGAGGGATGTAACCGAAAAAAGCCAACGGATCGCCGAAGCCGAGGGCAACGAGGAGTTCTGTATTTCCAATGCTTGGCTCACTCAAATAGAAAACACGGAAGCAACGCCCAGCATATACAAACTCTACAGCATCAGCACGATCTATCACGTCAAGTTCGCCGACCTTCTCCTGCTTTTCGGCGTGGACTTACAAAAAATTGGCGGCCATCAGATTGCCATGCCTCTCGAGCAGACGCATTTGACGAATATTGAGGCCCACGACGGTGATCGCGCCGTTTCGTTTCCAGTGCGTTTTGACCAGGGATTCAACCTAGAGAGCACGAACCTGTTGTCGAGGATGATCGAGACTTGGGGAGAAGTTCCGATTTCCCTGATCCAGCATCTGGACGTCAGGCATGCACATTATGGCTATATCGGCCTCCGCGATTACACGCTGTGGCCAATGCTGAGACCCGGAACGTTTGTGCAAGTTGACCCGAGATTGAGGCGCGTCCAGTCATTTAAGTGGCGCACCGAATTCGAGCGTCTCATCTATTTCGTCGAGCTGCGCGATGGCTATGCATGTTCCTGGTGTGAGCTGCAAGGCAATCAGCTTATCCTCGTACCTCATCCTCTGTCCCCCTGTGCGGTGCGTCAGTTCCTCCACGGAACTGACGCAGAAATTGTGGGACAGGTGACAGGGATTGCCATGCGAATTGCTGACGCTATCGAGTGGCCAGCTCGCGAGACTCTACAATTGCCAAAGCGATCTTAACATTCCCCAGAAAATATCCTTTCGTAAGCGGATCGCTCTCGAAGGGCACGGCAACACGGTACGGTTCCAATTTCTCCCAGACTTGGATAACCTCGCTTGATTCCGCACCGACGGAACGAACATACGCCTGCAGCTCATCCACAAGGTGCTCCAGAGGGCTCAGAGCCAGATCTTCGAAGACTTCCCTATGGGCCTCCGACAAGGCCTGTGCCGCCAAGGCTTCGGAGAATTGGAATGCAAGGCCGTCGTGATAATAACGCCCTGTGTTATAATCTCTTGTCGATGCGAGATAGATCAACCGGCCGAACTCTAATCTGATCTTCGCGAGACTCCGATTGTTCAGGTCTTCCCGTGCTGCTTGCAGATTCATGGGGCGGAACTGTCCCGACATTGCGCGGCTATCCTCCTCTCGGACTCCGTGCACTCGGACGTGCCGACGTCCGAGTGCTGCTTCCAGATGCCAACTGTGCTGGAAGCACTCTTGTAATGACGTCATAGAAGCGCTCGGATAACCCATCTGCGCATCGGACTAGGCGCCTCATGGTCACAGGGCCGCGAAGCCAGACTACAGTACTGATCAGCTGGCAAAGCATCTGAAAGGCGAGGTAGTCCGCGATCAATCGCAATTCAACAAGCGGCTCCAGGTGTGAACTTTTCCGCACCGCTGCGCTGTGAAGACGGAGCAACTGGGTCGCATGTGCCCGCGAGGCTCTCAGCCAAGAAAGTGCGAGCTCCGTGCGCTGCTGGAGGAAGAGGCGCTTTACCCGTTGGGATCCCTCCTTAGAGACGAACTCCCAGTCTTCCGATCCAAATAGTCCATCGACCAATGGTCGCGAAAAAGGCTCCGGGCCGAGAGCGGCCTGGGTCTCATGCCCCTCCGACGAATTCGCAGAATCAAGCAGCGAGGGCGTGGGCCGCCTGAGCAAAAGTATGACGAGGACCAGCAGCAACAGGCCAATAGCTAGGAATGGCCAAGCTTCCATCATGGACGCAAAGCTTTCGTTAAATAGGTGCGTATTTGGAAAATTCGCTTTCTCGTTCTTGTGGCGAGTAGCCGGTAGTCCTCCTCAATGTTAGGTTCCATCACGGGCAGCGGAGCCGGTTGATAAGACCACAAGGCGAAGCCCCAAACGGTCAAGGCCGCCATGTAGAACATTGGTTGAAGATACTGCCAAGATTTCTGAAACGAATCCCCAAACAGCAAGCGGAGAGTGAGATCGATCACGCTTGTGCTGATAAATAGTCCGTAGCCAAAGAGCATCCCTTTGAGATTCCGTCCCAAGGGAATTGCGTAATGGGCAAGAACAAGAATCAAAGCGATCAGGAGTATCCCCTGGACTGTGCGCATATTCCGCTCCAGCCCAGCCGTGGACTCGGCCTGCCACCAGTCCGAACCATTCCACGCATTGACCACGAGCTTTGAGAAGAGCATGAGCAGAAGGAAAAGAAGCAGGTTGCGTGCCATCCGAGCCGCACCCGGATATCGTCTAAACGCTTGCCGGTAGATTTCCCAAACCAGCCCACAACCGATCAAGACACTGAGAGGCTGGGTATACCAGTACAAGACTCTGTAGTACGCCGGCTCGGCCAGGTAAATGATGAGGCGAACAGAGGAAAGTGCAAAAACCCAGCCCAGATAGAGATAGAAAAGAGAGTACTTCCTCAAGAAACGGCCACGTATCGCTCGAACCAAAATCAGGCCCTCGAGCGCGAGTCCGGCCACCCACACGGCCATTGAAAACATCGCCGCCCACCTCTCAAAAGTGTGCAAAGCATAGCACAAAGGAGGGAGAAAGATTTTGCCAACCTTTCTCCCCCGGACGCCGGTTTACCCGGCTAGAGCGGCGAGTGGCGGCTTTGGAATTGGCGGCGGGGGTGGTTCGGTCCCATCCGCGATTAAGCCTGGTGTGGTTACTGCGGCTGGCTTTGGTGGCAGTGGCGGCGGAGGCGGTTCAGTTCCATCGGCGACAGAAATGATGGAAATGTGCGGACTCCCCGTTGCGGGAGGCAAGCCAAGAGTGAGTACGCCCATTAGGATCAAATTTCCAAACAGAAACAAAAAGACTTCGGTTCTTTTGAACTTCATGATTTCCTCCATCAGCATTTGGTTTGGGATAGGGGACCCCGTCAGTTGCGACGGGATCTCCATTTGCGAGTTCAGCTTAGGGAAGTGCTTGCGGCGTTAGAACTCACTACGAATGTTGCTTAGGATAGTAACCACAAGCGAGAAGGAGCACTCAAGGTCAGCAATGGAGAGGAAGCACACGTCAACAACAGCTCTTCGTGGAGCGATCCGGCCCAGTCTTCTCATCGCTGCCCGGGCGCATGGAAACGTGATATTGAGTCGGCATCAAATGGGAAGTGACACAAGCGGCCGATCTGAGAAAGAATTCCCATTTACGAGCCATCCTGTCCGCTCGGATTTCCAAGCAGTTCCTGAATCTTAGGCACCAGAAGAGATAGCAAGGACGAGCAATCTGCGGACGAGGATAGCTGGAGGAGATGCCAAGGTCCGCCCCATCTCCCGGTAGTGCCTTGAACTTGCGCCGCAGTTGCACCGAAGGACTGCGTTCCATGAAGAGCAGAAGTTATGCTCTATCAACGACTTATGAAATCCACTTCTTCAAAGGCCGCCATGCCCCGATCCTGATTTCACGAACTTCATGACCCTGCGTCTACAGCGGATCGTGAATGGCTGATTTCTCGTCTGTGGCCGGTGAACTCACCGTGGTCACAATTGTGAGCAGGAAACCTGGGCCACCCCATCGGGTACAACTGACTGGATAAAATCCTCTCAGCGCCGAGGCCTTTTAGGAGGAATGATGAGGATGATGCTGATTGGGCAGCGGTATCGCTGCCAAAACGTGGAGTGCGGGGCCGAGATCGAGGTAAAGAAAGCATCGATTGAGGGTCGGTCGAATCCCAGATGTTGCTGTGGGGCGGAAATGAAAAAGCCTTATACCCAACCGGTTCTAAGAACGTTTGGCAAGGATGCGACAGTCGCATCGGAATTTCAGCATGGGGGGGATAGGCGTTGAGTCTACTCGGGCCGAGATCCCGTCCAGCCTTAGAACAGCTCCTATGCTAATCAGCCTGAAGTTCACTTCAGCAATTATCTCCCTACTGGTCGGTTCGTTCCTTCTCTACAGCCCCGTTTCGGGCCCGGATACGAACCAAGTCGCACGTCTCCTTGGTGGTGCAACGCTAGTTTCACTCGGTTTGGTGACTACCTTACTCACTGTAAAAGACTGGCTGGTTTGGAAGAGACACTACAAGAACGAAGGCGGACGGGATCACGGATGAGTCTTACGGGAGGAACTAGTCAGTGAATTCGATGCCTCAACGAGCGCGACGCCGTGCTTGATGGCGGCAAGCTTTCCATCCGAAACGAGCAATGTAGAGATTGAGGGGGACGATCGCCGTACGTAATGCTTCGAGTCTCAGATAGCGAACGGAAATTGATCCCCAAAAAGCCTGGCAAAGTTCCCATATTGCCGTCATCGGAGGGAATGAAAGAATTTTCGCTGCCGACAATAACAGGGCCCTGCGAGAAGTCACCGAGGAGCTTCTTCAGGAACTGGGGTACGGGGCCCGAATGGACCGGAGGGGCTCGCGCAGATGAACAAACTGAGAACCGAGAACTCCGGTAATTTTTACGACCAGCTACGCAACGGAGGTTAATTTAGTGGCTGTTCAGTCACACACGCAGCAAGCAGTCCTACAGAGGCCTTATGGGACGTTGGTGCTAGCAGAAAAACCCAGAAGAATTCTGGACGAGAAGAAGAGGCGGTCCTCTCGAGATGAACCTCGAAGGGACTAGGGAGATGAAACAAGGCGGCGGAACGGGCACAACCCGCTTGACTCCGTCTGTCCTCCGAGTACTGATCGTAGATGACGAACTCGGGACACGGAAGCTGCTAACGGCAATGTTGAGAGAAGCCGGGGTTCCCTGCAAGGCGGCTGCGTGCGCGGAGGAGGGCCTGATTGCCCTTGAGACTGAACCCACGGATGCGGTGCTCTCTGACCTTCAGATGCCCGGGATCTCAGGCATGGCCTTCCTGGCCGAGGTTCGAGAGCGATACCGGCATTTGGCTTTCGTCATGATGACGGGGGTGGAAGACATTCGAGTTGGCATAGAAGCAATGAAGAGAGGTGCGGACGATTATCTCGTCAAACCCTTGCAGATCGAAATTGTCATGGCAAGTCTCGAGCGCGCCTTGAAAAAAAAGCGCCTGGAGCAGGAGGTGGAGAACTACCGTCAGCGCCTCGAGGAAATGGTCAAAGAGCGGACAGGGCAACTTGAAACAGCGCTTTGGAAAGTCGAGCGCGGTTATGAGGACACGCTCAAGGCTCTGGGTGCAGCCATCGATCTTCGTGACAGTGAAACATCTGGACACTCGCAGCGCGTGACTCTGTATTCGGCCAAAATCGCGAAGGAATTGGGAGTCGCGGAGCATGAACTGAAAACCATCGCCATGGGAGCCTGGCTGCATGATATCGGCAAATTGGCAATCCCCGATGCGATCCTGCTGAAGCCTGGAGCTCTCACCGAGGAAGAATGGACTATTATGCGGAGTCACGCACAGCTAGGATTTGATCTAGTCAAACGCATAACCTTCCTTGCCGATGCCGCGGAAATCGTCCTGACACACCATGAGCGTTGCGATGGCAGCGGGTATCCTCGGGGTCTCAAAACAACGGACATTCCGGCTGGAGCCAGAATATTTGCCATTGCAGACACCGTGGATGCGATGACATCCGACCGTCCCTATCGTTCGGCTCTCTCCTTTGAAATGGCACATGATGAAATTCGGCGGGGGTCGGGAAGCCGCTATGATTCGCGCGTGGCCGACGCCTTTCTGGGCATTGCAATCGAGAGCTGGAAAGAAATCCGTCGTTCCACTGACATTCCTGGCTCTGGGTTCGAACGCATGGAAGGAACCTACGCAAGAAGCCCGAATTATGGCAGCAGAGGAGATTGAATCATTCTAAATTAGTTCCAAGGTGCGAGCCAGAAAAGGCCGTGGCTTGACCTTGTTACTCTATTTCTTCTCGCGATGTCTCTGCCGGTCGTTCCCCTCCAGCGGAAGCAAGCCAGCGTTCGAGAATGGGGAGTTCTTTGGCCGGGATATTTAGAAATGAAAGGCCCATTCCATCCGACTCGATGTCATAAGCAACTTTGGCATCCGTGCGAAGACGCGCTCCATTGTTTTTGATTTCTATGACGAGCAGCGTGCCTCGGGAGAATGGTCTACGAGTGCGTATGTAACAACCGCCCTTGCTCAGATTCACTGTCTCTCCCCAAGTCTCCCTGCCTGAATTCAACTCGGTAGCTCGTACTTCGGCAGTGAATGGGAGTCTTCCTGGCCGTCTCGATTGAACATGGGCGTGTCCCACGAATCCTTCTCCCCGGAAGGTGTTCTTGCAGGCGCCTCCACGAATTCAATTATGCGGTTCCGCGTGCCGGCTTGTATGCCCGAAGCGATTCTGGTTCGAATACAAATCAGCGCTGGTTACCAGGACGTTCAGCAAGACGGCGCGCGGTTTGAAGTTTGGTCGCACGTCAGAGCGTCTGACTTTATTTTGTTTCGGCTGTAAGAAAGTGTTCCAAACACGAAACGCGGCAATATAAGCCTAGGCTGCTTGTTTGGGCCCGAGCCAACTCGTCTCAGAGAGAGTGTGATGCTTGTCTGCTCCCTAGCAAACAGGTTGGGATTGCCTTCTTCGTCTGGGAGGCAACGCTGATCAAAGTACAGGGGAGAAGGTGTTAATGCCGCTTGGTATTCCGACCACAACTGAAATTTGAGGCCTTGGCTGACAGATTGTGCTTAAACTCTCCGCCAATGGGGATGATTCGTCTGCAACATGTTGGGCGAGTTCGTTCCAAGGGATGAGAATTCTCGCTGCTCACGCTGCAGCCTAGTGAAAAGGCCGACCTCCGATATCGCGGAGACGTGAATGGCCAGCTATCGAGAAAGATTTTATGTCTGAAGAATGAACTCGACAGTGAGCGCATTCGATTCTGGGCGCATGAGAATAGAAACGCATCTCACATTTCGAACCTTGGCAGTCTTTGTGACTATTCTAGGGCAATGGTTTCCGTCGTAGGCGCGTTTTCGATGAGGATCGCACCCCGCGATGAAGATGGCCAATAAAAGCATGGCTGGTATCGCTTCTGCGGTAAACGACGCTCATTCTCTCCGAGAAGAACAAGAAGGAACCAAGGACCGCCTCCGTCGCATCGAACACCGGGAGTGGTGGCTCTGGGCCACCGCGGTGATTATTACAATCTTATTGACGGTCGGAATCCTGTCCTTCCTACCGCCGATTCTGCGTTCTGGCGAACAGACCGAGTCTGCATTTACCCTGCAGCGTGCAATGTGGGGACTGGTAGCCATCGTATTGCTCTTTGATTTGTACACTGTCTACCAGCAACTCCAGCTCCACCGCACTCGCAGACGCTTGTTCGAGAGAGAAGAGCTCTTTCAGCTTATCGGCGAAAATGTCGCTGACATGATTGCCGTTGTCGATGTAGAAGGGAACCGGCTCTACAACAGCCCGTCGTATCACAAAGTGTTGGGTTACACCGCCGAAGAGCTGAAAAGTTCGTCGTCGTTCGACCAGATTCATCCCGACGACCGCAACCGAGTTCGGGAAGCCGCTGCCGAAGCGCAGCGCACAGGAGTGGGCAGACCCCTTGAATATCGCATTCGTCACAAAGATGGCACCTGGCGCGTATTGGAGTCGAATGCCAGCGTTATCCGATCATCTGCGGGAGAGCCCGAAAGATTGGTCATTGTGAACCGGGATATCACCGAACGCAAAGAAGCCGCTGAGTCTCTCCGCCTGACGGAATCCGGCTTTCGGTCCATGATCGAAGATGCCCCCTACGGCATCTTCCGCGCTGCCACCGACGGTACGCTTCTCAGGGCAAATCCAGCACTACAAAAGATGCTGGCATACAAGAAGCTGGACGAACTTCTCAAAGCTAATCTCGACAGTGAAATCTTCAAAACCCCTGCGGACTTTCAAAGGCTGAAGGAACTGCTGGACAGCGCAAACGAGTTCAAAGACGTTGAAGTGGGATTGAAGCGCAGGGACGGAGCGCCCATCACCGTCCGGTGCACCGGGCGAAGAGTGAAAGAGGAACATCTGGGTGTGCCTTGCTTCGATGTGTTTGCCGAGGATGTCACTGAAAGGAGAGTCCTCGAACGCCAGCTGCAGATGGCCGGAAAGATGGAGGCAGTCGGCCGCCTGTCCGGCGGGATCGCCCATGACTTCAACAACCTGCTCGGTGTGATCATCGGCTACAGCCAATTGCTCAAGCGGAGATTAGATTCCGGAAGTCCTCTGCTCGAGCCTGCGGAGGAAATCGAGAAGGCCGGGCAGAGGGCAGCGTCGCTAACGCGACAACTTCTTGCTTTTAGCCGCCAGCAGATCCTTACGCCCGCGGTCCTGAACCTGAACGGCCTAGTTCTGGATATGGCCAAAATGCTTCCCAGGCTGCTCGGAGAAGACATAGCCGTAACTACATCCTTACACGCGGACCTGGGAATGGTGAAAGCCGATCAAGGACAGCTCGAACAAGTGATCATGAATCTGGCTGTCAATGCCCGCGATGCCATGCCGGACGGCGGCAAGTTACGGATCGAGACCGCAAACGTCGAGTTGGACCAAGCCTACGCATGGCAGCACGCTGGGGCGAAACCCGGCCATTACGTCATGCTGGCTCTCACTGACTCAGGGACGGGAATTGACCCAGAGACGCTTGCTCACATTTTCGAACCCTTTTTCACAACCAAGGAAGTGGGGAAGGGGACAGGATTGGGCCTCGCTACAGTTTACGGAGTGGTGAAACAAAGCGGCGGTTATATCTGGGTAGATAGCAAGCCTAGACAAGGGGCTACATTTCAGATCTTCTTGCCTCGAGTCGAAGAACCGGCCACCACCATCACGGCAACCACACCCTTGGCCGAAACGATTGGAGGGTCAGAAACAGTCTTGTTGGTCGAGGATGCTGAATCACTTCGAAAGCTGACACGATCGTTTCTCGAATCCCATGGCTTCCAGGTGCTCGTTGCACAGAACGGTGAGGAAGCCATCCAGGTAGAAGCCCAGCATTCAGGGAAAATCGACCTTTTGCTGACCGACGTCGTCATGCCTGGCATGAATGGCAGAGTTCTCTCGGAGAAACTCCAGCCAAAACAGCCAGGGATGCGGGTTCTTTATATTTCGGGATATGCCGACAGTTTCATTGCCGGCCATGGAGTGCTAGAGCGAGGCATGGTTCTTCTCCATAAACCATACACGGAAGATGCACTCATCGGAAAGGTGCGCGAGGTATTGGACCAGGGATATCCGCCGGCTGCCGGACGAAAAACCGGTGAACTTTCAAACCAAGACTGAGAGATTCCAAGATGATCGGGGGCACCGGAATGAATACACTTCTTGTCGTGGATGATGACGAGGCCATGCGGCGCCTGATTCGTCTGAGCCTCGCTGACAGCTATAAAATTGTCGATACAGGAGAGCCGGAGCATGCGCTGGCCTTGGCCCTGGAGCACAAGCCGGACGCAATTTTATTGGATTTGCGGATGCCCAAGTATTCGGGATTTGAGCTTTGCCAGACCTTTACGTCCTTCAGTTCCACGCAATTGATCCCCGTGTTGGTCATCAGTGGGGAGGCCGGCGACAAGACCAAGCAGTTTTGCCGCGATTTAGGTGCGGTCGCTTATTTTGAAAAGCCTGTGGACTTCGAAGCTCTTCGAACGCAACTCTCCGATTTCTTGAAGACCCGGCGTAAAGAAAGGCGATCCGAGGTGCGCGTTCGGCTAAGGGTCCCGCTTAGGCTCACCGGAACAGACGAGGATGGACGGCCATTTGGAATTCTGACCACTACGGAGAACGTCAGCCGGAGCGCTTTCCTCTGTGCGTGTGCAGTGGCAATGTCCCAGAGTTCTGCGGTCGATATCTATCTAGTGGGTGCCCAGGATGACCATGTTGGGAAAGGGCAGATTATTCGGTCGGAGTGGGAGGAGACGCCGTACCCGCGATATGCCTGCCGATTCACCGAAAAACGCGGTCATTGGGTTTTGGAATGAGAAAACAGATTTGTCTGACGAGGCGCTTCGGGGAGGAGTCTTCACTAACAGGTTCGTGCAGCCCCTGCCGCGCATGCTTTCGAGATGCACGCTCCCTTGAAAGACACTCCGGGGCGATCTGCGCTGAATCGTTCGAACACTGAAGCACTCGACCATGAGACGTTAAAGCGCGGAGAGGATTGTTGAGGAGCGGCTGTCTTTCACAGGATGAAGATACTGGGCGCCATAGCGAAACATCTTTTCTTCGGGGAGTTCCTGGACGTAGACGATTCGCGCGGAAACGGGAATGTCGGGTGAACCGGGAGTGTAGGGAGCGGCGACCTCGATGGCTGCCGTTTTGTCGTAGCACCGGCTACTCTTGAAACAAAGGCCGCCACGCGAGATATTTTCACAGACGACCATATCCTCCTCCGAGCCATGTTGATTGCGGACACACCCGGTGAAGTTCACCTTGATCCGCATGTGTTGACGCCTGTTCTTGGAGGCCTAGGGCAGGGGAGTGTGCTTGAGCGGAGGAGCAGGCTCGGCCGAAACTGCCACGGCTTCTGGCGTGCCAACATTGTCGGGAGCGTCCGCCGGAGTTCGCTTCCAGAGAGTCGATCTATGACAGTGTTTGCAATCGCGAAGTAGGCCGTCGTGCATTGCATAGACGTCCGATTCCAGGCCGTCCAGGTCGATAACTTCGCGGCGGCCACAGATATTGCACTGAACCGCCATGCTGAGGTTTGAAGTACCGGCATCCGTCGCCGAACCGAACCCGATGCCCCAGAAGTCGATATCCGGATCGAGAAACGTGACCCCGTAGGTGTAGAGACCATCTTCGGAGCCGATTTCGCCGACGACGCGAATCTCCGCCTCTCGGTTGTATTGTTCCTGAATGATGATCAGCTCTTGCTCGACGCCGAGCTTATGCTTTGACACGATCCCCGCACCGTGACGGCTGAGAACGACCGTCTTCGTCTGCTCGACAAATTCTCTGCCCCGCACATCGGGGCCAATCAGAACAATGGGGATTTCTTTTGGTATGCGAACACTTCGTCGCAAGGCCTTTGCCCCAGGTTTTTCGATCATTGGCATAACACCTATCTCCTCAAAGACTACAATCTGGGCTTGCGCCAGCTGCGGCGCACGATCCTTAGAGGGTCGCCGCAGCGGCCAGTTCAACGCGATTGCGCCCCGCGCGTTTTGCGGCGTAGAGCGCTTCATCAGCCAGTGCCTGAAGCTTGCTGAAAATTGACGGCTTCTGATGTCCTTCAAAGCCGGCGAGGCCGAAACTCGCGGTCACTCGTATCGTGCATCCTCCGAACGTGAAGGCCGTCTTGTCGAGTTCCCTCCGGATGCGTTCGATGACGGCAAGCGCCTCGTCCTTAGCCGCATAGGTTAGGACCATCAGAAATTCCTCTCCGCCGAGGCGTCCACAAAGGTCGCTCGCTCTGGTATTGGCCTTGAGAATCTTGGAAACTTTTTGGAGAACGGCGTCGCCGGCATCGTGCCCGAAAGTATCATTCACCTGTTTGAAATGATCCAAGTCGGCCACGACGACCCAGCAAGAAAACTTATGCCTGGCAGCACCACTCAGTTGGCCGGCAGCCCAAGTTTCAATCGCGTGGCGGTTAGGCAATCCCGTCAATGCATCAGTGAGCGCCAGCCTCTCCATGAGCTTTGTTTTCATTCTTAGCTGACGATGGAGCTCGATAGTCCTCATGCCCACGGCCACTCGAGCCAAGAGTTCGCCGCGATGGAAGGGTTTCGTCAGATGGTCATCGGCCCCCGCTTCGAGTGCTTCGACAAGACAATCTTTGTCGGTGCTGCCAGTTAGTACGATGATGTAACTGTAAGCGTCTTGCGGACTTGATCGAATGCGCCGGCACAGCTCTTCTCCGGACAGGTCGGGCATCACCCAGTCCATTATCACCAGATCTGGCCTATGTTCCTCGAAGAGTCTTATTGCCTCTTCGCCCGTTTTCGCGAAGATCATCTTGTACTGCTTCTGCGCCAGCGGCAGCTCCACCAGCTTGCGAGAGACCGGCGAGTCGTCGATGACCAAGACTTGGAAATCATTGCACTTTGGATTCATGGGTCCCTCGGATGAGAACCAGTTCTCATTCCTCGAGGTGGAATGAAGCAATCGCCTCTCCGAACCAAAAATTTTAGTATCTTCTTTAATTACAATGAGATACGGAGCTACGTTAGTTTCTCTGCGCTTTTCGAAGACAGCTTATTTGTCTGAAAAACAGACAGCTGTCCGCCCGTGAGGCAGCGAGGAAGCATGGCGAAGGCATTTTGGAATTTTACACGTGTGCGCCAATTGGCTTGCAGTGTATACGCACGGGGAACGTCTGTGCCTATGTTTCTACTCGTGACTGATGGGGACCTTTCACTCGTATGGATCGCCCACGCTCTGGGCGCAGTGCGCCAAACAGGAGCGCAGCGGCGTGGCGAACGTCCAGTTGGTCTTCAATTGGCGACGAGATCTTGAGTCACTTCGGACGGGCGGGCGGTAATGCCTTGTCTTTTAGGAGAGTTCCACGTGGTGTCGCCTTGAAAGAAGCGGACGATACCCCACAGTTTCCACACCAATTGCAAGGGCCGGTAATAGGCATGTTCGAGAAAGCAAGACGCCACAAGGCGTATGAAATCGCTGCCCTCGCTTTGCTGGCTCGTAATCTTGAAGCCCACTGCGATGGCGCACGTGGATAACAGAGCTGCGCAAGTCCAACCAAGGAGCACGACGCCCATTAGAACTTTCCACTCGAGGAATCCCAGGGCGATTGCTACGAGGATCGTGAGCCAGGTCGCCGCCTCCAGCAGGGGGGCGATCAATTCATACAACCAAAGATACGGGATCGCCAGTAGGCCGATTTTGCCGTAACGGGAGTTAAGGAACATGTCCCGGTTTGCAAGCAAGACATCCAGCAAACCTCGGTGCCAGCGCGCTCGCTGCTTCGCAAGGCACCTCATCGATGATGGCGCCTCGGTCCAGCATATGGAATTCGGAATGAGCGAGATTTTGTAGTCCTTTCCCTCCTCAAGAAGATTACGGTGAAGGCGGATAACAAGATCCAAGTCCTCGGCCATGGTGTTTGGTCGATATCCACCAAGCTTAAGGATCTGATCTTTCCTGAATACGCCGAAGGCACCAGAAATGATCATCAGCATATTCCGTGAGGACCAGCACATCCTTTCGACGAGGAAAGCTCGGAGGTATTCCACGACTTGGATTCTTTCTAGCCAGCTCGAAGACAGTCCCGAGCCGGTTGTGTTGGGGACCGCTGCTAACCGTTTTCCAACGAGTACCACTCCACTCGAGGCTACAACACGACCTGGATCCTTGATTATCGGAGCCATAACCTTGTCCAGAGCCCCCGGTTCAAGAATCGAGTCTGCGTCGACAACGCAGACGTATGCATGGGACGCGAGGTCCAAGCCGCAATTCAGCGCGCCCGCTTTGCTGCCGCCAGCGCACTTGTCGATAACAAGAAGGCGGCTTTCCGAGCGGCTTCGGTAGAGGCTTCTTACCGGTTGGCAAGAAACTGTTCGCTGGCGCATGCTTGCGCCTGGCACGAGGTCAAACTCGCTTCTCAGAACTTCGAGAGTCCCATCGTCGGACCCGTCGTTAATGACTATGATTTCCAGCGCGGGGTAGGAGAGTTGCAGCAGGGACCGCACTGCCTTTGTAATTACTCGCTCCTCGTTGCGAGCGGGAACCAGAATGCTGACTGGGAATGTTCCAGTCGCGTTCTTGGTCTGCGCGGCTTCGCCGTCGCTTGTCGGATACCGGAAGCTCATGCGCGCTGCGGCAATGAGCAATACGACACTGATGAGGCCCGACAGCCCGTAATAAACAAGCACACCCAGTCCGGCGTTGTGGGGAAGTTGGTTTAGCGTGTGTAGCATCAAGATCTACTCCAGCTAGAAGCGGTACGCGTAGCCAAGACTGACCGTGGTCTGCGTCTGTCCGAGCGTTCTGTTTTGGTAGTAGATGTGCGTCCCAATCTCATGGGGGCCGATTCGATAACGCGCGCCTCCGCCATAGGTCCGCGCAGAAAACCGCCCAACTTGGTCTGCGAAGGTAAGGTTCTCGGCACCGTTTGCGTAGAAGACGTCGCCTGTCAGATGCGCAGAAAGTGGAACGATCAGACGCGCCGAGGCGCCGGTCGTCCAGTTCGCTGATTGCAAACTCTTCCAATCGGTCCTCGATTGATACACGCGGACGAGCAACATGCAGTCCCCGGGCATGTAGAAAATTACTCCCGGAGAAAACACTGCTACTTGGGAGTTCTGGAACCAGAGCCAGCCCTGTCGATAGTCCACTTCGACTCCGCGGATTAGTCCTTTCTCGCTCACATCAATACCGTGATTAATTTCGGCGAAACTCTCTCCTCGGGCTGCTACTGGATTGCTCGGTCCGGCGCTGCCTCCGACAGTCGCGGAAGTTCGCCGCGTCGGCGAATAGGTCAGACTTAGCCCACCGCGGCCGGCGCCTGACCCAAAGCGGCTATAGCCGTAGCCATCGAGCTCGAGTGTAAATTGAGGGTTGATGTCGGCTCTATAGGCCAGCGAGAGAGCCTGCGCCGGGCCCGCAAAATTGAACGAATCGAAGTTACTGCCTACAATGATTTCCCTCTTCAAGGGCGTTTGGGCGCACACCGGCATCGCAGAACCACTTATCAGGGAAACCAGCGCGAGCAGCTTGTGCAATGCGCGGTGAAAACAGACTTTCTTTATCAAGGTAATCTCCTCTTGCTTTGTTTCTCGACTCTGTGCAATTTGGCGAATTGGCTGCCTCGGGCACTTGCCATACGAAGCAGCGCAAGAGACGAAAGGCAATCCCAGGACCAACCCGATATTCTGATATCTCTTGTATTTACAACGTGATACGGGCTCTCTTCGTTGTAAGCCGTTCTTCTCGGGCGAGGCTGGATGCCTCGAAAACAGTCAGGTGTTTTTAATCAATGCAGAGAATCCATGCCGAGTCGCGGTGAATGTTTGTGTCGCCTTGTCGTTCCGGGTTCAAGCACACCACTGGCACACTTCGTCTAAGACTAGATTAGCGGCGAGTTGTGACGCAGGTGGGGCTTGGGGAACTGCGAGGCACGGGGCCTCTTGTTGATTTTGAGATGATCCGTCGTGACGGAAAGAACCGCTAAAGTGATCAGAGCGAACTCAAGAAGGGAGGCAATGCAGCGAATACTGTGGGGGGAAGCCGTGATGGCTCAGGATCAGTCGGGCTCCTGACGCAAGTTCTCTGGCGCCGCGACACCAACCTCTGGCAAAGCGCTATCTTCCAAGAGACGATAAAGCTTTGCACGACTGATTCCAAGGAGTTCGGCCGCGCGCACTTTATTGCCACCGGCTGATTGAAGGACGCGGATCGCGTGAGCTCTTTCGACCTGTTCTAGAGTGAGGAGGGTCTCTTCGCCGCGAAGTTCGATCGTCTTTCGCTCGCGGATGTATTCAGGAAGGTCCGCCACGTCGATCGTCTCGCTCTCCGTCATCATGCAAGCGTTTCCGAGCACGTTTTCTAGCTCTCGCACGTTTCCCGGCCAGGAATACCTCGCCAGCAAAGCCTGTGCACGCCTGGTAATTCCGCTGACAGGCTTCCTGTATTGCTCGGCGAATCGCTTTATGAAATGCCGTTCGAACAAAGGGAGGTCCTCCTTTCTCTGGGCCAAAGAAGGGAGTTTGATGTGTACCGTGGAAAGGCGATAGAAGAGATCCTCACGAAACCGTCCCTCTTTTACCATCGACTGGAGGTCTCTGTGGGTCGCTGCAATCACTCGGATGTCCAGGCGACGAACCGCCGGAGAACCCACGCGCTGGATCTCCTGGTTTTGCAGCACGCGGAGGAGCTTCGCTTGAAGTGGAAGAGAAAGTTCGCCCACTTCATCTAACAAGATGGTTCCCCCGTTAGCGGCTTCAAATACGCCGATACGATCTTGGACCGCTCCAGTGAAAGCGCCCTTTACGTGTCCGAAAAGCTCGCTCTCTGCAAGAGTTTCGACGACCGCGGAGCAATTACAGGTCACAAACGGCCCTGATGCAACCGGACTCAGACGGTGCAGTGCTTGAGCCGCAAGCTCCTTGCCGACTCCGGTCTCGCCGGTCACCAGCACTGAACGGAAATGGGGAGCAACACGCCGGATACGGTGGAATACCTCGAGCATCGCAGGGCTGTGGCCAACCATCGCTGCAAACTGAGAGTTCTCGAGAAGTTCGTTCTCCAGCTCTAGACAACGCTGGCCCCTGCGCACTTCCAGCAGAAGTGATTCTACGCGTTGCTCGAGCTTTTCCATATCCACGGGCTTCGTCAGATAGTCGGCGGCACCCTTCTGGATGGCCTCGACTGCAGATTCTGTGCTGTATTGCCCAGTGAGCAGAATGATCTCCGTGCCGGGATCGAATTCAAGGATGCGCTCGAGGAGATCCATTCCACTCATCTCAGGCATCATCAAATCACTCAGGACCAGGTGGGGGTGTTCTTTTCGGACGAGTTCAAGTCCGTCACGCGGGCTGCCGGAAGTGGACACCACTACATTCTCTCGTGACAGAGAGGTTGCGATGAATTTGAGATGTTGTTCGTCATCGTCGATGGCGACGACTCGAAGTTTAAAGTCGTGAGAGGGCATCATCTAAGGACCCAATAGAAACACGTACGAAGTTCCCGAGCTTGCCAGTTAACATTGTAGATGCTTGCGAATGCCTTGACGGAGGCTTCTTGGCAGAATGTTTCAAGATGGTACATTATCGCCCTATCCTTAACCTGGCAGACCGGCGCTGGCTGAAGCGAGAATCGACTTGTCGAGCACTTTGGAGTCCCCATTTTCTTGTCTGCCTTTAGACTGACTATTGACCGTCCCCGGAAGGCTGCAAGCAGGTCTGAGCCGCCAGTTTTCGAACTCGCCGTCAAGTGAAAGCGTCAGGGATGGGAAGGATGGATGGCCGGCATAGCGATGGAAGTTTCCCTTGACCCTTTAGGCTCAGATCAATCGTGACAAGTAAATCCCGGCATGGGGCCGGCATGTATCCAGAACTCGCAAAGAGTCGATGCCTGGCAGCACTTGACACAAGCATTGAAGAGGTATAATAGGGTTACGATAGCTAGTGAATATATAGAGCGAAGTGAAGGCATTTTAGAGCTAAAGGGGATGCGGCCATGATAATCGGCGACCGTTTGAGAGATTTGCGCGAAGCAAAGCAGCTCTCACAGGGAGACATCGAAAAACGCACTGGCTTGCTTAGATGTTACCTATCGCGCGTTGAGAATGGCCACACGGCTCCGGCCATCGAAACACTGGAAAAGATGGCGCGGGCGCTGGAAGTGCCAATGTATCAGTTATTTTATGAGGGCGAGGAACTTCCCGAAGTCCCAAAGCCCGTGACGGGGAACGGCGATCAGTGGGGCACGTCGGGGCGGGCGGGCCGCTACCTATTTAAGCTTCGCAGAGCTCTTGCCCAAATGCAGCCTGACGACCGCACGCTCTTATTCAATGTCACGCAGCGAATGGCGAGTCGCAAACGATAAGCGCGTTCAATCAGGGACTTACGATCGTCGCTGGAGACTTGAGGCGGCCGGGGAGTTCTGCAGGAGCAGAAGCCAAAGAGAATTCACTTTGCTGGGAGCTTGTACGACGGTGAAAATACCGGCCGCCTCATTGCGTGACGCAGCGACTCTCCAACCCGGGCTCTGTCAGCAGGCAAGCCTCCGCGCGTTTACGGCCCGTGACTGTCGACAAGTTGCAATCATTTGCAACTAAAGGGAACTAAGGCAAGTCCGCCGAGGTCCATACAATGGCAAAATGGGATCTTTTTCGCAGAACGAAAGTGAGTCAAAGGTTTCCTTGTCTGCCTTTCTTGCTGAGCCTGCTGATAAATAAAGATACTGCCGAGCATCGACTTCCGCCCGACTTGCGTGGTGGCGTTGGCGCTCGCCGCGATGAATGTTCGCACAACGGGGGCTCATTGTGCCCAAAGTGAAGGGTCTCGCCGTGGCGAGGAAAAAGGATCAGCGTGCACAGCGAACGCGACAGATTATTCAAGGAGCACTATTCTCGCTAATCCAGGAGAAGGGATTCGAAACGCTCTCGGTGCAGGACATTGTTGACCGCGCCAACGTAGGCCGAATGACGTTTTACCGGCATTTCGACAACATGGAAGACCTCCTGGTCAGCGGTTTTGAAGGGCTCCGAGCCTCCCTGAAAGAACGGCAACGCGAAACACTCTCCGACAGTAGCAGCGTTGACGACCGGGTATTCGCTTTCAGCCGTGAGTTGTTCACTCACGCCAAAGAGCATCGCGAAGTGTTTCGCGTGATGGTGGGCGGAGATAGTGGTGTTCTGATTCAACATCTGTTGCACAAGCTGCTCATAGAACTGTTGCGCGAAGACGTGAAAGCGACGGGTTCTCCGGGCAACGCCAACTCCATTCCCGGGGAGGCGCTCGTCCAGTTTATCGCTGGCGGCCTCTTCGGCCTGCTGATGTGGTGGCTGGAGGGGAAAATGCGGCTACCGGTTGAGGAAGTGAATTCAATCTTCCGGCGGCTCGCGATTCCCGCAGTAAGGCCGACGAGATTGCGCGTATCGCCTAGCAGTACATGAAATCGTGGCGGCTATCGAGCGCATCCTTCAAGCTGACGTGCTCGTTGTGGAGAACGAGCAAGAGGTCTTCTCCGCCATGATCGCACTTAAGGAAGGACAAGGCTCGTTTTCTGATGCGGTCATCGCAGCGCTCGGCACCAGGGCGGGCTGTTCTTCCACCCTGACATTGGAACAAAAAGGCA
>MNEA01000008.1 GCA_001917435.1 Acidobacteria bacterium 13_2_20CM_2_57_6
ATTTTAGGGAGGGCGATGGAAACGTCGGCATCATTCGAAGCCCGCTACGCGCCATCGCTCTACCCGACCGGAGGCCAAAAGGGACACTTACACGAAAGAGGCGGGTGGATCCGGTCGGGAGGGGTGAGGCCAGTCCCTCTGAGAATGGGATGTCTTCTGCTTAGGCCGACAGCTTTGCTAGGGCCCCGGCCAGCACCAGCGCCCCGCGCGCAATGTCTTCCGGCGCGGCGTATTCATCAGGGCGATGGCTGTAGCCGTTCCGGCAAGGAATGAAAAGCATCCCCGTCGGCGCAATCCGGGAAACGAAAAGGGAATCATGGTAAGCGCGGCTCACCATTTCGAGAAATGGAAATCCATGCTGCCGGCAGGAATCGGTAAGCGCCTCACGCACTTCGGGAGCGCAATCCGCCGGCGCATCAGCGTTGACCAGTTCCCACCGAATCGAGACTTGACGCTTCGCGGCAATGCCTTGTGAAGCGCGCTCGATCACCTTCATCACGCCATCGCGCCGCGCCAGGTCCGTATCCCGAATGTCGAGTGTCATGCCCACGCGACTCGGGATGCTGTTCACCGCGCCGGGAAAAACGTCGCACACCCCGACAGTGGCAACGGTGTCCAGTGCTCCGCTTGCATGCGCCGCGGTCTCGATCGCCAGAATCAACTCTGCGGCCGCGCAAAGCGCGTCCTTGCGATCCGGCATGAGCACGCCGCCGGCGTGCCCGCCCGCGCCTTCAATGGCAATGCGGAAACTCGCTGGCGCCGCGATGCTCTTCACGATTCCGAGCGATATTTTCGCGCGTTCGAGCAGCGGCCCTTGCTCGATGTGCAACTCAACAAAAGCCTTGTAATAGCTTTTCGGCAGTTTGACATCCTGAAGTTGTCCGCTGAAGCTTGCTTTTCTGCGAACTTCCTCCACGGATTCGCCGTCGCGGTCTTTCAATTTTGCGGCCGCTTCCGCGGAAAGCGTTCCCGAAAGCAATCGGCTCCCCAGGCAGCCGATCCCAAAGCGCGTCGGCTCTTCCGTCGCGAACACCAGGAGCTCAATCGAATTCTTGGGGCGGAATCCGCTCCGCTGCAGCGCGCGAATCGCTTCGAGTCCGCCAAGCACTCCCACGACGCCGTCGTATTTGCCGGCGTTTGGAATCGCATCAATGTGGGAGCCCGTTCCAACGGCTGGAGCTGCCGGATCGGCGCCGTCCCATCGCGTGAAAATATTTCCAATCGCGTCTTGCCGCACCGCGAGCCCGGCTTCTTCGCATCGCGCCATCATCCAAGCGCGGGCTTTCAAATCGGTGGGAGTAAAAACAATTCGCGTGACCGCAGGCGGCTCCGCATCCGAAAAAGTCGCCAGCGTCTCCAGTTCGGAGAGTAGTCCCTGCTGATCGATTTCCAATTTCATTTTTTCGGTTCACCGAGCGGATGCCGGTTCCAATTCTTGTAAATCAGGTATTTCGCGGGAAGTTTTCCAATAGCTCCAAACCATTGCGGGCACCACGGCCCCATCCAGATGAAATCGCCCGCTCTCACCGGATACCAGGAATCGCCCAGCCGGTAGATGCCGCCGCCTTCGAGCATGATCAGCCCGTGCTCCATCACATGCATTTCCACCATGCTGAGCGCCGCGCCCGGTTGGTACACCATGGTGTTCACTGCAAAATCAAACTGCGGCTCGTCGGGAAGCAAACATTTGACTTGCAAATCGGAATCGCCATCGAGCGCATGCGAAGAAATCGAATCCTCGCTCGAAACCAGCAAACGCGGCGACTCAGTCTTTTCCCCACGCTCGTAGAAGTTTTCAATCACGGCAACCCGGCTTTTTTCTCTCGCCACCACTCGGTGAGAAAATCCTTCCGGAAAATAGGCATAACCTCGATCGCCGAGCTCATGCCGCTTTCCCTTGACCTCTACCGTCACCGCGCCGTCCATAACGTAAATGAATCTCTGCGCAGGGGTGTCTCCCAATTCGCCCTTCGCTTCAAACTCCGTGGTGTATTCGGTGAACGCCGCACCCAGCGCCGGTCCGACATGCACAATCGCGGAAGCATTCTTCATCCCGGGCAACGTCGTGCGCACAAACGTGTCGGGCGTTTGCAAAATGTGATTACGCTGATGCGAGCTGCGCGTGTGACCGAGATTATGCACGGCACGTCCTTCCGGAGAATTCCTGTGAAGCCGCAAGTTGCGTCAGCAAATGCTGTCCGCATTCCAGCGCTTTCGCCACGTCCTCCAGATGCACCGACTCTGCCGGATCGTGGCTGATGCCTCCGGGCGTTCGCAAAAAAATCATCGCCGCCGGAATCTTTTCCGCGAGGATCATGGCATCGTGTCCCGCGCCGCTCGCCATGCGATGAGGCTCGCAGCCGGCTTTTTGCACGGCGTGCTCGATTTGGTCCGTCAGAAACGGATCCATCGCCACGGCATTCTGCGCGAGAAGCGTTCGCCATTTCGCCGTCACTGCGCGACGCGATGAGATCGCTTCTGCTTGACGAATCAACTCATCCAGCGCTTCCGTTCGCGCGCGATCTGACGCATGGCGAATATCCAGGGTGGCCCGCGCCTCTCCGGCAATCACGTTTGTCGCGCCGGGCTTCGCTTCCACAAATCCCACTGTGGCCACTAAATCCGTTGTGCGTTGCGCCAAGCTTTCGACGGCCACGATCCACTCCGCCGCTGCGGCTAGCGCGTCGTGCCGTAAATTCATGGGCGTCGTGCCGGCGTGATTCGTTTGTCCTGCAAATGTAAACTCCAAACGGTTCTGCCCAACGATGGCTTCCACGACTCCAAGTGGCCGTCCCAAACTTTCCAGCACCGGCCCCTGTTCAATGTGAAATTCGACGTAACCTAAAACGTCGTCACGCAGCGCCGCTTTGGAAAGCTCATTCGGGTTCAGCCCAAAATCCTGAATCGCTTTGCGAACGGAAATTCCATTCGCATCGTTGCGCCCCAGAAGTTCTTCATCCACTCGGCCCACCAGCGCCCGGCTCCCTATAAACGGAACTCCAAATCGCACTCCCTCTTCTTCCGAAAATCCAATAACCTCAATCGAAAACGGCAGCTTCGAGCCGCGCAAAGATTCCACGAGTTCAACCGCCAGCACCACTCCTAATATTCCGTCGAACGCCCCCGCATTCGGCACCGTGTCGAGATGCGATCCAATCAGAATTCTCGGCGCTGCTGGCGAAGTTCCCGCAAAAAATCCTCGCAAATTCCCGACCGCATCCACGGACACGGTCATGCCCAGAGCATTCATCCACGAGGAAACTTCGCGGTGGCAATCCCGCATCGGCGGCGAGAGAAAAGTCCGCCGCGTGCCGCCGGCATCTTCAGAAAACGTCGCTAGCTTCTCGCAGCGTACGATTACTTCTTCCGCGAGTCTTGCAAAATCGCTACTGGTCAACACTGATTTCACTTTCGCTCACAGAAAAAAACTTCTTCCAATTCAAGACTCCCGGATCAATTTCGCCGCAATCCACCCCGCCACAATGAGCCCCAGCATGATTTCCCATCCGTACCGGTTCCCATAAGTCGCCACCGGGAAGTGATTGCTCAGCATCAGAAAGACGACCGGCACGGCGAGGAACGTATTATGTTTGGATCGCAACTTTGCTTGCGCGCCGAGCGAAGCATCGAACTTCTCGCCAGCGGCAGCAGCCGCAACCATCTTGCGCTGCGCGGGAAGAATCCGCATCCATACGTTTAGAGTCATGATGGTTCCGAAGATGGCTCCTACGTGGATGTACGCAGCGCGTCCGCTGAAAATGTGCGTCAGTCCCCATCCCGCCGTCGCGGTCATCAGAAGACCAAATCCCGCGAACACGGCCTGCGATTTTCCGAGCGGTGACCGCACCGCCAAATCGTAGATAATCCATCCGGCCACCATCGCGCCGACTCCAATCGCAATGCCCACGCCCTTTGAAATATCCGCAATGTCCGGATCGATGAGTCCATCGCCCAAGTAATACACCAGGACGAGAAGAATCACGCCGGCCAGCCAGGTCATCAATGCTTCCCAGCGAAACCAGCGCACCTGCTCCGGGGCAACGCCCAGGGATTTTTGTTTCTCGACAGAATAAAAGCCTCCGCTGTGCACCATCCAAACCTTGGAAGCCGCCGCGTTCGAACCGCTCTGTTTTTCCAGTTTTGTGAATTGCCCGTCAAGCCAGGTGAAGTAGTAGGTCTGTCCGACCCACATGATCCCGGCAAAAACGTGAATCCACCGCACACTGAGGTTCAGCCACTCGCGGATCGACGAACTCATCTCAGCTTCCCCGGTACGTCGTGTAGCCGTTGGGACTCAGCAGCAATGGAATATGAAAATGGGTTTCACCGTTGCGCACTCGAAACAAAATCTGGATCGCGGGATACAAGCCATCCGCGCCTGAAGCGGTGAAATAATTGGTGGTGTCAAACGACAAGCGGTACGTTCCCGCAGCGAGAGCCGCGCCTTCCGGCAGCAATTCGTTGCACCGGCCATCTTCATCCGTCCGCGCGGAACTTACTGTCGTCCAGTTGCCAGAAGAATTTTGACGCTGCAGGCGCACGGGCACGCCCGCTGCGGGTTTTCCCCTGACGGTGTCGAGAACGTGCGTGGAAATTCGGCTCATCCCGCGATCCATTTTTTCAGACGGATATGCACGATTTGACGCTGCTCCTCAGCCGCTTGCTGGAATTCGGCGGCTTCATCATTGTGCAACCGGCGGCGCAGAATCTCCAGAATTTCGCCGGCTGATTTTCCCGTCGCGCAAACAATAAAGATACGCCCAAACTTTTGCTCATACTCCCGATGGCCCCATTTCAGCGCCAGTTTCATGGCTTCATCGGTCGATGCAGCCTGCCGTTGTTCTTGTTCGGACCAAGCCGATGATTGCGCCGCGAGAGGCGTTTCGGCATTCGAATCTCCAATTCGCGGATGACTTCGAAAGGCTTCGAGCCAGTCCGGTTCTCCAAGTCCTCGCCAAACTTCGTCTGAAGTTTCGATCAATGAGTGTTCATCGCGAATCGGCCGTTTCGAGGCCATGCTCGCGGCCCAAGTTTCCGAACCGCAGCAAGCAAGAATCTCGCGAGCAGCTTCCTCGGGCGGCAAGCTGTTCCAACGAGCGAGGACCGCAGTCACGCGTTCGCTCCTTCAGCGGCAAGCTTCTCCAGAAATTCGGCCACGAGATTGCCCGCGACGGCGGAGCGATATCGAGCGGTGGAACGAATATCATCGATGGGTTGAATTTCTTTGAGCACACTGTTTCTTGCGGCATCGAACAACGATGGCCTGATCTTTTTTCCGGTGAGCACTTTTTCCGTTTCATGCAAGCGAAGCGGCACGGGCGCAACGCTCCCCATCGCGAGACGAACATCGCGAATCGCACCGCGCGAGATTTGGCCTAAGGCAGCGAGGCAGACTTTGGATATGGCCTGCGCATTGCGGGCTCCGACCTTACGCGCGTGAGAAACATACCCAGAGAAGCGGCGCGGCAGTGAAATATTCAGGATTAACTCGTCGGCGCCCAGAACCGTCTGCTTGTAGCCGGTGTGAAAAGTTCGATAAGGCACGCGCCGCTCTCCGCGCAAGGAAATCAGGGTGAGGTCCGCGTCGTAGACCAGCAGCGCGGGCAGGGAATCGGCGGCAGGAGAAGCATTGGCGATGTTGCCTCCCAGTGTTCCGCGATTCTGATTGGCAATCCCGCCGGTCCAGGACGCTGTGGTGGCCAGCAGGGAGAATTCCCGCCCAACGATGTCATGGTTGCGCAGCGAGGTATACGTACACGCGGCGCCGATTCGAATACAGTCCGGGAGCACTTCGATTTGACGAAGCTCGGGAATATTCCAGATGTTGATCACATTTCGGCTGGGCAGTTTTCCGGCCGAATACAAAACCATGACATCGGTCCCGCCGGCAATGGGCAGCCATTGCGCCGGCTCGGCAGCCAGCAGGGAAAGAGCGCCTTGCAGATTGCCGGGCGAAACGAGTTTATATTCGGACGGATCGGCTCTCATTGCGCAACTCTTTGGCGCGCCGCCTTGGCCACTGCTTCGAAAATCTGCATGTAGCCAGTGCAGCGACAAAGATTTCCGGCAAGACCTTCGCGTATGTCCGTCAACGCAGGCTGCGGTTTTTTTTCGAGCAAGTGCACGGCGGCAAGAATCATTCCCGGCGTGCAAATGCCGCACTGCGCGCCGCCGCATTCCAGGAACGACTCCTGCAGAAGCTTCATCAACGCGTGAGCCGCCATTCCCTCGATGGTATCGTTCCGAAGCACGTCCAGCAATCTTTCCATAGGATGGGCGAGTACCTTCTTTGCGTGGCCATTGACGGTGAATGAAACCTCGCACTTTGCGCTCGCCGCCGGCAAAAGACTCATGCCGTCCCTCGTACCGAGGCCGAAACAAATTGCTCTCCGGATTCAGGGCGCAGAGCTTCGAAGAGATCTTCGGGAAGCAGCGGAATGGAAGAGAAGCGAACGCCAGTTGCATCTTCCACGGCGTTGATGATTGCCGGTGCGGGTCCGTCCATGGGCAGCTCTCCGATACCTTTGGCGCCATGCGCGCCGTGAACGTTGCCCAGTTCTTCAAAAAATACGCGAATCGGGGGCAAGTCCATCGAAGCCGGCATGATGTAATTCGTCATTTGATTGTTGCTCATCCGGCCGTTCTGCCAGACAACTTTTTCATAGAGGGCGAAACCGATGGCCTGCGCGACTCCCCCCATGACTTGTCCTTCGGCAAGCACTGGATGCAGAACTTTCCCAACTTCCTGGAGTGCCACGAAGTCATCGACCGTCACGCTGTAGGTTGTCAGATCAACCGTAACTTCTGCAACGTAAACGGCCCACGCGAATGCCGCGTACGCTTCGCCGCGATATTTTTCATCGTCCCAAAAAACATCGGGCGGGGCCTCATATCGCGCATAGGATTTGAGCGCCCCATGCGCCGCGATGTATTCCTTGCAGGCGGCGCGAAATTCTTCAGAAGTGTATTCGTCACGGAGCAGCTTGGTTCTCGTGAGCGTTTCCTGGATTCCCTTGGCGGCCGACTGGACCAGTTTTCCGACAATCATCGCCGTACGTGATGCGACTGTCGGGCCACTGTTCGGAACGACCGTCGTGTCTGGTTGCGCGATGGAAACATTTTCATATGGGAGGCCGAGCGCTTCGGCAGCAATCTGGCAGAGCACCGTGTTGGTTCCTTGGCCAAATTCCGCGCTGGAAACCAGCACACGAACATTTCCCTCCGCGTTTATGTCGACGCCGACGAGAGAGTTCAGGTAGCGTTCGCCGGAACCTGTGAACCCTGCGCCATGCAAAAAAGAGGCGATTCCGATTCCTTTTTTGCGCGGTCCAGGTTTATTTTCAACAGCAAAACGCTTCTTCTTCACGGCATAGTCAGAAAGTTCCAGCGCGCGGCTGAGCAAACGGTCCAGGTCCATCTTCTCGCGAATGACTTGCTGAGTTGTGGTCGATTGGCCGGGCTTTAGGAAATTTCTACGGCGAATTTCGACTGGGGAAATTCCCACAACTTGAGCGATGCGGTCCATCTGCCGCTCCATGGCAAAAAGGCTCTGCGGCGCGCCAAATCCTCGGAAGGCTCCGTGGGGCGGCGTGTTGGTGGCGACGGCCTTCGTTCGAATGCGTACGCTCGGCCAATAGTAGGGACCGCCGGCGTGAATCGTGCCGCGCGAAAGGACGACCGAAGAGAGCGTCGCGTAAGCTCCGCCATCGATGACAAACTCAATCTCTCCGCCGAGAATCTTTCCATCTTTGCTCACCGCGGTACGATGGCGCGTTCGCGAAGGATGGCGCTTGGTCGTTGCGGCCATGTCTTCCATGCGGTCGTAGATCATTTTCACGGGACGGCCGGACTTCATCGCCAGCAGCGCGGCGTGCCCCGCGATCATGGAGGGAACCCCAAACTGTGACGCCGTTTTCTGGGTCGAACGCCGCGATCATGCCGTTATTTTCGATATACAGTTGCTCCTGAGCGCCCGTGAAATATTCACCCTCGACGATGTGCGCCGCCTCTTTCCAGAGGGCATCTACATCGCCCTTTTCCACGAGAAAACTCTTAAACGTATTGTCGGTGCCCCAAATGATGGCCGATCGCTGCTCGCTTTCATCCAGGGTATGCACGGAGGGAAGAGCCTCATACTCGATGGAAATCACTTCAACCGCCTTTCGCAGTTTGTGACGATCGGTATGCGCGAGGAGAAGAATGGGTTCTTCGGCGTGATTCACGGTTTCGGCGGCGAGGCAAGGTTGGTCGTCCAGAATCAGGGCGATGCAGTTCTTCCCTGGAATGTCCTTGGCGGAGACCACAACATATTCGTTCCAGGATATGCCAGCGCCAAACTTGATTTTTTTGATTTTCCCGCGGGCGACAGTGCTGCGCACGGTTGCGCCGTGAAGCATGCCGGGCAGAATCATGTCGTCGACGTAGCGCGCCGCTCCAGTGACTTTGTCCCAGCCTTCCTTGCGCGGCACGGCTGCGCCGACAATGTGATGGACGGTCATAAATTTCTTTGCTGGCGATATTCTGTATGAAACGGCGGGAGTTTCAAATCTCTATTTGAGACTTCGATGGGAATTAGCGGTGGAATTCGCGGCCTCTCGGTCCTCCAGGGAATTCCCCATCGCTGAATACGCAATCTCCGCGCAGGTAAGTCGCCTTGACCAGGCCGCGAAGTGTTTCAGCTAAGTATGGTGAAGCGCGATGACGGTAATGAAGATGCTGCTCTGTCGCAATGAATTCCGCTTCCGGCTGAAACACTACGATGTCGGCATCAAAACCTTTAGCGATGCGGCCCTTGCGCAAATCGCATCCAGCAAGGCGTGCCGGACCTTCGGCCATCCACCGTGCGATGTCGGCAAGTGTGAAGCCGCGCGCACTGGCTTCCGTCCACATCACCGGCAGAGCCAACGAGAGGCCGGCGATTCCACCCCACGCCGTTTGGAAGTTAGCTTCGCTGAGCCGCTTCATCTCCGGCGGACAGGGGGAATGATCCGTCGCCACCAGATCGATCACTCCCTCTCGAAGGCCTTGCCAAAGCTTTTCACGATTCTCCCGGCTGCGAATCGGCGGGGCACATTTGAACAGGGTGTGTCCGTCCGAAATCTTGTCTGAAGAGAAATGCAGATAGTGCGGACACGTCTCGACTGTCACCGGCAGGCCTTCAGACTTTGCCGAGCGCAACATACCTAGCGCATGGCTCGTTGCCAGATGGACGATATGCAAGCGGAAGTGAAATTCGCGGCAAAGAGAGATCATGAGCCGAATCGCGGAAAGCTCTGCCTCATCGGGCCGCGACTGAAGATAGGTGGAGTACCTGCTCCAATCCGCGCTAGCTAATTGGCGCGTGGCAGCGTCCACAGGCTCAGGCAACTCAGCGTGCACCAACAGAGGCAAGCCGGTCCGCGCGACATGCGGCAGCGCCGCGCGCAGCTCCGGTTCAGTGACCATGGTGAAGCCGTCAATTCCGGGATGAATGAGGAAGCATTTGAATCCGGGCACGCCGGCGAATGCCAAACTTTCAATGTGTCGCTGGTTGCCGCTGACAACGCCACCCCACGCCATCCAATCCACAAGGCACTGGCCGCTCGCGGCTTTGCGTTTTGCTTCGAGTGCAGCGACGGTCGTCGTCGCCGGCAAACAGTTCAGCGGCATATCCACAAGCAGTGTGTAGCCGCCAGCCGCCGCGCCGCGGGTCGCTGTGCGGAAGCCCTCCCACTCGGTTCGTCCAGGCTCGTTAACGTGAAGGTGAGAATCTACCAGCCCAGGAAGAATGGCGGCTGCTCCCAAGTCCTTTACGGAAATCTGCGCAGGCAATTGGTCAGGCGGAACAACATCCAGGATTCGTCCATCTTCGACGAGCACAGCCGCCGCCAGAATTCCTTCCGGCGTCACCACTCGCCGCGAGAGAAAAGCTGAGAGGCTCATGGTTGGACTCTGCAATCCGCGCAGGCGCTATGCGCAGCAGAAGCGTACCGCAACGGTCTTCCAGTCCCAAGCGCCCATGACTTCCTGGTTTACGACGCAAATTCTCAGGCTGAACGCAAAGCAAATCTGTGATAATAGCCGTCGTTGAAAACACCCCTGCAAATTCTGGACGCATTCAAGGCCCGCTTTGGGACGACCGCAAGCATTTGCCGTGCCCCTGGCCGGGTGAATCTGATCGGCGAGCACACCGACTATAACGACGGGTTCGTGCTGCCCGCGGCGATCGAGTTCTATTGCTGGGCGGCCGCGGCTCCACGCCGAGACGGCAAGCTGGCGATCCATTCGGATAATTTCAATGAAACGATCGAAGTCAGCCTTGATTCTTTGTCACCGCTGGCGAACAAGCACTGGGCCAACTATCCGTTGGGCGTGGCGTGGGCGCTGCGTCGAGCGGGGAAGCCGATTAGCGGGGCAAATGTCTATGTCAGCGGCGAAGTTCCGCTTGGCGCGGGATTGAGTTCTTCAGCCGCCGTGGAAGTTTCGGTTGCTCTTGCGCTGCTCAACGACCGCGGGAATTCCGTGGACCGCGCGGAACTGGCGCAACTCTGTCAAAAAGCAGAGAACGAATTCGTGGGTGCGCGGGTTGGAATTATGGACCAGTTTGTTTCGTGTTATGGCCGCGCATCACACGCGCTTTTGCTGGACTGCCGCTCGCTGAAACACGAATTTGTGGAACTTCCGGCGAACCTTCAATTGGTGATCTGTAACACCATGGTGCGTCACGAACTGGCTTCCGGCGAGTACAATGCGCGCCGCGCGGAGTGCGAAGAAGGCGTTCGAATCTTGCGAATCGTTCTCCCGGGAATTCGCGCGCTTCGTGACGTCACACTTCCTCAGCTGGAAGATCATCGTCAAAACCTTTCTGCGAAGGTATTTGCGCGGTGCAGGCACGTCATTACGGAAAACGCGCGGGTAAAAAGCGCCGTGGAAGCATTTCGCAAAGGAGACACAGCCGCACTCGGGCCTCTGCTGCAGGACTCGCACCGAAGTCTGCGGGACGATTACGAAGTCAGTTGCAGGGAACTCGATCTGATGGTGGAAATTGCCGCGGCGCAGCCAGGAACGATTGGCGCGAGGATGACCGGAGGAGGATTTGGCGGGTGCACCATCAATTTGGTTGAGACCACGGCGGTGAGCGATTTCAGGCGCAAGGTGGCTGCGGCCTATTCCTCCAAGATCGGTCTGACTCCCGAGATTTATGTTTCGCCGGCGTCCGAAGGCGCGCGGCATATTGTCCTGGAAGAGAATAAGCCTGCCAGATGAGAGCAATTAGAAGGGAAGCACAGTCGGTTGCTAATGTCCGTCATACTTCGACCTAACCCATGAGTTTCGACGAGCTAAATCGAATTCCACACCGGCGCTTCAATGCTCTCCTGCGGGAGTGGGTTCTCGTCTCTCCCCATCGCACGCAGCGGCCCTGGCAGGGAAAAGTGGAGAAGCTAGCAAGACCTCCTGTGGTCACATTCGATCCTAATTGCTACTTGTGCCCCGGAAATAAACGCGCAGGCGGAGCACGTACCCCGCCGTATACGGAGACTTACGTTTTTGACAACGATTACCCGGCCATGCTGCCGGACGTTGCCACTGTCCAGTTTGATTCTTCCGGATTGCTGGTAGGAAAAGCAGAGCAGGGGATTTGCCGGGTGATGTGTTTTTCTCCGCGACACGATCTCACCGTGCCGCAAATGAGCGTCGAGGAACTGCGCAGAGTCGTGAATGCTTGGGTCGAGCAGTACTGCGCACTTGGGCAAATTCCCTGGATTAACCACGTGCAAATTTTCGAGAATCGCGGCGAGATGATGGGCGCGAGCAATCCACACCCGCACTGCCAGATTTGGGCGAATGCTTCGCTGCCAAACCTCCCCACGCGGGAGCTGGCGTCCTTCAAGGAATACCACGCCGGAAAACATTCTTGTTTACTCTGCGACTATTTGAAGTTGGAGCTGCAGTTGAACGTACGCGTCGTTTGCCAGAACGACGCTTTTGCGGCGGTCGTGCCGTTCTGGGCGGTTTGGCCATTCGAATCGCTGGTGTTGAGCAAACGCCATCTCGCTTCGATCGATCAACTGAGCGCCGAAGAGCGCGAACTCCTCGGCGACATCCTGCGGCGCATCACTATTCGCTATGACAATTTGTTTGAGACGGCGTTCCCGTATTCCATGGGATTCCACCAGAAGCCCACGGACGGGGGCGGCTACGAAGAATGGCACTTGCACGCGCACTACTTTCCACCGCTGCTACGATCAGCGACGATTCAAAAATTCATGGTGGGCTACGAACTCCTGGGGTCTCCGCAGCGGGACGTTACGCCGGAACGGGCCGCGGCGCAGCTTGTGGAGGCGGGGGAGGCTCACTACTTGGAAGGCGCGGCGGAAAAGGGCAGCGGTTAGCGTGCGATGGCCGCGGAGGCGCGAAATACGCGGATGTAAGCGATTGGAAGCAAACCTTGAACTGGTGCGCAAGGGCTTGGTCCTCTACACCTTTGGGAACGCCAGCGGTATTTCTCGGAAGAAGTCCCTGGTCGTGATTAAGCCGAGCGGCGTACCCTACGAGAGGTTGAAGCCCGCAGACTTAGTGATCACGGATTTGAACGGGAAAATTGTGGAAGGGAAGCTGCGCCCTTCGTCGGACTTGCCGACGCATCTCGTTTTGTACAAATCGTTTCCCGCGATTGGCGGAATCAGCCATACGCATTCGGAGTACGCGACAGCATGGGCGCAGGCGCGTCGGCCCATCCCTTGCTTGGGAACGACGCACGCCGATTATTTTTACGGGCCAGTGCCTGTCACCGAGGAAATGGCGAACGCGGAGATTGCCTCAAAATATGAAGAAAACACGGGACGCGCCATCGTGCGCGCATTTGAGGGCGTAGACCCTTCCGCGGTTCCAGCGGTACTGGTAGCCAATCACGGAGCGTTTGCCTGGGGGGCTGATCCTGCAACATCGGCGCACAATGCCGTTATCCTGGAATCCGTCGCGCGCATGGCGTACTTTACTCTGGGCATCAATCAGCAAGCTTCCACAATTGGACGCTTTCTTCACGACCAGCACTACCTGAGGAAACATGGAGAGGCCGCCTACTACGGGCAGCCCAAGGAGAAAAAATGATCGCCATAGTGGCGTCGGCTGCGCAGACGACTCTCGTACATCTTTCCACGGTGGATCTGGTCATTATCGCTTTCTATTTTGCGTTGGTGTTGGGGATCGGGTTTTATCTGAAGCGCTTCGCCAAGACGGGCGAGGACTTCTTCCTGGCCGGGCGGGAGATGACTGCGTGGGTGGCTGGGCTGGCGTTTGTTTCGGCCAACCTTGGTTCGTTGGAGTTGCTCGGCTGGGCGGGTTCCGCCTATCAATACGGTATTCTTGCCGCGCACTGGTATTGGATCGGTGCCATTCCCGCCATGGTATTTCTGGGCATCGTGATGATGCCTTTCTATTACATTTCGAAAACGCATTCGGTGCCTGGCTATCTGCAACTGCGCTACGGTCCGGCGGCGAGCGCGCTGAGTGCCGTCACGTTCGCGATCATGACCATCCTGATGTCCGGCGTGAACATGTACGCCATGGCCGTGGTGATGAAGGTGGTCCTCGGCTGGGACATCAACTTCAGCATCTGGGTGTCATCCCTGACGGTGGGCATTTACGTAGCGGCCGGGGGGCTGTTCTCAGCCATCTTCAACGAAGTTCTGCAATTTTTTCTGATTTGGTTCGGCGCGCTCCTCATCCCCATTCTAGGTTTGATCGAAACGGGCGGATGGAAAGGCATGGTCGCGCGCATCCAGCAGAATTTCCCGGGCCAGGATTTCACGCACGCCTGGAGCACGCTGGGCCGGTTTCAGGACAATCCGATGGGCATGCACTGGACGGGAATTGTGTTCGGCCTCGGCGCGGTGCAGGCGATGGGCTATTGGACCACGGACTTCCTGGTGGTGCAGCGCGTGCTCTCGGCAAAGGACATCCGCTCGGCCAAGATGGCGCCGATCATCGGTTCCTTTTTCAAGATGGCAGTGCCCTTGATTGTGATTCTCCCGGGCTTGCTTGGGCTCGCGGTACTGCCGATGCATCTGGTTCCGGCAAGCAGTTTGCAGCCCGGGCAATACAGTTATAACGAGGTGCTCCCGCTCATGCTTGCGCGCTACTGCGGACCCGGATTGCTGGGACTCGGGATCACCGCGCTGGTCGCTGGGTTCATGGCGGGCATGGCGGGCAACGTGAGCGCGTTTGCGACGGTGTGGACGTACGACATTTATCGTCCGTTTCTGCGTAAGAATGCGCCTGATCAGCACTACGTTTCCATGGGACGCTGGTGCACGCTGATTGGCCTGTTCGCGAGCATTGGAACGGCCTACCTGGCGATGGGCTTTGCCAGCATCATGGATTACGTGCAAGCGCTGTTCGGCTTCTTCATCGCGCCGCTGTTTGGCACGGTATTGCTCGGAATGCTTTGGAAGCGCGTGAGCCGCGCCGCCGGGTTCTGGGGGCTACTGGCAGGAACGCTTTCTTCCGTCACCATGTTTACGCTGATGAAATTGGATCATCGCTGGGTGAGCGTATTCGCTTTGTCTCCGCATGCCCAGGGACTCGCGCAGGACATGTACCAGGCGCTGTGGTCCTGCGTCACCTGTGTAGTGGTGACCGTGCTGGTGACGCTGGTGACGAAGCCACGGCCCGACGAGGAATTGAAGGGACTTGTTTATGCGCTGACAGAAGTCGCGCACGAAGAGCACACCAGCTTTCTGCACCGGCCGCTTTTTTGGGGAATTGCAGCCCTGGCGGTTTTGCTGGTTCTTCAGATCATTTTCTGGTGAGGCGAAATGAGCGAAAAACATGAAATCATTCCGGTTTGGTTCTTTGTCGGGGTACTTTTGCTGGTGTACGGGTTTTTGATTTTTGCCAGTGGGCTGGCGGAATGGTCGCATCCGCCCGAGACGGTACATTTGGCGAATCTGCATGCTCCGGTATGGTGGGGAGGCCTGCTGTTCGTCCTGGGGCTGGTTTATTGCATCAAGTTCTCGCCTAAGCGCAAGGCGTGAGGATTCCCGCTGCTGTGAGACGAACTGGCGCAAGGCATTCCAACGAGGAAGGTAAATGGCAGTTGTCGCCGGTGTTGATTTTGGAACATTGAGCGTTCGCGTTTCCATCGTGGACAGCGAGCGCGGGCTGCTTGCCTCCGCCAACGCTGAATATCCGCTGCATCGCAAACGCGAGGATCCCGAATACGCCACGCAATCGCATGAAGATCATATGCGGGCGCTCGCCGCGGCCACTCGGGAAGTCATTCGAAAGGCAGGCGTTCCCGCCGATCAGATCCTCGCCCTTGCGCTGGATACGACCGGCTCTTCCGTCATTCCCGTCGGCAAGAACCTTCAGCCGCTCGGTGATTATTATTTATGGTGCGATCATCGCGCCAAGGCGGAAGCGGCGGAAATCACCGCAGCCGCGCATCGCGAGAAGCTCGCGGCGATCGAGTGGTGTGGCGGCGTCTATTCCTCGGAGTGGGGTTTCTCCAAGCTCCTGCATTGGCTTCGCCATAATCCCGGGAAACGCCCAGAATTCGTTTCTGCGTTCGAACATTGCGATATGGTTGCCGCAACGCTCTGCGGCATCACCGATGCCAAGCAAGTGAAGCGCAGCATCTGCGCCATGGGCCACAAGTGGATGTGGAACGCCTCGCTCGGCGGCCTGCCACCGGAGGATTTTCTCGTTAAGGTAGACCCACTTTTCGCCGGCGTGCGCGAAAAAATGGATGGTGAATTCGCCGCTTCCCATCAACTGGCGGGCAAGCTCTCAGCCCATTGGGCGCAGCATCTCGGTTTGGAGGCCGGTATCCCCATTCCTGTGGGCGCGTTCGACGCGCATTGGGATGCCATCGGGGCTGGCTGCCGCAGCGAAGACATCGTTAATGTCGTTGGCACTTCCACGTGCATCATCGGAATCACTCCTTCTGTGCGCTTGGTTCCCGGTGTGTGCGGAGTGGTCCAAGGAAGCGTGCACCCGCAGCGAACCGGCATTGAGGCCGGCCTTTCCGCTGTCGGCGATATTTTTCAATCCATCGCTACGCGCGCCGGGACCGATGTGCCGACTCTCTGCCGCGGCCTGGAAAACTATCGCGCCGGGCAAACCGGCCTGCTCCGTATCACCTGGGACAATGGTGATCGCACCGTGCTTGTAAATCCCAACCTTCGCGGCATTACTTTCGGCTGGAATCTCCAGACCACGGCGCAGGATGAATTGTTTGCCGCCATCGAAGGCACCGCCCTGCACACGCGCGTCATCCTCGATCGCATGGAGGAAAACGGCGTCATCGTCCGCAGGGTTATCAACGCCGGGGGTATCCCCCAGAAAAACGATGTGCTGAATCAGGTGTATGCCAACGTGCTGGGCAGGCCTGTGCTCGTTCCCGCGGGCAACGTGGTCAGCCTAGGTTCCGCTATTTTTGCGTTTCTCGCTGCGGGCGTTTTCAAGACCGTCGAGGAAGCACAGGACAAAATCTGTCCTCAGTACAAAGTGTTTCAACCCCAGGTTTCCGCAAAGACCGTATACGACAGGCTCTATGCCTTCTACAGCAAAATGTATTTTGCTTTCGGCCGCCCGGAAAGTGCCGACTTCGGGAATCTGCTGCCCGGCTTGATTCAAGTGTCGGAATCGGCGCATGCTGGTACAACTCGCTAAACCACCCGGGAACGGATTCGCAATTCTTCTTTCCTTCTCTACGCCGGTGCTTTGGCTTTGTTTGAACGGCGGAGGCATTGGATGACGACACTTCGTTTCCTGGTTTCTCTGATAACCAAGGACAACGACTATCAGATGGAACAAGCCGCAGCCGCGAAAGCCGCCGCGGCGGAACTCGGTGTCGAGGCCCAGATCATTTATGCCAACGACGATCCCATCACGCAAAGCACGCAACTCCTCAAGGCCATCCAGGCGGAACCGTCTCTTCGGCCCAGCGGAATCCTTGTAGAACCCGTCGGCGCTACCTCTTTTCCGCAAGTAGCCAAGACTGCCGCAGCCGCCGGCATCGGATGGGCTATTCTCAGCCGGCAAGCCGAGTACGCCGCCGAGCTTCGCAAGGCCGCTCGCCCTCCCGTCTTTTCCGTAAGCGCCGATCAGGTGGAAGTCGGCCGAATTCAAGGGCGCCAAGTAGCTGCCCTTCTTCCCCGGGGCGGCGCAGTACTCCTCATTCAAGGACCGTCGGTCAGCTCCGTTTCCCGCGATCGCCACACGGGGCTTCAGGAACTGCTCGCGCCCAACGTCCACGTAACGACGTTGCGTGGACGTTGGACCGAAGAAAGCGCTCATCAGAGCGTGTGTTCGTGGCTCCGCCTGATCGCGGCCCAGCGGTTGCGTATCGACCTGATCGTCGCGCAGAATGACGCCATGGGCATCGGCGCGCGCAAGGCCATCGAGGAAACCATCCCCGATCCGGAGCGCGAACAGTGGCTCGGCATTCCCATCATGGGTTGCGATGGCGTGCCCAGAACGGGCCAGACGTGGGTCCGCACCGGGCAATTGGCCGCCACCGTGATTGTCCCGCCCAACACCGGAGAAGCCCTGACTTTGATGGCCAAAGCGCTGCGCTCCGGGACGGTCGTTCCGGAGCATTCCTATATGACTCCCACGCCATTCCCGGCCATCGAAAAGCTCGTACCACGGCGTCCAGCGAATGAATAATTCTTTAAGCGAAAGCGTGCATCACCAAGTAAAATTACTGGCGCTAATGCGTGCGGCTAGCGCAGAGCCCAGCGGACGAGGGAGTCTTGAATGAAACGTTGGACGGCGTTAACAATTTTCTCGGGAGCGTTGCTTATGACCACTTTGGCGCCCACTGGCGCAAAATCTCAGCTCGGTTCCACCACGAAGAAGTCATTCGGGAAAACTCCGGACGGCCAGCCCGTCGATCTCTATGTGCTTACCAATAAGAACGGCTCCGAGGTCTCGATCACCAACTACGGCGGAACGGTCGTTTCTCTCAAGGTGCCGGACCGCAGCGGCAAGATTGCCGACGTCGTTCTCGGTTACGACAACGTGGAAGGGTACGCCGAAGGCAAGAGCTACTTTGGCGCTATCGTTGGGCGTTATGGAAACCGCATCGGCCACGCGCAATTTGTGTTGGACGGCAAGACCTACACGCTTGCAAAAAATAATGGCGAGAACAGCCTGCACGGCGGCGTCAACGGTTTCAACAAAGCGGTGTGGACGGCCAAGACACTTTCCTCGAAAGACGGCCAGTCGCTCGAGCTTTCCTACCTCAGCAAAGATGGCGAGGAGGGCTTCCCCGGAAATCTAAAAGTTACCGTGATCTACACGCTGACCGATGACAACGCACTAAGAATCGAATACTCCGCGACGACCGACAAGAAAACGGTGGTCAATCTGACCAACCACTCCTATTTCAATCTCGCGGGGCAAGGTTCCGGTGACATTCTCGGCCACCTGCTGACGATTGAGGCCGACAAGTTCACTCCCGTCGATTCCGGCTTGATTCCCACCGGGGAACTCCGCGACGTGGTGGACACTCCGTTCGACTTTCGCAAGCCGACTGCCATCGGCGCGCGCATCAATCAGGACGACCAGCAGCTAAAGCTCGGCGGCGGATACGACCACAACCTTGTCCTGCGGCGCCCGGCCGGCTCCGGCGAATCCCTGGCGGCTCGCGTTGTTGAAGCCACCACCGGCCGGGTCATGGAAGTTTGGACTACGGAGCCGGGGGTGCAGTTTTACACCGGGAATTTTCTGGATGGTAAATCCGCGGGGAAAGGCGGCGCGACCTATCCCAAGCGCTCCGCCTTCTGCCTGGAAACACAGCACTTTCCGGATTCGCCGAATCAGCCGAAATTCCCGTCCGTGGTCTTGAACCCCGGCCAGCGCTACCACACCGTTACGACGTACAAGTTTTCCGTCGAAAAGTGACGTCCAGCGCATCCTCGCTTGAGACTGGCCGCGCAACACAAAGACGCGGTGTTTTTCGTAACTTCTTTAGAATGAACACTTACGCGGGGCATAGCGAGGCGTAACCATGGTAAGAAAGATTTCCGGACTCTGAAGGCTGTCCACTGCGATTCCAGTCCCGCCCGAGTCTCTCTACGGTCCCACAAGCCATCGGTCATAGCCATCCAGGGCGCGCAGCGTTTGACACGTCCTGCCGCCGCCGATACTATCAAGTGTTTTACGACGGGCACTTGGACACGGCTGTCAGTCCCCGCGGCAGATTCCCATGAAACTTGCCTATTTCGACTGTTTTTCGGGCATTAGCGGCGACATGACGCTCGGCGCGCTGGTCGACGCCGGCTGCGATGTCGAGCATCTCCGTTCTGAGCTAGGTGGCCTCCAGGTCCCCGGGTGGGAGCTTTGCGCCGAAAAAGTCTGGAAAAACGGCATGGCTGCCACCTACGTTATGGTCAACACCGAAGATCGGACGAAGCACCGCTCGCTCAGCGCGATTCTCGAGGTTTTGCAGAAGTCGCAGCTCGCGCCCGAAGTGCGCCATCGAGCTGCCGAGATCTTCGTCAAGCTCGGAGAAGCCGAAGCCCGCGTGCATGATGTTCCTGTTGAAAAAATTCATTTTCACGAGGTGGGGGCGGTCGACGCCATTGTGGACATTGTCGGCGCGTGCATCGGCTTCCATGCCCTTGGTGTCGAGAAGTTCGCCTGCTCGGCTCTGAACGTTGGTGGCGGAACGGTGAAGATGGCCCACGGAGTTTTGCCTATTCCCGCGCCCGCGACGGCGAACCTGCTGCAGGGGAAGCCGACTTATTCCAACGGCGTGCAAAGAGAACTCGTCACGCCAACCGGTGCGGCGATCGTTGCCACGCTCTGCGATGCGTTCGGCCCGCAGCCACCAATGAGCGTGACCGCGATCGGCTACGGAGCGGGCACGGCTGACCTCGAAGGCCAGCCAAACGTTGTCCGCATCATGATCGGCGAAGCCGCGGAAAAAACCGTTGGCGGATTTGACGAAGAGGTCGCCGTCATTGAAGCGAATCTCGACGATATGAACCCGCAGATTTATGGCTATTTTCTGGAGAGGGCTCTGGCTGCCGGCGCTCTCGACGTCTACACCACGCCGGTGCAAATGAAAAAAAATCGTCCTGGCACGCTGCTCACGGTTTTGTGCAAGCCGCAAGATACCAATGCGTTGATGTCGCTGATCTTTGCCGAAACCACTACCTTTGGCGCGCGCATGTACCGCGCGCAACGCAGGACGCTCCCACGCGAGTTTGTAAGCGTGGCCACGAATTTTGGCGATGTGCGCATTAAGATTTCCCGCGTGAACGGACGCATCCTGCACGTCGCGCCCGAGTATGACGACTGCCGCAAACTGGCCGTTGAAAAAAATGTCCCTCTACAGCGAGTGATCACCGAAGCTCTCCGCGCCTATGAAACTGGCGGGAAAACATACTAGATATGCCAGCCAATAAGCCCAAGTTCTATCTGACCACGCCGATCTACTACACGAACGGCCTGCCGCACATTGGCCACACGTACTCGACCATCGTCTGCGACACCATCCGCCGCTATAAACGCATGCGCGGTTATGACGTGGTGATGACTACCGGCACCGACGAACACGGTGTGAATGTCGAACGCGCCGCGAAAAGAGCGGGCGTCCCTGAATCCGAATTCGTCGCGAAAATGGCTGCCGAGTGGAAAGCCCTCTGGGACGAACTCGGCATTCCCA
>MNEA01000053.1 GCA_001917435.1 Acidobacteria bacterium 13_2_20CM_2_57_6
CCCAACGGCAACCGGGTCTCGCTGTGAGAACTGAATCGAGCAAGGATGCCGCGATGACAGGAGCCGGATTGACATGAAACTTTTTCGGCAAAATGGGTGCCAACGCTCGCGAGATAGCCAAAACGGTACCCTCGGCAATCCGCGTTTCGCTTCTCTTGCCAGCGATAATGCTTGGTCGGCAGATCGTAAGGGAGCGGAAGCCGATTTGCTGAATGTCTCTCTCCACTTCTCCTTTGGTCCTGGCATAGAAGGACATAGAGTTGGTCGCGGCTCCAATGGCGGACACGAGGGCGAACGTTTCTACACCGGCACCGTGGGCCGCCTTCGCGAAGACAAGAGGGAGTGTATAGTCGACATAGCGGAAAGCCTCCTGCGAACCTGCCTTCGCCTTCGTCGTTCCCAAGGCGCAAATGATCGCGTCCACGTCCCAGGACTTCACTCGCGGGGAGCTAGCTCATCGAGGCGCAAGTTGACCGGGTTGAGCAGTTTGTTCTGCGGCACCAAAGGGCTTCGGGTGGGCGCAACGACTTCGGAAATAGCGTCTTTGGCAAGAGCCTGGCTCAAGATCGTCCTGCCCACTAGACCTGTTGCCCCCAACATTAAGAGTCTCATGGTCGCTCTCCCCCCGCCCTTGAGCAGGTGTGTGGTGCCACCCGCTCAACTGCGGCTCCCATCTAACGCTGAGGCACGACTCAGACTTGCGCAAAACCACCGTCCACAAAAATTTCAGACCCGGTGATATAGCTACTCTCATCCGATGCGAGAAACACCACAGCCCTAGCAACTTCATCCGGTCGGCCAAACCTGCCAAGTGGGATTGCGCTGGCGACCATCTTGCGCCGTTGCTCACCTGCTTCGTCCGATGCGAGCAAATCATTCAAGCCGGGCGTGTCGATGGTGCCAGGGCTGATCGCATTAACTCGAATTCGGCGTTGCTTGAGATCTGTGGTCCAGGTCTCGCGAAAGAACGGATGGACGCCTTCGTGGCACTGTAAACGCTATTCGAGGAAAGGCCTTTGCTACCTACGACCGAGGCCTGGCGATCCCTGCATTCGCGAAGAGAATATCGAGTTTGCCTTTCTCGTCCTTGATCTGCGCAAAAAGACGGTCGAGGTCATGTGCCTTCGACACATCGCCCCGGACGCCGGTCGCATTCCTGCCAATTTGTTGGACCGCAGTCCTGAGTTCTGGTTCGCGACGACCAGTGATATAAACGTGTGCCCCTTCTTTTGCCAGCGCGTTCGCCGCTGCTAGGCCGATCCCGCTCGTGCCGCCTGTTACCAGTGATACCTTTCCATCCAATTTTGGCATTCTGTCACCTCAATTGTTGTCGACTCAACCCGTCGCCTCTGACAAAAGGGCTTCGACTTTCTTGTCGAGGTTCCGGGCGACTGCGAGCGCGTCGGAATTCCCGTACTGAGCCAACAAACTAGCCATTCTGTCATACGACAGATGCACGCCGTCAGATCGTTCGTCGATGAGCACGGTGACAGGAGCATAAGAGCCGGCGTCCGGAACATGCTTCGCCATTTCTTGCATGATTAGTGGGTTACCCATGACGACGCGAACCATTCTAGGTGAGTCGCGGCCCGTATCTTTGCGTATGATCGCACCGTGATCAAATTGCACGAAGGACATTAGGCCAGTCCTTCCTAACGCTTTCTGGATTGTGCTCTCCTGTTCGGCGGCAGATCGAGTCTGGTGAGCGGATTTCCAGAATTCAGCCATATCCGGATGGCCTATCGCATCGTTAATGGCTGCAAGTACCTCGTCGAATGATCTAGAAGACGTCAGACTAAATCGCTCGACTTCGACTTTCCTAATCATTGCAACTCTCCTTCTCGCGACTCATTCTTAGGTTCTGAGCTGGACCGCCATAGGCGGTGAGATGAATGGTCTTCACTTATGACGCTCTCCCTGCTTTTAACAGATCTCGCCCTGCGAGGGGGCCGCCTGCTTGCTGAATCAGCCCTCCAACGCGGAGGTTTCCAAGGTTAATGACTGAATAGCCAAAACCTTCAAGTAAGCTTTGACCTCGCCTCTTCGCACCGTCATCGTCGGCCGAAATAAATGCGACTCGTCTCGCCCCATCGACGATGGGGTCGCCTCCCAGTTCGGAACGATCATGTTGTTCAGGGCAAATCTCGACCCCTGGGCCACATCTGCTCGAATGTGTAAAGGCTCTCCGGCCAAGGGCTCAATAGAATCGCAGAAACCTCACGAGGAGCACTTTCCGCATAACGAATTGATAAGCCGTCGATCGTACGTGTCTGCGTCTTAATCAGCGAGGCGGTGGCGTAGCCATGATGAGCTCCTTGAAAGGGTGTTTATGATTTCCGGACACCGATCAAGACTGTCAAAATCACTCGCTATACGGAGCAGCTTCCATTAATTGCGACACGGTCGGAATCGGCTGACCATGTAATGTGCAGCCGGCGGCGCGCGCAATATCGTCCGTCCAGGTCAGGACTTGGGCCGCCGGATTACGTCGACAGTGCTTCACTAACAATTGGTGGAATTCTGCCTTGAAGTTCAGTCGTGGATATTTGTCTACCACTTCCTCAACTACCTGCGCAGGCACTTGATCAAGGCCAAGACCCAGCAGGTCGAGCCCAGCGCCGAGATGGACCAATGCGATCTCGGCTGCCATCCGAGATGCGATGCCCGAAGAGGTGTGCAAGGCGATCGCCTCCCAGACCAGATCAGCGCGTTCCGGCGACACTTGATGCTTGGAGCAAAACTCGCGAGCAGCATCCGCGCCGTCTACTTCGAAGCGATTCTCTCCAAGATAAGCAGGAACCAGTCCGAGATCGTGCAGAGCTGCCCCGCAAAACGCCGCTTCTTCGTCAACAATCGAACGACCGATGCTCCTCACAGCAAGGCTGCCGAAGATATACGTGCGAAGACAATGGGTGCAGAGAAACTCAGGCGAACTGGCCTGCAAGAGATCAACAGCGGCATTGCACAGTTCCGTATCTGGAATACCAACGCCGACGACCGATTTCAATCGTGTCAATGCCATAGTGGAGAACCTGAGGCCCGCTCAGTAGTCGAACCATTGATTGAGCGCCTCCGCTTTTTCTTTGGTGTAAGGCGGAAACAAGTGGTCGATTGCCACGTCTGGGTGAGATATCAAGACAGACTTGGCGTGAGTAAGGGAGTCGAAGCCGTACTTCCCATAGTAATTTCCGATACCAGCCGTTCCCACTCCGCCATACGGCATGGACTCAATGAACAGGAAGACGTTGGTCTGATTTACTGCGCCCCCTCCGAAAGACAGAGAGTACAACACGCGGTCGATCGCCTTTTGGTCGCGGCTGAACACATAGCCGGCAAGCGGCCTGGGCATCGACTTGATCTTTGCGAGTAGCTTTCCAAGGTCGGAATAGGTGAGAATGGGCAAAAGCGGCCCGAAGATTTCATCATCCATGATTCTGTCAGACCAGGAAACCGGGTAGATGATGGTCGGGTCGAGGTAGCGAGCTTTCGCATCGGACCTGCCGCCAAAAACCACCTTGCTAGGATCGATCAGCGAAGCCAGCCTGTTTACAGCAGCGGGGCTTATGACACGTGAATAGTCCGGATTGTTCTTGGGGTCTGAGCCGTAGAGCTCCACAACCGCTTTCTTGCACTCGGCAACGAACGCTTCTGCGACAGACTCATGAACGACCGCGTAGCCCGGCGAAGTGCACCATTGTCCGCCCCACGCCATCGCGCCCCAAACAATTTTCTTAGCGGCATCCGGAATGTTTGCCGTCTCATCAACGATGGCAGGGTTCTGGCCTCCCAATTCCAGCAACACTGGAGTAATGTGTTCGGCTGCCGCTCGCATCACGACCTTTCCTACACCCACGCTTCCGGTGAGGAATATAAAATCAAAGGGAAAAGTCAGGACTTTCGTAACTACTTCCTTCCCGCCGACGACGGCATTAAGGGCTTCCGGCTCGAAATACTCTGGGATCAATTCCAAAAGCAGCTCGTCAGTCGCCGGTAGCGCTTCAGAGAGCTTCAACATGCAAGGGTTGCCAGCCGAAAGAGCGGCCACCGCAGGACGCAACGAGAGCAGGAGTGGTCCGTTGAATGGGCAAATGATTAGCGTAACACCGTACGGCTCACGATACACGACGCCCTTGTGCCCCGATGCGGCGAGGAACTTTGGAAGCGGAGTTTCGACCGGCCTCATCCATTCTTTAAGTTGGGACTTTGCGAATTCACTGGTTGCAATCGTGGCTGAAACCTCGAAGACATTCTCCTGGGATGCCGTCTTGAAATCCCCACGCGAGGCGTCGGTGAAACGCTCATAGTTCTCCTTGAGCATGCGAATCAACCTGTTCAGCTGGTCGACTCTCCACTCGTGGGTCTTTGTCGCGTCGGAAGCAAAGTAGGCCTTCTGTTTGTTAAACAAATCCTGGGCCCGGGTCTGTTCGCTCGCAGGTTGAGCCATTGCCGCTTGAAATATCTCCATTTCCACTTTCGTCGACATCTTCATCTCCTTTGGCTTTCGCCACCCCGGCTATTCCGGGAATTTCACTCAATGTCGCGAACAGCTTTGTTCGCACGCTGAATGTTTCAGTTCGCCTGTCCAGCCCGCTGATTGCCGTTTTCTGTAACCAGTACCATCCGGAAGCGTGCCTTTGCGGCCATCATCCTGTCGTACGCTTCGCGCGCCTTGGATAGAGGCATAACTTCGATCATTGGCTCGACTTTTTCGAGCAAAGAAAACGCCACCGTTTCCTGCTCGTCCTGCACGCTACCAGTGGTTGACCCGGAGATGGAATGCATGCCAAAGACGAGGGAACCGGTATCCACCTCCAATGGATCCGGGGCGAGCCCAATCACCAACAGTTTTCCTCTTACGGCGAGTCCTTTCACGAGATCGGACATAGCCTTACCACTTGGAGCAGTAGCGAGGATGGCGTCGGCTCCGCCAAGCGCTCGCAGCTTGGCTCCCGCATCCTCCGCCCCGCTGTCAATGTATTCGTGTGCCCCGAGTTCCTTTGCGAGTTTCTCCGACTCCGGACCGAGACCAGCGGCGATAGTCCTGAATCCCATCCTTCTCGCGTACTGAATGCCGAGATGACCGAGTCCGCCAACGCCTTGGATTGCGACGAGCGCACCTGCACGCAAGCCGGCATTTCGCAGAGCATTGAACGTCGTCACACCCGCACACAGGATCGGTGCTGCCTTGACGGCTTGTAGACCGTCCGGAATCGTTACGGTTGCGCGCGCTTCAATCATCATGACTTCTGCGTACCCGCCGTCGATCATGATGCCGGTGAGCACGCCGTTGGAGCAGTTGACAAAGTCTCCTCGGAGGCATGCGAGGCAGGTGTCGTCCCATCCACCACAGATCCCAACTCCCACCCGCTGACCCACGGCGCGCGTCGTAACATTCGCGCCGACCGCATCGATGCGCCCAATCACCTCATGCCCAGGAACGCGCGGATACGCAAGGTTCGGAAGTGCTCCGTCTACCAGCAGGCTGTCGGTATGGCACACACCGCAAGCCTCGACCCGGATGCGAACCTGATTAGGACCGGGATCTTGTAGTGGCCTGTTAACTTCAGTGAAGACTCCAGGTTTCGAGACCTCAATCGCTCTATACTTTGCGCTCATATCGCCTCTCTTAGCTGCAAATTCATTCAGGTGATAATCGATGTACGAACACTCGGCGTTTTGTCTTACACGCGTTCGTAGCCCCCATTCCACCAGTCGATGATCAGGGTGGCGTATTCGTCAGCGGCGTCTGCCCATGCGAAGTGGCCAGCGTCGATAATGTCGGACTTGTTGTGGGGGAGCCTCTTGCGCAGGTACTCGCCGTTCACCGGGAGCACACCGGGATCGTGGTCTCCGGTGATGATCTGCACTGGAGTCTCGATCGCGGGCAGTAGCTTGTCCAGCACGGGCAGCTCCGCCGGATACGAGCGAACGAAGCGCAGCGATTCAACGAAACGGTCTCCTTCGTACGAGCTCAAAAAGTCCTCGCGCACGTGGTCGGGAAGCTTGTAACGCTCGACGAACGCAAGGACCGACTCGACACCCTTGCGAGGGTCGACGTTGCGGAAGGCCTCGAGACTAGGCGCTTCGACGACGTCTTTCAGCACAGAGCCGATCTGAATGGGCACAGCGGCCGTGCCGTTGCCGACGACGATGCTCCGCAAAAGGCCAGGATGCTTCGCGGCGGTGAACAGCAGCGCCGACGTCCCGATGTCGGGGCCGACTGCGTGCGGGCGCCTGAGTCCGAACTCTTCGACGACGTGAGCGACGAACTCGCCCATTGCAGACGACGTGAGCAGGTCGTTCCGCCGCTCCGAGTGCCCGAACCCTGGCAGGTCGATCGCCACGAGGTGTGCGTGCTCGGCGAGTCGGGACCACATTTGCTCGAACGTGAAGAGGCTCTCCGGCCACGGGCTCAGGAGAATAGCCGATACGTCACGGGCGTCACTTTCGGCATACCGGATCGACAAGCCATCAATCTTTCGGACTTGCGTGTTTATGAGTGAGTGGGTCGAAATGGTCATAATGGGCTCCTTAACGAGGGATCGCTGCTTTGATCTCAGGCTGGAATGTGGGTGCGTTTCGCCGACTTTCCCTACATTTGTTTTCGTAACCATTACGTTCTTCCTCCGTTTGACCAGTTTTCGAGTGCTTCGTAATTGGGACGGCTAACCTTTCTGCAATGCGAAGCGCTTAGCAGAGCGCTCGCTGCCACCGTTGCTTGACGCCAATTCGGCATAGAGTCCTCACTTTGCCCATCGATCGAATCCAATTCTTCGATCCAATTGATCGCTGATCTGCGAGCCTGCTCGGGGCCGAACAAGTTATCTATCGCGGTAAAGAATGCTGCTAGCTCTTTCATAGCCGAGATAAAGAGGTTGCATTTGGCCTGGGATTGATTGCCCGTTTCCGCAATGTTCAAGCAGCACTGCATCGTCATTTACCACTCTTTTGCTCTTTAGCGATCCACTCTCTGATGTAAGGCGAACAGTTGAGCAGGGCCATGCCATTTCTGCGGCAGCCTCCCAGAAAACGAACAGCTTCTACATCGACTAAAGTGAGTTGCTCCAGATCCAGGGCGATCCTTGGTCTGCTTTCCTTGATGAGCGCCTGCAACGCCGGCAAATGCTCTGCCTGCATTCGACCTATCAGCCGAATGGTTGTCTTGTGCCCGTCGGAATTCTTTTCGATATTCAGCATCGTCTTCCGAGGAATCGGGGCCAATCGCCGTGGAGGATCGCAATCGCCGCGCCACTCGTAACTGAGTGAAATCATGCTTCTTGTGAGCTGCAAGACAGGCCGAAATTTCAGCATTGCTGAAAGATCAGCATTGCAGTGAGATCAATCGGGAATTACGGCGAATGAGAAAGGAAAGGGCTATGCCTTAAAACGATGTCGGTTGATACGGAGTTTGCGGATCTTTGATTCAAGAGTCTGCCGCGGGAGACCTAATTTCGCAGCCGCACCGCCGACACCAGAAATTACGCCCTTTGTTTCGCGCAGCGCATTTTCGATCATCGCTTTCTCGCGCGTAGCAAGATCGGCAGAAAAGGGACGATTGGCTTTTGAAATGGGAGCAGTCCGAGTGAACCAGCTTGCATCGACGCGAAGCGTTTCACTGTCGCAAACAATCACAGCGCGCTCGATTACGTTCTGTAATTCGCGCACATTGCCGGGCCAGCTGTAGCTCTGAAACAACTGCAGCGTCTGCTTGCTGACGCTGCGAATTCGTTTGCCAGCTTTCTTTGCGTATCGATCGACTAAATACCCAACTAGTAACGGAATGTCATCGGTGCGGTCACGAAGCGGCGGGACATGGATGGGAAAAACATTCAGTCGGTAGAAAAGGTCCTGGCGGAAGCCGCCCTCATCCACCGCCGCATTCAAGTCTCTATTTGTGGCCGCCAGCACCCGCACATCAACGTGTATTGACCGACTTCCACCAACGCGTTCGAATTCCCGTTCTTGCAGAACCCGAAGAAGCGAAATCTGCGTCTCCTGCGGAAGTTCCCCAACCTCGTCAAGGAAAATCGTTCCGCCATCGGCCGATTCGAAGCGACCGAGTCGTCTTTGTAATGCGCCCGTGAATGCGCCTTTTTCGTGACCAAACAATTCGGAAGCGATCAGCGAGGACGGAATCGCCGCACAGTTGACGCAAATGAAGGCACGATGCGCACGCTTCGAGCGGTTGTGGATCGCGCGCGCAATTAATTCCTTGCCGGTTCCCGTCTCGCCTTGAATCAGCACAGTGGAATCAGTCGGCGCTACGCGTGAAATTTGCGCCTGTATATTGCGCATTCCCTTCGATGATCCGACAATCTCTTCGAACATCGAAGAATGGACAATATCTTCTCGCAATGCGACGGCTTCATTTCGCATGCGATCTTCGGCCTGCTTGCGATCTTCGATGTCCGTCGCCGTTGCGTACCACCGAACGATATCTCCGGGCTCATTGAGTACCGGGTTGTAGCGAAAGAGAAACCAACGAAACTGGCCATCCTTACCCAGCAGCCGCTTTTCCGTCTCAAACGGCACTCCCCTTGAAAGGCCCGCGCTTCTTTCGCCTTGAACTCTCTCTAGATCATCCGGATGAACGTCTCGGTTGATACGCTCGCGAGTCCCCTTGCCTTTCATTTCCTCCAAGGTTAAGCCCTTGTAGTCAAGCATCGTCTTGTTGACTTGAAGCAAAGTGCCATCCTTATCGAGCACAAGCACATGCTGAGGAAGGAAATCTATGAGCTGTCGCAGCTCGCGCTCTTCCTGTCGAAGTTTCGCTTCCGAGTTTAGAATTTCCTCAAAGGCGCTTCTCAATGCCTCTTGCGACCGCTGGCGCTCGATTGCGATGCGAGCGATGTGCCCTGCGCCTTCAATGAGCGCGAGGTCTCCGTCGGTGGGAACTCGCGACTCGTGCGAGTAAAGTGCGAAAGTGCCCAGTACCTCGTTGTCCTTCGTCAGGATTGGTTCTGACCACGCCGCTCGAATCCCATTGCGGAGGGCCAGTTCGCGATATTCATCAGGCCAACCGGGATCGGTGGCCACGTCGGCGACGATGACTCGCCTCTTCGAAAATGCGGCCTTCCCGCACAGACCGCAGTTATGAGTCACCGGCCTAGGGCTCACTGCGGAAATCCATTGGCCCGGTACGCGGGGCCCACCCGTTAGTACAAGGTGTTTCCCATCCGCGTCCATCAAGAAGACCGTCGTGACTGACGGCGCAACCTGGACGTCGATGGAAGCGCACAGGTAGTTCAAAACGTCCTTCAGGCTTGCGCCATCGGCGATCATCTCCAACGTTCGCTTTTCGGCAGCATGTAGGGTTTCAGTTTGCTTACGATCCTGAACGTCTGTGCCCGTAGCGTACCAACGGAGGACGTTCCCCCGTTCGTCCAGTAGTGGGTTGTAGCGGATGAGGAACCACCGATATTTACCGTTCTTGCCAAGAGCGCGCTGCTCATTTTCGAACGGGACCGTACCAGAGAGACCTTTCTGCCGCGCTCCCCGAAGTCTCTGAACGTCTTCTGGATGGAACACGCGATCCCGGAAGCTATCGGCGCGCACTTCGTCCAGAGATAGCCCCGTGTATTCCAGGGTCACGCGGTTGGCGTAAATGGCTTTTCCATCCGGCTTCAAAACAACGATTGTCTGCGGAATAAGATCAACGATTCGTCTCAGTTCTTGTTCGTCGGAAAGGAGTTTGGGCTGTCCGTCATCAGCACCGGTCGCGATTGCAAGTTCCTGGAGTGGGGCACCAAGGGTAGGTGCGGGGTTCCGCTCACCACGGTCTTGCTGCGTGTCGACTTGTTGACTGTCTGACGGCATAGCGGGCCTCCGTGCATTGTATGAGATTTCTGTAGAAGGCCAAAGGATTCGAACAGGGCGTAGTAGGCCAAACAAATTCGTGCGAGCCGATCAACGATCCGAGGCGCAAATGCGCTCATGGTTCCTGAATCACGAGCTATGCGGAAGTTATCCGAGGCGGATACTGGATCGATCGGTGGTTTTCAGCCAGCGAGACGTGAAGTTGTCTCGAAGTCGGCTTCGAGGAAATCCCTATTGATTTTCCTCCAAGCCCGTTTCGGACCAATCAACAAACGTGATCGTTCAATAGCGACAAGCGCGTTTGTCGTTACTGATCCGGTAGTCCAGTAGTGCCGATTATCTCGCCAAGGCGAACCTGGGCGCTTGAACTGGCGGCATCACCCCGAAGACTTCACTTCCTCAAAGCTGAACTGCTTGTCGAGCTTTTCGTAGGGCTTGCCGTCGACCTCGACATACGGGTAGACAAAGTAATTGAGCGCTGGACCATCCTGCTTAGGAGACAGTGCGATGTCGCGGCCGGTGGATAACTGCACGCCATTGGCGTCAACGCTGCCGAAGAAATAATCTTCTTTCTGCTTCGCTTTCCACGCCTCTGAGATGTCAACGGGGATCCATCCGGTTTT
>MNEA01000033.1 GCA_001917435.1 Acidobacteria bacterium 13_2_20CM_2_57_6
TGAAGGCGCTGTCCATGCTAACACCCAAGACCTGGGTGTCTGCAGCTTCCAGCCTTGCCAGGTTCTGCTGGAAGTTCTGCATTTGCTTGGTTCAACCACCGGTGAAGGCGAAGATGTAAAACGCCAGGGCGACGTTTTTCTTCCCACGGAAGTCATGCAAGGACACCTGGTTGCGATGCGTGTCCATCAAGGTAAAATCCGGCGCCATGTCCCCGACTTTGACGGCGGGATCGGGCATGGCGTCTTTCTTCTCGGCTTGCCCCCACAGCCGGTTGGCGGCCGGCGGCGCGCTTAGAGCGAGCATCCCGAACAACAGGACGGTGATTCCTTTGTGCATGCGTTTTGTCCTCCTTAAGTAGCGGTCTTGTGGGCCCGCGCCCGGCGCAAGCCGTGTGCGAGATGATAGCAGATGTCTGAACCCTCCAGGGGCAAACCACATTCTCGCCAGACTTTGCTTTGTGACTTTGTATCATGACTGCAACATCATGACGTTGCATCATGACTTTCGCTCAATTCGCCTCAGGAGACATCATGGGGCGAAGGACTTGATGCGAGCGACTGTGGAGGCGTCCAGCGATTGGATGAGAGCGACCATGAGATCCACGGTGCGATCGAAGTCGGTGCGATCGATAATTCCATTGTGGGCGTGAGTGGAACGGGCCGGAACAAGGACCGTGGTGACTGGGACCCCGCCATTGTTGAGCTTGATGGCGCCGGCATCATCTCCGAAGCCGGGGACGAAATCGAACTGCAGGGGGATGTGCTGGTCGGCAGCGATCTTTTTGACATGCGCGACGAGGTTGCGGTTGGGGAGTTCGCTGAAGGAATAGAGCATCATGCCCGGGCCGCCTCCCAGAACTTCCTGCGCCGCTTCCGGGCCAGGCCCCGGGACGTCGTTGGGGATGCCAACTTCCAAACTGAAGCCGACATCGGGATTGATGATGCGCGCGGACGTAGCCGCGCCACGCATCTCGATGCTGCCCTCTTCCTGGACTGTACCGACATAGAAGATCTGGTTGGGGTGAGGAGATTTGGCGAAGCGCCGCATGACTTCGAGTATGACCGCGCAGCCCACGCGATCATCCCAAGCCTTGGAAAGGTAGCGGTTGTTGGCGAGCACGGCGAAGTCGGAAACGGGAGCGACGGGATCGCCGGGTGAAATGCCCAAGGCTTGAACTTCAGCGGCAGAGCGTGCGCCAGTATCAAGAAAAAGATCCTGCGGTTGCAGATGGCCCTGTGCGTCGTGTGGAGCGATGTGCGCGTCCCAAATATCAGTGACCGCGAGGACCGGGCCTTTGGAGCCGATGATCATCCAACGCTGGTCGGGGAGCGCAGCGGAGAGCCAGTAACCAAGCATCTGCATGGAAATGAAACCGTCGGGACGAATCCGCCGAACCATGCCGCCAAGCTCATCCATATGCGCGTCGAGCATGATGCGAGGACCGGCATTACCTTGCTGGGCGATGATCGAGCCCAAGCCGTCGTAAGAGACGCTATCAGCCAATGGATGCATGCGCTCTGTCATGATCTTGCGAACTGATTCCTCAGAACCGGGAGGGCCAGGAGCTTCGGTGAGTTCTTTCAATAGCTGGACGACGCGATCATGGCTTTGCGGGGAAGGCTGCGATGTGGATTGCGTCTGCGCGCGGCAAGCGCCAGCAAGCGATAGGAGGATGTGGAAAGAAAAAAGTAGGCGGCGCATGTTGGACTAGTCTCCCTGTACGCGGGAATGATACAAAAGATCGCTGCGAGTTGAAACCATTCAAACCAGCAGAAATGCGACGGACGGGAGAGGCGATATGGCAAAGCCGAAGGTGAAATGGGGCGTGCTGGGCGCAGCGTCGATTGCCACGAAGAAAGTAATTCCAGGGATGCAGAAAGGGGAGTGGAGCGAGATTGCGGCAATTGCCTCAAGGGATTTGAAAAAAGCGAAGGACGCGGCGAGAAAGCTGGGGATAGCGAAAGCGTACGGGTCCTATGAAGAGCTTCTGGCTGACCCGGAGATTGAAGCGGTCTACAACCCGCTGCCGAATCATTTGCACGTGCCCTGGTCCGTTAAGGCGGCGGAAGAGGGAAAGCACGTGTTGTGCGAGAAGCCGTTGAGTCTTTCGGTGGCGGAGGCAAGAACGCTGTTGGAAGCGCGAGACCGGTGCAGCGTGAAGATTGGCGAGGCCTTCATGGTGAAGACCCACCCACAATGGCTGAGGGCCCGCGAGCTGATTCGCAAAGGAGTGATCGGAGACTTGCGGGCGATTGTGGGCGGCTTCAGCTACTTCAACCGGGACCCTGAGAACGTGAGAAACAAGGTGGAGTGGGGCGGAGGAGCACTGATGGATATCGGGTGCTACCCGATTACGACGTCGCGTTTTATTTTTGGCGAGGAGCCTCTGAGCGTATTGGGATTGATTGAACGGGATCCGGATTTCAGGACGGACCGATTGGCATCGGCTATCTTGGAATTTCCGTCGGGGCAAGCGGTATTCACGTGCAGCACGCAGTTGGTATCGTATCAACGGATGCAATTCCTTGGGACAACGGGGCGCATCGAAATAGAGATACCATTTAACGCGCCGCCGGATCGCCCGACGAAGATTTTTATTGATGATGGACGCGATGTGTTTGGAGGAGGAATTCGGATGGAAACGATTCCGGTTTGCGACCAGTATACGGTACAAGGGGACGCTTTCTCGCAGGCGATCCGAGAGGGAAGGGAGGTTCCCGTGCCGCTAGAGGATGCTATTGCGAACATGGCGGTGATTGAGGCAGTGTTCCGGGCTGGGGAATCGGGGCATTGGGAAAAGCCGTAGAGGATTTCAACACAAAGAGGACGGAGCGAACAGAGAGAAAGAAGAAAATGCCGATTCGAACGATACTGCAATTGGGTGATCCAGGATTACGCGAAGTCGCGAAGAAAGTGAACGATCCTGCAGCGCCGGAAATCCGCGTCTTGGTCGAAGACTTGTCTGACACGCTCGCGTATTGGAAAAAGACGACGGGTTACGGCCGGGGAATCGCTGCCCCGCAAATTGGCTCGAATTTGCGCGTGATTTTTCTGAAATTGCCCGGAGAAGAGGCGTGGCCGCTGGTGAACCCGGAAATCACCTGGCGAAGCGCAGAGAAAATAATCGTTTGGGACGCATGCCTGAGTTTCTTGTCGATCTTCATGCAAGTGGAACGGCACCGCGAAATCAAAGTGCGCTATCAGGATTTGCACGGGGAGGGGCACGAAATTGACGCAGGCGAACAGCGGAATCTCTCAGAGCTCTTGCAACACGAGATCGATCATCTCGACGGCATCCTGGCGGTAGATCGCATCATCGATATAAAGACGATGTGTACGCGCGAAGAATTCGAGAAGCGATACCGGGCTGGAAGTCCGTACGCCGTGGCGGCTGCCGGTGAAGAAGCACGGAAGTCATGAAACAGTGATCGAGAGGATAGACGTCGGACTTTGCGAAGGGCAGAAAAAATGAACACGGTTTTTTACACAACGTTGGAAAGTCCCGTGGGGACGTTATTGCTCGCGGGCGATTCGCAGGCTTTGCGGATGGTGAGCTTCCAAAGCAGCAAGCACGCAGAGCCGCCACAAGCGGACTGGAAGCAGGACAAAGCGCCGTTCGCCGAAGTCATTCGCCAATTGCGGGCCTACTTCCGCGGCGAGCGGAAAGAATTCGATCTTCCATTGGCGCCGGAGGGAACGGAATTTCAACTTCGCGTTTGGAACAGGCTGCGTACGATTCCTTATGGAGAGACGATTTCCTACGCACAGCTCGCGGAGCGCATCGGCAATCCCAAAGCCGTGCGTGCTGTGGGCTTGGCGAATGGGAGCAATCCGATACCGATCATCATTCCGTGCCACCGGGTCATCGGCAGCGATGGCAGCCTGACCGGTTTTGGCGGCGGCCTTCCCACCAAGAAGATGCTTCTTGAACTGGAAAGCAAACAGCTGAGTCTGTTGTAATCGATTTTCCGTTGAACCAATTGAAACCAGGGCTGTAGAGATTTAGCCGGGGTGTCTTAGACTTCACGGCAATCCGAGAAAAGTGAAACCACGGCGCGCACAGGCGCGTGAAACGCCTGAAGGAGCAGGGAAGCAATAGCGTAAATAAGAAGCCGTGGTCTCATGCTCATAGAAACACGGCGGCATAAAGAAAGTTGCGGTGGCGGAGGCCCGAGCGGGGGGCGATCGTCTAGCACCCACCGGCAATGGACGGAACAAGCAGAACCCTGTCGCCTTCCTTGAGGGAGCAGGCTTCGCCGCCAAGAAAGCGGATGTCTTCTTCGTTGAGGTAGACGTTGAGGAACTGGCGGATCTGGCCCTGATCATCGCGAACGTGACGCGAGAGGTCAGGAAAGCGAGAAGTGAGCTCGTTGAGAGCGTCGGCGATTGTGGCCGCGCTACAGTCTACTTTTGGGGCGCCGTCGGTGAAGCGACGGAACGCTGTTGGGATTTCGATGGTCACTGGCATTTCTAAATTCTCCTTATCTGGTTCAATTTAAGCCCTAACGCCTGCGGCAGTGGCGCCTAGTTGCGCGTCGAGATAAGCTTCGAAGGCGTCGAGGCGCGGCGCGATGGCTTCGGTCGCCGGGAATTCGGCGGCAATGGCATCGGTGGTCTTCAGGCCATTACCGGTGATGCAGACGACGGTAGTTTCGTCGGGCTTGATGCGACCTTGCGCGATTAGTTTTTGGGTGACGCCTGCAGTCACGCCGCCCGCGGTCTCGGTGAAGATACCCTCCGTTTCGGCGAGCAGTTTAATGGCTACGACGATTTCAGGGTCGGAGACGTCTTCGGCCCAGCCTCCGGAGTCGCGGATTTGTTTTATGGCAAAGGGGCCGTCAGCAGGATTGCCGATGGCCAGCGAGCGCGCGATAGTGTTGGGCTTTTGCGGCTCGAAGCGCGAAAGATTACGCTTCACGCCATCGGAAATGGGCGAACAGCCGGTGGCTTGCGCGCCAAAGAATTTTACGGGCTTGGCTTCGACCCAGCCCAGGGTGACCAATTCGCGGAACGCCTTTGCAATAGTAGGGGCGCAGATTAACGTTGACGAGGCCCCACTGGAAGCGGTCGGCGATTTGCGCGCACAGACGGTTTACGTGATCGTAGTTCCCGTTGATGCGCACGATGCGCGCGCCGTAGACGGCGGTGTTGAGAATTTTCGCCGGCTCGAGGTCAGCGGGGATGAATACGCAGGCGTCAAATCCTTGCTGGGCGGCTTGCGCAGCGACGGCGTTGGCGAGATTACCGGTCGAGGAGCAACCGACAGTGGTGAAATGGAATCGGCGCGCAGCGGAGAGAGCCGTGGCCACGACGCGATCTTTGAAGGAGAGGGAAGGGAAGCAAACGGCGTCATTCTTGAAATAGAGATTCTTCAGTCCCCATTTTGCGGCAAGCTTCTGCGAGGCGACCAGCGGTGTGCCGCCGACGGCGTTCGGACCGACGAAGTCTTCAGGAAGAGGGAGTAGCTCGGAATAGCGCCACATGTTGAAGTCGCGGCCGGCGACGTTTTCCCGGCGGGCAATCTTCTTCAGGGAGTCGTAATCGAAAGCGACTTCAAGAGGGGAGAAACAGTCTTCGCAGAACGAGCGGGGAACGTTGCCCCAGGTCTTGCCACATTCTCGACATCGAAGTTCGTAAAGCCCGTTAGTGGACATAAAGCGAGTTCCTTTATACAAGCTGTTAGTAATCAACAATCGGTGAAGGCCACCGAAGGTGCATGCACCGAAGCCGGGACGCAGGCACATGGAACTCGATTAGGGCAGCAGGGAGGGAAGAAACGAAAAACCCTCCGTGCCAAAGTGCTCGGAGGGTCTCAGAAAATCTTCTAAGAAACTCGAAAAGCTCTTTAGCAGTTTTTTACGTGGAGCAAGTTGCCCTAAATCGCCACGTGTCGTGCGACTGCAAAGCAGTCGACTCGCCGCAACCGCAGCTATATTGTTTATAGCGGAGGGTTTGGGCGAAGTCAAGTGAAGGTTTCCAGCGTGCGGATCTGTTTTCAGCTCTCGCCTTGTCGCGTCAACTCGCAGGGAGAAAATCGATTAGGTCATTTCTTGAAAATCCTGCTTCCCGCAGAAGAGAGAGCAAGGTTCCTTTCGGAATGTCACGATTGTGCTGAGGAACTACGGCGCGGCGCTTCGTAGCCAATGGTAATAGATGAAATGACTGCCCGATACATGATCGAGGACGAATCCATGACGTTCCAAGAATCGAATGACTTCGCGCGGTCTAACGGCGGGAAGCTTCGGCATATTCGAGGTCAAGCGAGGCGACCAAGGAGTCGGCGTCGTTTGGAATCGGCTCTCCGTGCCTCTTGAGGCTCTCGATGTATCCGGAGATGGCGTCTTTGGCCATCTTCTTAGCCTCGGCTAGCGTTCTGCCGTAGGTTACGCAACCCGGGAGGGCAGGAACAATCGCTGTAAATCCACCTTCGGGTTCAGGTCGCAGAACGACGTTAAAGTGGGCGCGAGATTTTCTCATCGGGAGTTCATCTTAGCGAAGTGGTCCGAAGCGGTCAAACGGAAATACCCTTAAGGTGCCGAAAACAGGCGAGGCCCGCATCCGTTTGCAACTCGCGTAGATCGGAACACGGGCCCGGCGTTGTGCAAATCGACATTATGCAAAGCGAATATCAGTTCTTAGCCAGCAGTTGAGACATGGTTTCGGTTTGGGGGCCCAGGAAGCGAGTGGCCAGGTTTTGCGCTAGAAGCGAATCGGTTTTGGCGCCGGCGATGGCCTTCTGCGCGTATTCGCGGTGTTCCGCTTGGGGGCCAGAGAGAGTGATGAGCGCGGCGGCGAACTCCATCTGAGGGTCGTCGCCATGGAGCGCGGCGCTCCGCAGAGCCACCGCCTTTTTCACAAGTGCGTAGCCGTCGACGCCTGCCGCTGGATTGGCATCCATCCGCATGCCGTCGGTCATGTGCGGCAGATTCTGGCCGATCCACTGTTTGTAGGTTTCCGCGAGATAGCCAACGTCGAACCAGGCGAGCGCTTCGGGATGGCCGGATGATTCCGCGGAAGTCGCGCGGGCATGGAGCCTCGCGAGGAGTTCCTTCGCGGCAACGGGATCTTTGCGGGCATAGAGAGTGGCGCGGCGCAGCGTCTCCATGCGGACGAGGATGGGCGTGTCTGGAACAAGAATTTCCAGCGTGTCCCGGACGAGGTTTTTCGTGTCGTAAGATTCGCCGCCGCTGAGATTCCAGTTGTGGCCGTTCCAGGGCAACGATTTGGCTTGCCCAATTTCAATGGTGTGGCAAATAAGCGGCGGACCGGCTTGGGCCACCGTCGCAAGTAATAGAGAGGTCGCTATCATTGCGACGAATAAGCCTAGCGAACGAATCATTGAGCGTCTCATGGATTTTCAAGTCTCCTTTCAAATTCATTTCCAACTTCAGGAGACAAGACGCTCGATAGCGAAAGAATGTTAACCGAAGGAAGAAAGCGGCCGGCACCGCGCGAATCTGTTCCAAGGACTAGTGGACGGAAAGCGTGACTTCGTAGACGGCGCTGCAATTGGCTGAAGGATCGTCCTCGACCGACTTCGAGACAGTGCCGCTTTTGATCTGGAATTCCAGAGGCTTTCTTGGCGAGTCGGGCAATCCGGTGATGCGAGCTTTGCCGTCACTGTTCGTGCCGATTTCCAGGTCCATTTTACGCTTGTTGAATATTCCGTACCGGAGAGTCACTTTGATCGTAGCGTTATAAATGGGCTTGCCTGCTTCGTCCTTCACGGTGAAATCCGCGCGGCAAGGACCGATCCCGCCATCCACGACGGGCACTTCCGGCGAAGTATTGCCCCCGAATGACGCGCACGGGACTAAGAAGATGATTGCCAATAGAAATGGGAATAATTGCACTCTCGGAATTCGCATCGTAGCTCCCCTCGCTTCTCAGAAACATACGCTGGGCGAGGCATGGTTGCAATTCTCTTGAGCGGGACGCGTGTTTCGTTGCGCACAGCGCCGGGAGTAACTCGGCCACGCAGGAGCCGTAAGAGGCGGGAAGCCAACTACTTTGTATTGCGCGACGGCTGAGACCAGTCGCTCTCGTAAGTGCGCCAGAGCCAGATCTCGCCATAGCCGAAGGAACTCCACCAGTTGTCCAGCATTTGTCGATCGAGGCAGAGTATGCCGTCGCGGGTTACGCCTGCGGGAGGCGGAGCCAGCGAAGCAAGCCGGTCATAGACGCCGGGACGATCCGCGTCGCTGACGCGCGAGAGCAAGTGCCAAAGTGTAAGAGCGTCGTCCTTGCGCGCATCAACAAGCAGGATCCCGAGTAAGGCATTGCGTTCCGCGGGCGTGTGCGGTTCAAAGTCGAATCGAGATAACGCGTTGCGAAATGATTCAGAGGCACTTTCGAAATACGGCGTGCCCGGTCCAATCTTGGGGCGCGTCTGGCAAATGGCGCCGGCAGTGATGAAAGACTCATGGCCGTTCAGCTTGAACCCAACCCACCCCATAGTAGTCCGCAAGAGGCCGGCGCCGGAATCGTCTACATGTAGCGTGTAGACGCAGCCGAGATCGACAGCGATGGCGGAAGGGGTATCCACGACAAATTGACCGGGAGGCGCCCAGATGACCGCGTGAATCGTGCCGCGCTCGAGAGAGAGGCGTTTGCGGCCGGGCCCGTTTGTGACCAGGCGGAGACGCGAGCCAGGGTCCACTTCGACGCGGCCCGTTTCATCCAAGGTGATGGACGCCCGCGAAGCGCTATCGGTCACGAGAGTTTGACCAACGCTCAGCTTTCCCGGTCCCGACTTTTCACCAAGGGAATGCCATCCAACGCGAGGTGCGCCTTCCAGACGGGCAACATCCCATGACGGTCCGAGATTTCTAGTTGATCTTTGCCGCATGACAAAAAACACAGTCACGGCAAGCACGCAGACAGCCGCGACAGCGCCAAGCTGGTATTCCCAGTCCCAATTCAAAAAGTTCCGACGCTGCTTCACGTTCCGAATCTCAGCGACCTGATCAAACGCCGGCGCAGGCGGATTGTGCCGATACCGCCCCAGCACGGTTTCAAGCTTTTGGACTTCCGGGTCTGGCTCGCCTGAGCCATCCCACAAGTAATCGTCTTTCATAGACTGTTCCTTAGGCCCACGATGCACCTCTTGCCGTCCCTGCCAATTTCTCGCGCAAGAGTTGCATGCCCCGGTAAAGATTCACACGCACCGAACCATGCGTCAGCCCGGTGCGCGCCGCGATCTCCGGCCCGGTCATTCCTTCCACCAGTCGAAGGATGAGCGGCTCGCGGTACGCATCTGGTAGCCCGCGAACCACACTCAAAACCATCGCGGCCTCTTGTTCTGCGGCACTATTGGCCGCGCGACTCTCAGCGTGATTTTCGTCGACAGGCTCGGTGACTTTCTCGTTCGGAATCGCTTTGCGGAAGTAATCATTGGCGCGATTTCGCGTGATGGTTCCCAGCCAAGCTCCGAAGCAGGAAACATCACGCAGGCCATGAAGCCGGCGCAAGGCCAAAAGAAAAACTTCCTGAACGAGGTCATCGACTTCGCGCGGCGGAACGCGGGCAAGAAGAATGCCATGGACCATGCGCGCGTAGCGATCGTAGAGGCGCCCGAAGGCGACGCGATCGCCATCACGGGCGGCGCTGACCAGCGAGTCTTCCTCGCGCGATTCGGCAGCAGGCCAGTCAGTCACAGCCTGACGTTCCATGCATGAGGTCCGAAAGTCAATGCTGTATCCCACGTTTAAGCCATCGTGAGTCGATGCCCGGTTGAAGTGCAAGACGCGGGAAGGCGGGCAAATGTTAACAAACGCTTCCAGCCTAAGTAGTTTCCAGGCTGCTGCTTAGCCCTTGGCCCGCAAGTGGTTACGCGGCTAGGGGAAAAAACTTAGCCGTCTTTGACAACAATTTTGTGAGTTCCCGCGTCCAATAACATGGAGAATAAAAAATCGCAGGGTACCCCGGCCTATCGGACAGTGATTGACCCAGCGCATCGCAATTCGGCTGCAACCTACTGGATTTGACGGTGTTATACTTTGGCAGCAGGCCGAGATCGGCCGCTGGCGAAACAGGGCCTTGGGGGGCCAATATAAAGGGGTTGTAGACATGGGAGAGCAAGTGAAAGAACTCATGGATTGGGCACGGCGCAGGAAGATTCTCGCGGCCGTGTTCGTCGTGTTCACACTGGTAGTTGGAATTCTGATTGGCTCGGTCGTTTCGGGCCGCGTGTCGGCGACAAAGGGTTTCGGATTTTCCGGCACCACGGCGACGGCGCTTACGGTGCCGGACCCAATTCCCGCTTCCAGTTCGTTCGCCGGAATCGTAAATCGCGTGGAACCTGCGGTTGTAAACATCGCCACGACGCAGGTGTTGGAACGCAAGCAGTCCAAGAAGCGCCGCTCGCAGCCGTATGATCAAGATGACCCGATGCAGGATTTCTTCGACCGTTTCTTTGACGGCCGGCAAGATGGACCTCCGCAAGCGGAGCGCAGCCTGGGTTCCGGCGTGATCGTAGACAAGCGCGGGTATATCCTGACCAACAACCACGTCGTCGAGCAGGCTACGAAGATTCAAGTGCAATTGAACGGAGATACGACGCGCTACACCGCCAAAGTTGTCGGCGTGGATGAAGACACGGACCTGGCGGTAATCAAGATTGACGCCAACAAGGAATTGCCCATCGCCAAGCTTGGGAATTCAGATGGAGTACAAGTCGGCGACTGGGTCCTCGCGATTGGCAGTCCCTTCGGACTGCAAGCCACCGTGACTGCGGGCATCATCAGCGCCAAGGATCGCGGCGGCATCGGACATCAGTTCCAGAGATTCTTGCAGACGGATGCAGCTATCAATCCGGGGAATTCCGGCGGGCCGCTGGTGGATTTGGCCGGCGAAGTCATCGGAATCAATACCGCAATTATCACGGGCGGACGCGGATATGAAGGCGTGGGCTTTGCGTTGCCGTCTACGACAGCCATCAACGTTTACGACCAGATCATCAAGCAAGGGCGGGTGACACGCGGGTCCATCGGCGTAAGCTTTCAGGAAGAGTTGAGCACCAACACAATTACGCTGAAATCGCTGGGTGCTCCTTACGGCGTGGTTATAGAAGGTGTCGAGCCGGGCAGTCCGGCGGAGAAGGCCGGATTGAAGGGCGGTGACGTGATCACCAGCGTGAACGGGAAGCCCGTAAAGACTGGAAATGACCTGGTGAATCCGATTGCGCAAGCGCCCATCGGCAGCAAGGTGAAGCTAACCTATATTCGCGACCGCGCGCAGAAGGAAGCGACTGCCGAGGTGGGAGACCGCACGCGAGTGTTCCCTAATACCGCGGGCCGCCTGGGCGATCAGCCCGGTGAAACAGTGCCGCCGGAGTTCGGCCTGCATGTGGAAGAGTTGACTCCAGAGCGCGGGCATCGCGTCGGCATGGAAGGGCAAAAGGGCGTGCTGGTGACGGAGGTCGAGCCCGCGTCTTTTGCCGATGACCTGGGCTTTGGCCGCGGCGACGTAATTTCGACGATCAACGGCGAAGCGGTGACCTCGGTGGCTGATTACCGCAAGGCGGTGGCGAAGCTGAAGCATGGCGAAGACGTCGTCTTCAAGGTTTTTCGCCGGCAAGACAGCGACCGGGTGCTGACGCTCTATTTGTCGGGCAAGGTACCGGCTGACGCTCAGCAATAGTTGCGGCACTAACGACTGAGCGAAACCAAACAAATTACTATGCGAGTCCAAAAAGCGACCAACCTGGCCCTGACGCTGCTGCTGGCGGCGGGGCTGGGTGTGTTTGCGAGCTCTGCGCAAGCCCAGGCGGCTACGCCGAAGAAGACGTCTTCCAAGGCTGCCGGGGCGTCGCGCGGGAAAAGAACTTCCAGGCGATCGAGCCGGCGGGAGCGGGGGCAGAAAGCTCCCACCCCTGAACGCATTTCCGAGATCCAGCAGGCGCTCGCGAAAGACGGTTCGTTCACAGGGAAGCCGAACGGGAAGTGGGACGCTTCGACGATTGAAGCGACGAGAAAGTTCCAGGAAGCCCATGGGCTGAATCCCTCCGGCAAGCTGGATGCGAAAACCCTTCAGCAATTGGGTCTTGGCTCTCAGACGGCGGGAGTTGCGCCGCCCATACTTCCGGTGAGCGCTTCCTCCCTGCAAAATACCACACCCACTCAGCCGCTTCGCCGTCAGCAGTAAGCGCAGTTCTTCGCGATTGCATTCCATCAACAACTGAATTAGAAAACTGGCATCATTCAGCGTGTGTTTATGGGACGAAGGGGTGGGTGTGCCATGAAAACGAAGAGGGTTCTGCTGGCGGCGGTTCTCGGTGCAGCATGTGCGGCTGGAATTTACGCGCAGGAAAGGACCGGCGCCAAGACGGTCAAGGCCATCAAAGCCGTGCGATTTGGAAAGCTTTGGGATGCCAAGGGGAGGCTTTGGGCCAACGCCATTGTGATCGTGGAGGGGGACCGCATTCGCAACGTCACGACCGATGGTTCGGCGATCCCTGCGGGCGCGGAGACGATTGATCTGTCGAAATATACGGGATTGCCCGGACTGATCGATGTGCACACGCACATGACGATTTACACGGACGAGACTCCCGGCGAACCGATGCTCAAGCAGCTCACCACCAACCCTCCTGCTGTGGAGGTCTTTCTCGCCCGCAAAGGCGCTATGCGCACGCTGGAAGCAGGCGTGACGACGGTACGCGATCTCGGCGCGGATCAATATATGGACATCGCGATGCGCGACTTGATCAATCGCGGGGAAATGATTGGTCCCCGTATGTTTGTGTGTGGATACGGACTTTACATCACGAACACGCCGTATAAGCCGGGGATCAATCCGCCGGCGGGCGGCATCGCCGACGGAGTGCCGGAAGTTCTGAGAGTTGTGCGGCAACAGATTGCCGCGGGCGCGAATGTGATCAAAATGTACGCTTCAACCGGCACGGATGATGATGTAACCGGCTTCCAGACGTACAACTATGAAGAGATCAAAGCGGCTGTCGATGCCGCACACAAGTTTGGGAAAAAGATTGCGATTCATTCGTACGGCCCGGATGGTGCGCGCGACGCCGTGCGCGCAGGGACCGATTCTCTGGAACACGCGACGGACATGGACGACGCCACGATTCAGGAGATGGCGAAGCGCGGAACGTTCTATGTTCCGACGATCGATCACAACCGCTACTACCTGGATAGCTGGCAGAAGATTGGCTATGCGAACGGTTTTCAGGAAAAGACCAAGGCGTTCATTGAGCGCAACCTGGAGACCGCACGCAAGGCGCATAAAGCCGGAGTGAAATTCGCCATGGGATCCGACGCGATTTACACCATGTTTGGGCAGAACACGCGGGAATTGGGCTGGTTTGTCAAAGCCGGAATGACTCCCGAGCAGGCGCTGCGCACGGCTACCACCAACGCCGCCGAATTATTGGATAAAGAAAAAGAACTCGGCGCCGTCGCTCCGGGTTATTTCGCGGACCTTGTAGCCGTGGAAGGCGATCCACTGGCATACATCAACGTAGCCATCAACAATGTGCGTTGGGTCATGAAAGCCGGCGGCGTGGTGGTGGACAAGACGAAAGATCGAGCGCACTAAGCATCCTTCACCCTTCACCGTTCCGGAATCTCAACCTCGCAGTAAGTGCCGGGCTTCGCAGCGTTTACGGCCGCTACGACTCGATCCACATGATGACGCAACACGGGCCACTGCGGATTTCCCAGAACGACGATCGCAATTGTGTAATTCTCTAGATTCTGCTGGTAACGGATGTTTTTGTCGGGAGTGACCAACACTTCGAACCCGGCTTCCTCAGCGGCTCTCAGCAAGTCGCCGTTCTTGAGCTT
>MNEA01000055.1 GCA_001917435.1 Acidobacteria bacterium 13_2_20CM_2_57_6
CACCCAGCGAAAGAAGCCGCGGATGATGACGCCGGTGCAAAGAAGCACGGCGGCCCCGCCCGGGATCGAGCTCGTTTCCAAAGGCCGGCATTGGCAACTCCACCGCCTCAGCGGAGTGTTCGAGGGGAAAACCTACTCGCGGTTCGAGGTCTATCACATCGCCGGCACTCGGGGTCTCGAAGAGTCCCCGCTCCCTAAGGTTGTTAAGGATTCGCTACTCGCCGACGCTAGGAGCTCTGATCCGCGAGACACGCTGTATATGGTTAGCAGGGCGAACGCAGAGAAATGGGCAAGTGGCGAACTGCAGAGAGAATACGAAAGGCAGCAGAAACCAGGGGACACGCCCGATAAACGCCTCCCCATCAAGCAAGTCTTGCCCGGGGCGCCGCGATTGATGGCCACCAGTGCCAGTGATTGTTTCGGTTGGCACACGGTAAGCAAGCAGGCCTCGGTCAGCTTCGCCACCACCGGCCAGTTGTTCTCGTTGACCATGGAGAATGAGCCGGGGGAGAACGGTTTCGTGACCGGAAAATTCAAAGTGGCGTTCCCCGTCCAGGGGAGCGCGGCCCTCGGCCTGGACTTCAGGGTGCATCAAGAATTTTGCGCACCGATTGCTTTGAAGTTCAAGAGAGTCTCGGGTTCGGGAACACTGACCCTGGGAACGAACATCGACATCGATGCGCAGGTCAATCTCACGCATGACTTTGAATGGGAGCTGGGAAAAATAAAGTTGGCTGAGCCTCATTTCGATGCCGCCGGCATTCCCGTCTACGTCGAACTGGACGCCTTCGCGGATGCGGTGATTCACCTCGAAGCCGACAACTTGGTTACAGTCAAGTACGCGGTCAGCGGCAGCAGAACGGGGAGTCTTCAGGTGAACTGTACCATGGGCGGTTGCAGCAACTCGAGCTCATTCAGCCAGACCCCCTTGAGCATTACGCGCGAGCTCGATTTCGCCGCGCAAGGCTTGAGAGGGGTGATCAAGCCCTATCTCTTCGGCGGGCTCATGGTCACCGTCGGGTTGTCCGGGGACATATTGAGCGAGGTGCCGCCCCTCGCCGTAGCAAAGCTCGGGCCGGCGCCATATGTCAAAGCTGATCTGTGGGCTTATTACGGACCGTGCTCCAAGAAAGGCCCTGACCTCTCGGCCGTCACCGGCGACCTTGATTTCGGTTTGGACATTCGCGCCAAAGCTTGGTCGCCCGCTTTGGCGGATTTAGACCCCAGCGGAATCTTCCCCGAGGACTGGGTCGGCGCCGACTGGATCTTGTACAATTGGGAAAAGCACCTAGGCTTCCTTGTGCTCGGCGAGTCCTCGGCCCTCAGCCCGCTGATCGCGGGGAACACGTCGCCGGTTGCCGACTACCCGAGCACCTACACCCTGCAGATGCGCCCCTGCTATCCTTACAACGATCCAATTGCCTACCAGGTGGATTGGGGTGACGGCAGTTCGCCGTCGGTGTCGGATACGGCGCCGCCTCATTCCGGTAATTCGATTAGCCACACCTATCACGGCAAAGCGACCTACAGCCTTTTGGGCACACCGCTGAAGGACCAACACGGTCGGAAGTTCCCTGCCCGAAATACCACCGTCAGCCTGAACACACACTACCAGGTACCAGGTGATGCCCTGCCTTCGGCCAGCCCCAGCTCAAGCTCGGGCCCCGGCATTGGCACGCCTGCGGATCGGAGCACGCCGAAATCGTCGCCGGCAAAGAGTACAGCCGGGCCCTGCTGCCCCATTCAGGCCATAGATCCACACACCGGCTTCGTCGCAGCGCAGGATAAGGCCAGCGGCCGAACGTTTCAGTTCAACGTTAACGATGCTGCGTTGCTGAAGTCGCTGAAAGTGGGACAGGGTGTCTATGCCAACTTCCAGACGCACCAGGTTTCAGTCGATGGAGTGCAGCCCTGCTGCAACATCACTAGCATGGGCAAGGCCGGAGGCGTGGGGAACATTGCGACGGGGCAAGACCTCGGCAGCGCGGTCAAGCCGGGCCTACCGTGCTGCGAGGTCACCAGCGTCGACGCCGCAAGGGGCGTGGTTACCGCCAAGGTCAGCAGCAGCGGCCAATCCTTTCAGTTCGCGGTGAAGGACGCGTCGATGCTGAAATCGCTCAGGGTCGGCCAAGGCGTCTATTCCAACTTCAAGACGCATCAAGTCTCAGTCGATGGCGCAATTCCCTGCTGCGACATCCTCAGCGCTGGCGCAGAAAAGCCCATCGGAAAGGCGGGAGGCAGCAACGGTCCAGGCGCTCTTCACTCGGACAATCGATCCCTGCAGCGTCTTGGACCTTCCCACCCTTAAGGACGGGGCAGCGCCAGCCCTTGGCAAGGCATTCCCGTTCACTGTCCAGGAGGGCGGCGATGAGTTGACGCTGTATGATCCCAGTTTGCATAACGCTACCTGCGTTCCGGCTCCCTTCCATATTTGGATCGAGGCGAAAGCGCACTTCAAGAAAACCAGGGGATTCCCTCAATTCGAAAGTACTGGGCATATTCTTTTCGATAGCCTTGTGGTTGGCCAGATCGTGTCCACTGCGCCGGCTAACGATCCGGTCACGGCTGCCAATTTTCAAAGTGCAGCCCTATGCTTTACGGACGTACATGTCGACGATTTCAATCTGAGAAAAATTCCGAATTGGTATGACGACGTTTATATGAGGAGGGTTCTAAACGACCACCTAACCGGAAAAGAAAGATGCTCCGATGTTTCCGCCCTAGTCAGTTTGTACCTACAAGGCGGAAAGACCATACCCTCTGCTGCCCAAGCAACTAGCCCCGGAGGGGCGCCAGTCGATTAGGTCCATCACGATAAAGCTTTCGGCAGCGTGCCGCGCAGCGTACAAGACTTGGGTCCAATGAGGGTCCGGATGCCGGAAAAAAGGTGCAAAAGTCGATGATCAAAATTGACTGTTAGGCAGGCAGTCATCAAATTTGGGTCCATCTTGGGACCAGTAACAAAAAAGGGCTGCCAAATTAGGTCGAAAACCGGGTACTAGGACACAGAACAAAGCCAAGCGAACCAATAAGATAGAGTTTGTTTTCTCGCTTTGCAAGCAGGGGGTCGCCGGTTCGATCCCGGTCACGTCCACCATTTCCCAAAGGTGCAAAGCATTTACGAGATTCATCTCTGCTCCAATCTCTCAATTGTGGTCCACTGTGCACGAACTGTGCAAAATAGCGGCCGATTCGAGCCATTGTGCACAATCATCGGGAGTATGTGTGGCAAGCAAATTAGGTTGTGTATGTATTTAATTAGCAACCAGAATAGGTTGCTCTAGCTTTAGGCACCCTTATTAGGTTCGCCCGCCGCCGCACAGCCCGCAGAAATGGTCGATGTAGAAACACGGCTTGGGTGCGAGAGGCGTTGAACCTACACCTGAGAGGGTGATGAATCCCATGTTGTGAGGGAATCTCTTTTGAAACTCGGGGGAGCCTTGCAATTCTGGTTGGATGTCAGATCGCAAAGCGAGGGCCACTGTGGCGCGGCGCGGCAAGCTAAACTGGCTGCATTCGAGTCCGAACCAAGTTGCGGACCAAGAAACTAAAGTAAGTAGATGCAAGTAGGTGGTTATGGAAAGGTCAACGGTTCGTGGCAGGCTCGGGACGAGCACTGGGTGAGTGGTCTCAAACTTGGTCGTGACACATGCGAACACAGCGCCAAAAAGGGCAAGATAACCACGCCCTTGTTTCCCTGCAAACTCTTGTTGCTAAACGACTTGCTACCGTTTATGCTCACTCAGTACATGCACCCCGGAAGCGTCCTTTCGTCTCTCACAGCTCTGCTTTGGCCCTCTGCAAAGCGATGGCGGCTGCTCCTTTTGACTGTCCTCCTCGCGCTGACTCCGGCTACCATTCCGGCGCAGCAGTCTCACAAAGACGCAAGCACCGGACTCGAACCAATTCGCTCTTATATCTCCGCGGGATGGAACACTCTCTCCCGATCTCTTTCTGACTGCGCCACTTTCAGCGATACCAAACTGACCACCGCGCCACAGCTCTATCTTCCCGCCGACTTTCCCATGCCGGAATCCGTGAAGCAACTCGAGACTCGCTGCAGGATTCAAGTCAGAAGCTTGCCTCCGTCCGCAAGTCATCTGGGAGCGAGCGCCGCCCAATCCATCGATCCTCCCGGCTTGCTTTACCTGGAGAACCGTTACGTTGTCCCCGGCGGAAGGTTTAATGAAATGTACGGATGGGACAGCTACTTCATCGTCGTGGGACTTCTTCGCGATGGCCGGCTCGATCTTGCCCGGGACATGGTCAACAATTTTCTGTTCGAGGTCGAGCATTACGGCGCTGTCTTGAACGCCAACCGCACCTATTACCTCACGCGGTCCCAGCCGCCCTTCCTGACTTCGATGATTCTGGGCGTCTACGGTGCGCAGAAGGCCGCGGGCCACGAAGATCACAAGTGGCTCGAGAAGGCTTACCAACTGGCTGTCAAGGATCACAGCCTGTGGGTTGTCGAGCCTCACCTCGCAGGGTCCACAGAACTTTCCCGCTATTTCGATTTTGGAGATGGCCCCGCGCCCGAAAGCGTGAAGGATGAAACAGGCCACTATCGAGAAGTTGTGGCCTACATCCTGGCTCATCCGGATGTGGATCAGAGTCTAGTCGTCAGAAAAGCATCGGGGCAAACCGCCTCGTCTGTCGCCGGTTCGACCTACTCGCTTCAGGTATGCGATGTCGCCCGCACGACAGCCAAACCGGATTGCACCGTCGCCTCAGACGTGGCCTTGAGTGCGGACTTCTACAAGGGCGACCGCTCCATGCGTGAATCCGGTTATGACATTTCGTTCCGCTTTGGCCCGTATGGAGCGGGCACGCATCATTTTGCACCGGTCTGCCTCAACAGCCTGCTCTACAAGTCCGAAACGGATCTGGAAGAGATTAGTAAGATTCTGGGCCACAAGGAAGATGCAGAACAGTGGCAGAAGCGCGCGGAAGAGCGCAAAGCGGCGATCCAGAAGTACCTCTGGAATAGCCGCCGCGGCCTGTTTGTGGACTATGATTTCGTGCATCAAGCGCAATCGTCCTACGATTATGTGACGACCTTTTTCCCACTGTGGGCCGGTATCGCAACCCCGGAGCAGGCGCAAGCGCTGGTGAAGCATCTCCCCACGTTTGAGCAGCCCGGCGGGCTGGTCATGAGTCCGCACGAAACAGGCGGCCAGTGGGACTTCCCTTACGCCTGGGCGCCGGATCAGCTGATTGCCGACGAAGGTTTGCGAAAATATGGATTCAACAAGGAAGCCGACCGCGTCTCGTACGAGTTTCTCTCCACGGTGGCGGAAAATTTCCGGCAGGACGGAACCATTCGGGAAAAATATAACGCCGTCACGCGCTCGTCCGAAACCCAGGTGACCGCCGGCTATCACATGAACATAGTGGGCTTTGGCTGGACAAACGGGGTGTTCCTGGAACTCTTGCACGACCTGCCTGCGGAGCTAGTACAGAAGCTTTCCAGCGAACAGGGCAGCAGCGCGGCTGCGACGCACTAAGAATACATGTTTGCGGCATGGGGAAGGCGGCCGCACTATTTCTCTAATTGCGTGAAATCCCGCGATCAGGGTTTCGCGTCTTTCTGAACCTGCAACTGTTCTGACAATTTCAGTTCGCGCTCCGCGTCTTCCGTCCTGCCTAGTTCCCGGTAAGCCTGTCCGAGTAGATGGTGAGGAATGGGATTGTTGGGATCCATTGCCAGGGCGCGCTGCAATGCTCGCACGGCGAGGGCGGTCTCTCCTTTTTTCTCCAGCACTTTTCCCATGAGGATGTACGGCCCCGTCGAAGTCGCGTCCAACCAGATGGACCGCTGCAAAAGTTTTTCAGCCTCCTCATATTTTTGCAGCCGGGTATAAGCGTCCGCCAGTCTGTAATAGACGGTGGCGTCTCCCGGATTCAGCTGCAGTTCTTTCTGAAACTCTTCGACGGCTTCCGGCAGGCGCGACTTGTAGAGATAAAGCTCGCCAAGCAGCAGATGCACTCGCGGCAGCTTGGCATCGAGCTCCGCCGCCTTCTTCGCATATTCCTCGGCGACGGGATCGTAATCTTGCCGGAGCAGCATGCGCGCCGTGAAGAGGTAGCTGGCGGCCGAGTCCGCGGGCACGCCAAACATTTTCGCGAAGGCCTTGCGCGCGTTGGCGTAATCTTTCGTCTGGATGTAGCAAATCCCGAGAATATAGGAAGCGTCCACATTCGCGCTGGGATACCAAGTCTGCGCTTTTTCCAGCGGCCCGATGGCCTCCGCAGGCCGCCCGGCAAGGTAATACGAAAGTCCCATCAACTGCGTCGCTTCGTTGTCGCTCGGGTCTTCCTCCAATGCCTTCTTGAAGCTGGCCGCGGCCTTCAGAAAATCGCTCTTCCGGTAATAAGCGATGCCGATTTCGCGCACGATTCCGCGCCGCGAGGGCTCCGCCGCGGCAATGCCCTCGAGAAGCTGCAGCGCTTCATCGTTCTTTCCTTGTTGCATCAAGCGAGTAGCTTGCTCGACGCTGGCGTACCGCGGCGCCGGCGACGCACTCGAAGTTGAACCATTCTGTTTTGGCGCGTCCTGTGGGGCCGGCGATTCCGCATGCAGCGCGGCGCAGACGGCAAGCGCGCCGGTCAGGAGGCAACTCAGACGAATTCGGAACCGTAGCATTAGAAACTTCCGGCAGTGCCTACACAACGATTAGAACATAAAAAACGGGGAGCCCGTGAGGGCTCCCCGTCGGGGTGGTAAGGCGTCTTTTTGTCTTTGTTAGAAAGAGAATCTCAGTCCAAACGTCAGCAGCCGCATGGACGTGTTATTTTCGATGTTAGTAATTCGTCCGGCGTCGGACCCAGCGCAATCGATACAAAGATTGCCTTGGGTGTAGTTGAAGCCCATGACAGGGTGGTTGAAGATGTTGTTCGCGTCCATGCGGAACTCCGCCTTGTAGCGCTCGGTGATGCGGAAGTTCTTCGCGAGCGAGAGATTCGACGTAAATAGGTGCGGTCCGCGGAATGAGTCCAACCCGATGTTGCCGAGTGTGCCAGCGGTCGGACGAGAGAATCCCCCTCCAGAACCGCCGACCCCCATGGTTGGGTTCGGTGTGAACCACGTGAGGAACCCGTTAGAGTCTCTTTTGACAGCAAGAGGAAACGAGCCAGAACCTCGATTGGGGCGGCAAACACCCACGTCCTGATCCTTGTCGCACGCGCTATAGCTTGGAGTCCACGGCAAACCCCCGCTCCAGTTGGTGATACTGGTCAGTCTCCATCCGCCGATGGCATAGTCCGTCAAAGTGCTGGCGCCGCTCATGTACTTTTTGCCCTTGCCGAACGGCAGCTCGTAAAGGATGTTCGTTACCCATACGTGATTGCGGTTCACGTTCATGGGGCCATAGGCGACTGTCTGATCGATGGCGTAATAGTTGTTGTCATAGAATCTCGCGCGGGACCACGTGTAATGCGAGACGAATTGCAGTCCCTGCGAAAATCGCTTTTCGACTTTGAGCTGCAACGCATTGTAGTTGCTGCTTGCATCCATGCCAAAGTAGTTCCCCATGTCCGACGAGCAGCAAGTCAGCATATCCGCCGGCAGAACATTCGCCAGGCCACAGACTCCCTGGGAGACAGAGCAATCAGAATAGGTGAAACGGTTGAAGAAGGGACGCCGGCTGTCCGGAGCTATGAGTGGATTGCCAAAACCAACGATGCTTCTCTGATTGGCGTTATATGTGGGCCCGTCACCGGCGAACCCGTGCGTGCCTTTATTCCCGATGTAAGCCACTTCCACCGTCATCGTGGATGTCAACTGGCGCTGGACCGTTGCGTTCCACATGTCTATGGCAGCGGGGCGTTGCACCGTGGGACGAATTCGCGGATCCACGGCGTTCTGTGGTCCCCGCAATGGAATCGTGCCGTCAGCACGGACGGCTGGGAACTGCGCGGGCTGTGGCCCCGTGGCAGAATCCATCTGGTAGACCGGAACGTTGTCATTGATATTCGCAGAATTGATGTCATGCGCGCTGATCGCCTCATGAACGAGGACGGGAAGGTTCTGCGTCACGGCGTGACCAAAGTTCGACCCGAAGACTCCAATGTCGAAACTGCGGCCGTAGCCGATGCGAACGACAGTCTTTGGCCTAAGCTGGTACGCGATGCCTACTCGCGGCCCGAATGCGCCGAGATAGTTTCTTATGTTGCCGTTTAATCCGTACGGGCCGAAACCGCCTACACGGATGACGCCTTGTTCTTGGTTTGCGAAACCTCCGTTGCCCTTGGCGTTCACAGATTCAGGGAGATAGTCCTCCCACCGAATTCCGTAAGTGATCGTTAATTTGTTGGTCAACCGGAATTGATCCTGGGCATACAGGAAAAAGCGCTTCTGACTTTCTGCCGCAGTTTGGCTCACGCTGGCGAAGCGCTCGAAGTGGGAAACATCACCCAAAAGGAATGACGCTAAATCGAGCCCGCCCGTGTTGCTTCCCGCGACCGGGTCAAATAGCGACGTTTGTTTATGGCTGAAGGATAGCTCGCCCGTTCGATTGGCGTCGCTGGGAAAGCGCAGGTTGTGCGCAAAGCGAAGGTCCACTCCAAATTTCATGGCATGGTTGCCACTGATCTTTGTCCAGTTGTTCACGAACTGGTATTGATGTTCATTCTCGATCAGCGGGCAGTTGCAACGGGAAGGATCCAGACCGTCGCCAAAGTCCGTCAACTGCGTATTCTTATTGTCCCCGCTGTCCCACTTGAATGCCGGTAGGCCTCCTGTCGAGGAATCGCTCGAAATGTTCAGCCCATGCAGTCCCAAGGCTTCCGCAGCCGCAACGCTTGCGTCCGGCTTGATCGAATGCGGATTGTACTGGAACCAGCCGAACCGGAAATCGGTAAGTAGTGTGGTGCTGATGGCCTTGTCGAATCCCGCCGCCAGGCTATGGTTATGAATGATAGAGCTGCCGCTAAGTCCTCCGACTCCTCCACCTACGCCGCCGAGTCCGATGCCCAGATTGGGTTCTCCGGTAAGGCTATAGTAAGCCCGTGTGTAACGGCCAAAGATATGCAGGTTCCCAGGTGCCTGGTAGTCACCGCGCACGTCAAAAGAGTTTCCGTGAAAAGGACCCGAACCAGAGCCGAAAAAGTTGTTGGTCAAGTTACCGTTAATCGGCGCCGGGAAAAGCTTTAACATGGCCACGGCAGCCGGGGACAATCGGCCCACCGGAATCAGATTTCCCGCGAATGGAGTGCGTCCCGCACCTGTATTGGCGTTCCCTGTCGCAGGGTCATAAACTTGGCCATTCCCATTAGAGACTTTACCGAGGTAATCGCTTAAATCGCACATACCCGTCGTGGCCGTGCAGGTGCTCAACACCTTGGCGTCTGGAATGGTTATGTTATTGGTGACTCCGTTGGCCTGCCGCGTTCCCTGGTAATCCGCAAAATAGAACAATTTATTCTTGATGACTGCTCCGCCCACCGAGCCGCCAAATTGATTCCACTTCGAATGGGGCAGCGCCACACCTGGCGCCTGATTGAAAGGGTTCCTCGCTTGCGTGGCATCGGAGTTCCGGAACCAGAAAGCGCTGCCATGGATATCGTTGGTACCGGACTTGGTTGATGCCACCATCAAGCCCGCGATGGACTTACCGAATTCAGCGTCGTAGTTCATTAGCGTAATCTTCGCTTCTTCCACAGAGTCCAAGTTAGGATTGATGATAATGATGCCAAGTATCGGATCCTGATTGTCGGTCCCGTCCAGTTCGTAGCCCGTGCCGCTGAAGTGCTGGCCTTGGACGAACGTCTGCTGCGAGCCTTGCGGGTTCTCCGTGGCCGCGTGGCTCCAGCCGATTTGCTGCGTCCCGGGAGCGGAGAGCAACAGCGACTGAAAGTTTCGGTTTACGAGTGGGAGTTTCTCAACGTAATCCGAGCTAAAATCGAGCGAAACATCAGCACGGTCCGTTTTGAGCTGAGGTACCTCGCCTGTGACTTCGACAGACTGCGTGACCTCGCCAACCTGCAATTGCGGATCGACGCGCGTCGTCGTATCCACCTGTACCAGCACGCTTGGCACGTCATACGCTTTGAAGCCCGAAGCCTCGACGTGTACCTTGTAGGTGTCTGGAATGAGGTGAATTACGGAAAAGTTCCCGCTGTCATTCGTGGTTGTCGCTTCGCTCGTCCCCTTGGTGATGTCGGTCACTGTGACTTTTGCTCCCGCTACGGCGTTCCCCTGCGGGTCCGTCACTGTGCCAATAATGCTGCCGTACACGGCCTGACCTGATGCCGTGTTTGCGCCAAACCCAACTGCAAGGCAAAGAACTAGAATCCACCCCAGTGTCGCTAGCCTTCTCATTCCACCCCTCCTGACCGCTATTTCCTACTTGGAACCCATTGCCAATTCGAATCCAATCGCTTGCCCCATGAGCAGCCGATGCACTGCGTTCTTCAGCTAGTTCGGCAAACAGCGCGACGTTGCGTCAGCCACGGTTTCGTTACCCAGGCGCGTTTCAGTATAAAAATGGGAATGCGGCAGCCGAACCAACCGACCAGTTAGCAGTGAACAGCCCCCAAACTCCTCGACCTGAATCTCGCTACGCCAAACCCAACCGCTATCCCTTCAACGCTTTGACACTTCCCCACGCGGAGGGCGCTGACACCAAACTGGAGTCAGCGTGTATTTGTGATGGCTTGTATCAGGTTTTTGCGTTACTTGGATAGTCTCCAAGGGTCTGATACGGTTACGCGGTTTAAGCTGTGTCTTCACACAGAGATGCGCAGGTGTTACTTTGGTGTTACAATCCCTCGCGGTGGTTTCCATGACTGAGAGAGCTCTGTTCCATGAGCAAATCGAAAAACTTCTCAGCAGCCATGCCTTGCACGGTTCCGAATCCCTTTGCAAGCTGCTCCGTTATCTGGCGTCTCATTCCTTGGAACACCCAGGGGCCTCCCCGAAGGAGTATCAAATCGCGACGGAGGTCTTCGGGCGCCAACAGGGCTTCGATCCCCATGTCGATTCCACGGTGCGAGTCCAGGCTGGCCGTCTCCGCACCAAGCTGACTGAGTACTATGCTTCGGAGGGCGCGGACGATCCGATCATGGTGGAACTGCCGAAAGGCACTTATGCCCTAACGTTCCATCCGCGTCCTCACGGTGCGGGACGCAACCACACGACTACTTCTCACGAGCCGCCAGCCAATTCAGAGGTGAACGGCCGGACCTCGCGTGCCTGGATCATCGCCGTCGTTGCACTTTCCGTCATTCTTGCCTCCGCGGTCGCCGTCGCAACCGACCGCTTCCTCAACCGCAGAACCACGGAAGCCCGGGCGGCCGGCGACAGCCCTGATGTGCCTGTCGCTTTCCACGTTTTCTGGAGAGGCTTTCTCACCGGATCGCAGGAGCCGTGGGTCATCTTCAGTAACGCAGCCTTTGTCGGCCGGCCCTACGTTGGCATGCGCTACTACAATCGCACCAAGGATTCAGGTGCGGTGATTCTGGATCACTATACGGGAGTCGGGGAAGTGCTGGCGGTGCACGCTCTGGATACTGTTTTCGAAAAACTTCGTCAGCAAATTCGCGTCAAGCGTGGCAGCCTATTTTCCCTGGATGATGCCAAGAACAACGATCTCATCTTCATTGGCTCCCCTTCGGAGAATCTAACGCTTCTGGAACTACCAAACACGCAGGAATTTGCCTTCAAACAAATCACTTCTGGACCGCGCACGGGCACCATGGAAATCGTCAATTTTCATCCCGAGTCGGGCGAGCCGAAGGAGTTTCTCCCCACTCCGCCTGACGAGACCTTGACCGAGGACTATTCGGTCATCGCATTAAAGCGAGGATTGAATCCTGCGCATTCCGTCCTGATTCTCGCGGGCGCCACCACCATCGGCACGCAGGCCGCCGTCGAGTATGTCTGCCAGCAGGACTCTCTTGAACAACTGCTTTTGCGGCTTTCGGTATCGAACTCAGGGGAACTCAAACCGTTCGAGGCGGTGATTCGCGTGAAAGTTGCCAAAGGCGTTCCGGTCGGATCGGAAATCATCGCCCTCCGCAAAGGACCTGTTTAATCCGCATCGATTCGAACTCCGTTTCAGCAGTTTCCGCCTTAGTGATCGGTCCGTCTGAGCCCTTCTAGTTTTTCTTTGTTGCTGGCGGCTTCAGACTCGGATCGAGCGTTACCGCCTTCTGGAATTCCTCTTGCGCGTCTTTTATTTTTCCCTGCTGTCGCAGAGCTACCCCTAGCTCAAAATGCGCCGCGGCATAGTTTGGCGAAAAGTGGATCGCCGCCCGGAATTGCGAAATGGCGCCATCGAGATCCCCCGCGTTGAGTAGCCGGCGGCCCGAATTTGTGGCGAAGAGCGCCGCCTGCTCGCTCGTCTTCTGTTTCGCGATATCCGCTCCCGTTTTGCTTTCTGCTGCAGCGCCTTCGGCGTCTCCAAGCTGGCGGAGCACGGTTGCCAAAGTGGTATGAGCGCCCGCGAAATCCGGCTGCAAACGGATAGCTTCTCGCAAAGCCGACGCGGAATCTTGCAGCTCGCCCTTCTGTTTCAAGACCGTTCCCAGCGTATAATACGCCTCCGCATAATCCGGCTTCGCGCGAATCGCAGAGCGGAGTTCCTCCGCGGCCGCGGCAAAATCCCCTTGCTGCCAGAGCGTCACTCCGAGCGTGTAATGCACGTCCGCTTGCCCGGGGTCCAACTCCGCGGCCTTGCGCATCTCGGCCATGGCTTCCGGCAATTTGTCTTTCAGCTTGAGCGCGAGCCCAAGATCGTAGTGCAGGGTTGCATCCTGAGGCGAGAGTTTGAGCGCTGCTTCGAATTCAGAAATGGCGGCGTCGAAATCCGCAACTTGCAAGTGCGCTGCGCCCAGATTCCCTTTGTATCCGCTGTCGTCGGGCCGTAAACGGATTGCGGTTTGAAATTCAGCGATGGCGCCGGCACCATCGCCCGTCTGCAAAAAAGCTAGCCCAAGATTATTGTGCGCGTCCGGATTTTCCGGCTGTGATTTCACCGCCTGGCGAAATGCTTTGACGGCTTGCTCCATCTCGCCACTATGTTGCAGCAGCAGCCCCAGGCTGTTTTGCGCGTCAGGATAATCTGAATTTAATTCGACACAAGTCTGCAACTCGCGGATCGCCGCAGCCGCGTCGCCTTTGCTCTTAAAAACCTGAGCAAGATAATAGCGGGCCCCCGGTTCAGCGGAATTCAGTTGCACTGCTGTTTGAAGGTGCTGCGCGGCTTCTTCGAGGGATCTTTCCTGGTAACGCAAAACGCCGAGATGAAAATGCGCTTGGGCGAAATCAGGCTGCAGCCGCAGCGCTTCGGAAAATTCGGCGGCTGCGCCTTGCGCGTCCGACTTCTGCACCAGCACGGCACCGAGATCGTCATGCAATTCCGCCCTTTTCGGTTCCAGCTCGATCGCGCGGCGGAATTCGCCGATGGCGCCATCGAGATCACCGGAAAAATCAAGGGTGCGCGCCAAAATGTGGTGAGTCTCGGAGTCGTCCCGCGCCAGCCGCACCGCTTCTTTCGCTTCCCGCAGCGCGGCGGCCACGTCTCCCTTTCGCGAAAGCGCGCTGGAGAAATTCATGTGCGCCAGCGCGAAATCAGGATTCAGTTTCACGGCGGCACGGAAATGAACGATTGCCGAATCGATTTCTCCCTGTGCGAGCAATACCCAGCCCAGGGAGTTGTGTCCTTCCGGGCTGTTCGGCGCAAGCCGCACCACTTTCTCGAAATCCGCGCGCGCGGAAACCAGATCGCCCTTTTGCAGCGCCGACATGCCGTGCTGATAGGTGGCGCTCGCCCGCGAAGCAGCATCCGCCTTCACGGAACTCGCGGATTGCGTGGCGCACTTCAACGGAGCAGCGCAGCACAGAAATAGGAGCGCAAAGCAGAATCGGAAGGCGAGCGTCCAGCGATGAATGAACATCACTTTCATTCGATTGACATCCGAGCGTTCCCAAAAATACTAGCACGTTCACATCGGCGAGCCATTTCGCAAGCTTCTCGGTGGAGATACTGAGCGGACGCATGTCAACCAGACCTTGCTATCATTGGACCTTGATGATTCCCGACTTTTCTTTCCTCCGGCTTTTCTCCTTCCTTGTGCTTTGCGCTTGGCTCTCCATGCAATCCGTAAGTTCTCCAAGCGTCAGCGCCGGCAAGTCCCAGGGCGCGAACGCCAAGCCCATCGTGCATTTCACCGATATCGCGCAAAAGGCGGGGCTCGTTGCGCCGGTGATTTTCGGCGGAGAAAACAGAAAAAAATACATTATCGAAACAACCGGCACGGGCGTCGCCATTTTTGATTACGACAACGACGGGTGGCCGGATATTTTCGTTGTGAATGGCACGACGCTGGAAGCCTTGCCTTCGGACAAAGCGCCGACGAGCCACCTCTATCGCAACAATCACGACGGCACGTTCACCGACGTCACTGAAAAAGCCGGGCTGACTCACACCGGCTGGGGGCAGGGCGTGTGCGTCGGCGATTACGACAACGACGGCTTCGAAGATCTTTACGTCACGTACTACGGAAAAAACGTTTTGTACCACAACAACGGCGACGGAACATTCACCGATGTCAGCGAAAAAGCGCATGTCGCGGGCAGCGGAAAATATTGGGGCACCGGCTGCGCTTTCGTCGATTACGACCGCGACGGCAAACTCGATCTAATCGTCGCCAACTACGTCGACTACGATTCAGCTACTGCTTTTGCGCCGGGCGCGCAGCCTTCCTGTATGTGGAAGGGTGTTCCCGTGATGTGCGGGCCGCGCGGACTGCCGTGGGCAAAAAATATCCTCTATCACAATCTTGGCAACGGCACGTTTGAAGACGTTACGAAGAAAGCGCACATCGATCAGACCAACGGCCATTACGCGTTTAGCGTTTCCACGCTGGATTATGACGACGATGGCTGGCCGGATATTTTCGTGGCCTGCGACAGCACCGCCAGCATCCTGTACCACAACAATCACGACGGCACATTCACCGATGTTGCTGTTGTTGCGGGCGCCGCTTTTAATGACGACGGGCGCGAGCAGGCAGGAATGGGCTCCACCGTTGGCGACTACGACGGCGACGGGAGGCTGGACCTTTTCAAGACAAATTTTTCCGACGATACGTCCACGCTCTACCACAACAATGGCGATGGCACGTTTGAAGACAAGACTTTTCCTGCGGGATTCGGCTTGAACACCCAGTATCTCGGCTGGGGCGTGACGTTCCTCGATGCGGACAATGACGGCTGGCCTGATCTGCTGCTGGTCAATGGCCATGTTTATCCCGAGGTGGATAGCCAGCACCTGGGCAGCAATTTCAGAGAGCCAAAGATTCTGTATCACAACAACGGCAACGGAACGTTCACCGATATTTCCGCCAATGCGGGGCCGGGAATCACGGCGGTGAGCTCTTCGCGCGGATTGGCCGCGGGCGATTTGTGGAATGACGGCCGCATGTCTGCGGTGATCAGCAACATGAACGCACCGCCGATGCTGCTGGTGAACGCCGTCCGCAACAGCAATCATTGGATTGCGTTTCACACGATTGGAACGTCGTTTTCTTCCGGACCTTTTTCCGGATCGGACGGCACGAAATCGAATCGCGACGGCATTGGGGCAAAGATCACCGTGAGAGCCGGCGTGCGCACGCTTGTCGACGAAGTGCGCAGCGGCTCGAGCTACATCTCCAATAATGATATGCGCGTTCACTTTGGCCTCGGATCCGCGCCCAAGATTGATTCGGTGCAGATACGCTGGCCCAGCGGGTTGGTGGAACGCTTTGAAAACCTGGCCGTCGATGCGATTCATACGCTCAAGGAAGGATCCGGCACGCCCGTCAATCCTCCCTCCCCTAAACCTTAGATTTGGGCGATTGGCCACGTGTGAGCAGATTGGAAATCTTGGGTGTATCGAATGTGTAGCAAACAAAGAACTTGCGGGCGGGAAGGGTAAGCGCGACCCCTGCCCCTGTGGATTTTGTAGCGATATGATTCGATGGAGGTTAGGGGTGGGGGTCGGTTAACGATGATGAGAGGAAAGGATTAGAGGAGAAGGGATTGGGCGGACAAGGGATCGTTGAAAACGGGACGCTTCGGCGAGAGTGGAGTGCAACTGTAAAAAGTGATGTTACCAGTCAAATCCTGTTTCGACTAAGTCCCGAAGTCTTACATTATCCATATCCAGCTTGATACGCACATGCCTCTTCTCCTGGGGATCTGCTAGCTTAATCACCGCTCCCGGGCACAAGTGCACGGTTTTGAATTGCCTCTTCTCCGCGGAGAAATAGAACGGCCTCCTGTAACCAAAAGTAATCTGGTAGTTATTCACAGGATTCAATCCGGCATCCGGGGAATTATTGCCGTGGGGGGGAAACCAAGCATGCGACACCCTGTCTTCAGGGAGATCCTCCGGGTCCTCGTCCGTTCCGCACTTGGCCCCTGCGGGATCGAACGTAGCTACTAATGCCGGAGTTTGAAACGGCCGCCGGCAGTCAATTTGCGAGAAAAGTTTTTCATTCAAGTTGCAGATTCCGAGTTGCGGTTCCGAGAATTCGCCTTCTTTCAGAAGCAGATCCCGCGCCTTGTCTGCTTCGTACTCCGTCAACGCCAACTCAATCTGCAACCGGACATTTTCGTTTTTTAGCTTTTCGTAAGCTTTCCGGTTTCCAACGTAAAGAATGGTCTTGGTATCATCTTCCTTCCAGAATTGAAGCCACTGCGCTTTCCAGCCGGGCAGCCATTTCGGTCCACTGGATGTCTCCGCAGAGAGCTTTATTCCATCCAGCTCTACCATGTGCCCCTCGGCGATACCGGACACCAGAAGTGGTATGCGCAGATAGACGTCGGATGTAAAGTTCAACCGGTCATTTTGTTTTTTCGGACTGAGCTTCACACGTGCAATCGAAAAGTGAGCCGGCGCCTCACTCGCTTCGACGAGCGGGTATTTGCGCTCCACGAACCTGGCGTAGGGTGTGACTGCGGTGATCAATACGACGGCCCCCACACCACTCGCCAAGAGTCCGCGTGCAGCCCAAGTCCTGCGCCGCGCGTATTGCCAAATCACCGCGCCGATGGGGGCCACCAGAACCAGCGTTCCCGTGATTTCGCCACTGCCATCGACGGCCGACGACATTCCACTACTGGGAACTTTTTCAAGCAATGTAAACGTTGCCCATAAGCCAACAAGTGCCACAATGATTCCGATGAGCGCTTGCCCCATTCCTCTGGTCAAACTGCCGAGCGCGACACTGGGCACGAACAGGACAAAGCCGAGCTCAAATTGCATAGTCAGAATTCCCAAGAGGTTACGGAAGACTGAGAAGCCTGCATGACGCATCAGATATAATTGGACGAAAAACAGAGGCAGTCCCAAAGACACGACCAGGAACAGTTCCTTTGCTGCAAGCAGCGTCCACCATTCATAGGGTTTAGTTACCCACCATTGCCGGTCGCCAACTAGGGTTTCACCCTGAACGACACGAACGGTGAGGAAAATCCAAAAAAAGATCATCAGTGGAGGTACTGTTTCCGCGGAGATCTGGAACCATAGAAACCGGGCTCCGACGAATCGATTGTTTGGGCCCTGAATCGTCACCCACGCATACAGCCCCAACAAACCCAGGGAGATGAGAATCTCTGGCCAGTGACGCCGCAGATCTTTCTTCAGAATGTGGAGAATCAGTCGCATGCCCCCCTCCTAGGCCGCTTCCGTTTTTCTGGCAATGGCCAGAAAAATGGCGCGCAGACTCATCGCTCGAAACGCCACGGTTTTCACATGCCCAAAGACCCTTTGGATCTCCGCTCCAGTCCTCTGATCATCAAACTGGCTCTCGACAAAACGCACCACTCCGCCGGCGGCTTTCGCTTGCAGCCAATTCCCTGGGATGGGCGAAGGGAGTACGCTGTCCGTTTCAAAAGTGATTTCGACCTCCCGGAACCGTGCAGCCAGCGAGGTCATCTCTTCTGAAAAACGGAGCTTGCCCTCCTCGAGATACCCTACATGACTTGCGAAACTGTCAATTTCTGCCAGGTCATGCGAGGAAAGAAGCAGAGTTGATTCTCCGGCCAGCTCCAGCAACCCTTCAATCAACTGATCCCGGACCAGTGGATCGAGCCCTCCGAAGGGCTCGTCCAGGACAATGAGCTTGGGATGAAAAGCGAGCGCGCTGGCCAGCGCCAGTTTCATCTTCATGCCGCGCGAGAGCGCTTTGATTTTCCTGTCAAGCGGGAGTTCAAACTGTTTGACCAGGGCCTTCTCCAGTTGACGATCCCAGGTGGGATAGAACTCGCTGAGATACTTGAGAAGCGCACCGACCTTCATCCATTCGGGGATGTCCTGGTTTTCGGAAACGTAGCCGATCTGCCTGTAAGACAATCCGCGAATCTGTTTGCAATCCATTCCCAGAACTGTGGCCTCTCCGCTGGTTGCACCGATCAGATTCATCAAAATTTTGATACCCGTTGTTTTCCCGGCGCCGTTAGGCCCTACCAGGGCATAGACTGCGCCCTCTTGCACCTCAAGATTTACGTGGTCGAGCGCGCGCACACTCCGGTACCGCTTAGTCAAATCATGAGTTTGGATTGCCGCCGTCATCGCGCCCGCCTTCCTTCGTCGCGTCCTGCATCCGCAGCGTCTTTGCCGTTCAAACGCTTCCAATGTTTGAGAATAGCTTCCTGCATGTCCTCCAGCTCAATTCCAAGCCGCTTGCCTTCGACAACCAGCTCTTCGAACTGTTCTTCGAGTAATTTGGTCTTGTCGGCTCGGCTGGCCTGGGGCCTCTTAGCGACCACGGTGCCGGACCCCGGGCGAATTTCCAGCAGACCGGCGGACACCAGATAGGCAATCACCTTGTGCGCTGTGTTTGGATTGATTTTGAGTTCTTTGCTCAATACGCGGACGGATGGGAAAGCATCACCGGGGCGCAACTGGCCGGAGATCATTGCTTTGGTGGCGGCGTAGACCACTTGTTCGTAAATGGTGCCGCCCGGGCGGAACGTCACGCGGAACGGAATCATGTGCGTACTATAACAAATAGTACACCAAAACAATAATCACAATCATCTAACCATCTTGTGTCAGGAACACTGTCAGTGCGTGACGATCGTTCCGTGGGTAACTCGCGGCGACATTGCGACACCGACATACTTGTCTGCTCCTCCGTAGTAGAAGAAAAAACGATTGTCCTTCAGAACTAGTCCTTCGACAAAGACTACGTTTGGGACTTGGCCGACTTTTTCCCAGGATTTCTCCGGCGCGAAGATGGGGGCGTCGGAGCGGAAGAGGAGTTTGCGGGGGTCGTGGCGGTCGAAGACGGCGACGGCAGCGCGATAGACGAGTTGGTCGTCGGCGCCGCTGTAGATGAGGACGATGCCGCGGTCGGTGAGGATGGGCGGAGGGCCGGGCTCGACGACGCGGGAGTCAAACTTTCCAGGGCGGCGAGGAAGAACGGGCGTCGTGGTGGCTTCAGTCCAGTGGAGGAGATCGGTGGAATACGAGAGGCCCATCTGGTCGGTCTTGTCGGCGGCCGTGCCGAGCCAATACATCCAATACTTGCCGTCGATTTTTTCGGGGACGATGGCGCCGGACTTGGTCCAACCTTTGTTCCAGTTTCCTTTGTAGGCGGGAAGGATCACGCCTTTGCGTTCCCAATGGATAAGGTCGCGCGACGTGGCGAGGCAGAGCTGGGCGTCTTTCTTGTTGTAGCCGGTGTAGGTCAAGTACCAGGTGTCGCCGAATTTCTGGAGGCGTGGGTCTTCGACGCCGCCGTCTTTCTCGTAATCCGCTTCGGGGGAGAGGACAGGATCGGGGCGGCGAGTGAAGTGGAGGCCGTCGGGGCTCTCGGCATAGCCGAGGCGGGAAGTGCCCGTGGCATCCTGCGCGCGGTAGAGCATGACGAATTTGCCATTGTGAAAAACGACGGCGGGATTGAAGGCGCCGGCGGATTCCCAGGTTGTACCCTGCGGGGACAGGATGGGTTCGTTGGCGGCGCGAGTCCAGAGGCCGAAGGGGAGATCGGCCGTTGTGGCGGCGAGGGCGAGGGAGACGGCGAGCGGACATATTAGGAAGAGGAGTTTCGATTTCATGGAACGTTTCTCCAGGGAGAAGGTAGATGGTCACACGAAAAGAAAATGCACGGTAGTGTGAAGTCAAGGAAAGGAAAAAGATTACGAACAAGGATTAACGCAGAGGACACGGAGAGCACAGAGAGGAAAGGAAATATGAAAAGAGAAAAAGAGAAAAAGAACGAGTCTGAAGACCCGCCACTACAAGACAGGAAAGTTTCACTTTGATGGTTTGGAGGCTTTGGGCGGATCGAATTGCTGGGTGCGGACGATGCCTTCGCCTTCCTTGACGAAGATGACCTGGTTGGGCTTGACGTCTTTGAGGGTTTCGACGAGGCCGCTGGGCCAGCGGATTTCGAGGAGCTCGACGTTTTCCGCTTTGCCGATGCCAAAGTGCACGCGCAAATCGTTCTGCGAAAAATAGCCGCCGCCGCTACGCACTTCGTCGATTTGCGGATGCAGACTCTTCTCGCCAGGAAGATGCGTGACACATTTGATGCGCGCGCCGATGCCGCTGCGATTGGATTTCGTGCCGATGGTTTTGATTTTGATCCAGTTGTTGGCGGTGCGGGAATCGCAACGCAGCAACTGAGGAAAATCGTTGACGGTGTTGACGACGACGTCGAGGTCGCCGTCATTGTCGAAGTCGCCGAAGGCGCATCCGCGCGCGGCGACCGGCGCGGAAATTCCGGTGCCAGCGTCATAGGAAACATCTTCGAAGCGCCCGTTGCGCAGATTTTTGTAGAGCAGCTTGCGCTGCGGATAACCCGCTTCAGTCTTGAGCTGCTCGACTTCGGGATAAACGTGACCGTTGCAAATGAGGATGTCGGGCCAGCCGTCATTGTCCATGTCAAAAAAACCGCAGCCCCAGCCGAGATATTGCGTGTGCTTGCCGAGACCGCCCTGATAGGTGGTGTCCTCGAAATTCGCGCCGCCGAGATTGTGGTAAAGCGAAGGCGTGTCGCCGGCGAAATTCGTTTTGACCAGGTCGAGATTGCCGTCGAGATCGTAATCGGCGGCAGAGATGCCCATGCCGGCTTGCGGCTTGCCGTCGGCGCTGAGAGCGCAACCAGCTTCGATGGCGATGTCGGTGAAGGCGCCGTTCTTCTTGTTTTGATAAAGGGCGCTGGCGGTGGAATCGTTGGCGACGTAAATGTCCGGCCAGCCGTCGTTGTCAAGATCGGCGGTGAGCACACCGAGGCCGTAAGTGCCATTGGCTTTGAGGATGCCGGATTTTTCGCTGACGTCAGAGAACGTTCCATCGCCGTTGTTGCGATAGAGAATGTTTTTGCCGCCGTTCAGTCCGGGCGGGCCGCAGGCAACCATCACGCCTTTGTAGAGACATGGGCCGGACTCGGGAACGGGAGCAGTTTTTAGATCGAGATCGATGTAGTTGGCGACGAAAAGATCGAGGCGGCCGTCGCGATCGTAGTCGACGAAAGCGCAGCCGGTGTTCCAGCGCTTGCCGTTTCCGGCGACGCCGGCTT
>MNEA01000057.1 GCA_001917435.1 Acidobacteria bacterium 13_2_20CM_2_57_6
AAAACGATTCCAGTTTCAGCGCTCGGTCCCGCGGGCAGAATCCATGGTGGCATCGGCCACAGTCGTAGTAAGCCCGCTTCAAATGCAGAGGTCCCAACACGCTTTCGAAGGTCTTCTCGTGACGGCCGTGATAGTGGGCCACACCGCCGCAGGGGCAAGGTAATTCCGGTCCCACGTAATCGCTGGTGTCGGCGTTGAGCCGTTGTTCCAGGGCCCGAGCGGCCAGACGCAACGCCTGCCGCCGTGCGGCCATCTCCACCGCTTCGAAATCCAGTTCGGCCAGCGCTTGAGGACCTAAGAGCGTTTCGATTTCTTGGGCGACTTCGCTTTCCAGGTCCGCGGAGAGCCCCCTTTTTCGGCCTCCTCGGCGGAAACCGGGATCCCTTCGAGGTGTTCATCGGCCCATCGTTCGCAGGCCTCCCAATAGGCTTCGACACGTTCTCGAAATTGCCGTCCCGATTCGATCTGCCGCCGGACCACCGGCGCCTGTTCGGGCGAGACATAGCGGGAATGGGTCTTGCCCTCGACCTTCTGCGTGAGGAGGAAGTAAGGACCATGGGCTGCCTTAGGATCGCGTTGACAGGCGCAGGCTGCTTGTCCGCACTTCATCCGGCGTTCACAGAGCGAACCTCGTCGCATCGGTTGCGGATGCGAGAAGGCTGCTGCTAATTGTGCAATGCGGGAAGGCACTACAGGTGTGAGATTATCTATGCTCGGTCCTCCTGCCGTATATAATACTGCAGGAAAAAGAGAAAATCACGCCCTTTTCTCGAAAGCGCCACCCTGCTGACGTGCGCCCCCTCCAGAAAGCAGCGCATTGACAGTGAAGCTGCTGGGCCGTAGGCTGAGACTTAAGCTGCTGTATAAAAGGATGGCGGCGTAAAGCGGCCTCTGCAAAGCGAAAACCGGCACATGGACCTATTTGAAGAAATCGTGAAGATGAGGCGGGCAGGGCGGCGCGCGGCGCTGGCTACTATCGTGCACACCAACGGCTCGATCCCAAGCTATGAAAGTTCGCGAATGCTGGTGCGCGAGGACGGCTCGATTGCGGGCACCATTGGCGGCGGGTGCGTCGAGGCAGAAGTCTGGGCCGCAGCCAAGGAAGTGATGCAGAAGGAATCGCCGCGCAAGATGGTTTTCAACCTGAACAATGAAGCGAGCTACGACAGCGGATTGATTTGCGGCGGAACGCTTGAAGTTTTTGTCGAGCCGATTTTACCGCAACCAGTTGTGTATCTGTTCGGCGGTGGCCACGTCTCTACGGCGGTGGCGAAGGCCGCCGGGGCCGCAGGCTTTGGTATCAGCGTGGTGGATGACCGTGAAGCGTTTGCCAACAAAGAGCGCTTCCCCATGGCGCACGAAATCTACACCAGTTACGAGGACGGGTTCGAAAAGATTCGCCCCAATGCCTCCAGTTATCTAGTCATCGTGACGCGCGGCCACAAGGAAGACATGCGTGTGCTGGCCTGGGCAGTAAGGACGGAAGCGCGCTATATCGGGATGATTGGAAGCAAGCGCAAAGTGTTGTCCGTTTATAAGGCGCTTGAGAACGAGGGCTGCAAACCGGAAGAATTCGAACGCGTCTACGCGCCGATGGGGCTGGAAATTGGCGCGCTCTCGCCAGAGGAGATTGCCATCAGCATTGTGGCGGAACTCATCGCTGTAAGACGGAATGCGGAATCTGGGACACACAAGAAACTGAAATACGCATCGCGCCCGGCTGCAGTTCACTCCGTGAACGAGCGCTGAAAGGGAGCACATGCTGGCCGCCGTCATCCTCTCCGGCGGGGCCTCGAGCCGAATGGGCTCGCCGAAAGCGCTGCTTCCCTACCAGGGCCGGCCCTTCCTGGAACATCTGCTGGAAGTGACATTGCGCCCGGAGATTGGCGTGCGGCGCGTTGTGCTCGGCGCGCATGCGGAACCCATCGCAAAGGTGGTGGACCTCAAAGCCGATGAAATCGTAATCAACCATGAATGGGAGAGGGGCCAGTTGAGTTCGATCCAAGCGGCGCTGCGAAGCTTGCCGCCGGGGACAGACGGCATTTTGCTCTGCCTGATCGATCATCCGCTCATCAGCACCGCGCTTGTACAGGAATTGATCGAGCAGTTTTACAAGAATAAGAGTCCTATTGTGCTACCGCTGTATGAAGGACGCCGCGGACATCCGGTGATTTTTTCCGCTGCATTGTATGACGAATTGCTTCATGCGCCGCTGGAAACGGGCGCGCGGGCGGTCGTTTGGGCGCACAAGGGAGAAATCGACGAAGTGCGCACAAACGAAGAGGGCTGCGTGTTGAACCTGAATGATCCCGAGACGATCAACAAGACTTTTCTGCAGAATGACTAGCGACTAGTTGAGGCGAGATTTTGCAACAGGGCGCGGAGTGCATCGGCGGCGAGCTGCGCACCGTGGAATGTTGCGGGCGGAAGCTGCCCCAGAGCCTCCGACAGAGATTCCGCAGTGATGGACCGGGCTTCGTCGAGGGTGCGGCCGGTCAAATGCTCGGTCAACATGGAAGCGCACGCGATCGCCGTGGTGCAGCCGCGGCAAAGGAAGCGCGCTTCCGCGATGCGGCCGTCCTCCATTTGCGCGGCCAGCTTGAGGATATCGCCGCAGATGGGATTGTTGACCTCTACAGTTACCGTGGCGCCGGGCAGCTCTCCGGCATTGCGCGGATTGCGAAAGTGGTCGAGAACGGCTTCACTGAACATTTCTGAAGTATCCCAAAGGCAGCGCCACGACTGCAACGCGGCACAGCTTACGACCACCTGAACGCAGAGACCCAGAAGCCGCAAAACAGAGGATAGGAACGGGAAATATCCTTGGATAAAAAGATCTACTTCTTTGGTGGCAAATATTTCTTCTCAACGGAAGCAACCACGACGTAGTTCGGGTCGACCATCTCGGTGAGATGGATTTTGCCGACTTTCGAAAGAAGCTCGTAGGCATCGAGTTCCGAGAGGCCATAGTCCGCGTGAATCCAGCCCACCAGCTCGGTGAAGGCGATGCGCACGGCGTCGTCGACGGGACGATAAATGCCCGCGGCCATGATTTCCTTTTCGTTCTCGAAACGAGGCCAGCCCGTGTGCCTCCCTTTCACGAGGTCGAATTGCAGGCGCACCTTCATGGGAACTTCGATGGCGCTGCCGGCGATTTCGCCGTCACCCATGGCGGCGTGGCCATCGCCAAAATAGAACAACGCGCCGGCAACATTCACCGGCAGATGAAGAGTATTTCCAGCGGAGGCCTCCGGCGCGTCCATGTTGCCGCCGAATTCCGCGGGCACGATGGAACTGCGCGCTTCCCCGTTCGCTGGCGCGACGCCGATGCAGCCAAGGAAGCGATGCAGCGGAATTTTCACTTTGTAGCTGGAATCAAGCGCCTGAAACGTGGCGGTCCGCTCCGCATGGTCAATGGGGTAAAACCAGATCTTCTCCGGAAGGGCTTCCTTCTCGAGCATCGGAGTGTAATGCGTGGCGTTGATGGCGCCGAATCCCGGTGAAAACGTGCCCACACCCTGTTTGCCGTCAACCTGCAAGTCGAGGAGATGAACAACCAGAGTGTCGCCGGGCTCGGCCCCTTCAATATAGAAAGGACCCGTGAGTGGGTTATCTCCCTTGACGAGCGAAAAAGAATCGCCGGGTTTCTGCAGCGCGTTGCCGAAACAGTCTAGAGAGTTTGCGTCCAGAATGTTCCCGGGCTTGAGCCGCGCAACAGGCGGAGCGGCACCGAAAACGTATTTCACGTTTGTCGATGGCGGCGTGGTAAGTGACAACTTCTGATTTGGATGGCGCCGATGAAGTCTGCGCCAGAGCCGAGAATGACAAGACGAAACTTAGAACAAGCAGCCGGACTCGCACGATAGTCCTCCGAAAAATGAGAGACGCAGTGCAACACACTCGTGGAGCAGAGTCAATCGGCAGGATCGATGATGGGTGGTCTGCTATTCTTTTCTGGTGACCATGAAAACGAATCGAGAAGAATCAATACGCATCGTTTCGCTGGCGCCGAGCGCGACTTCGATTCTGTGCGCCATTGGCGCGAACCGCGCACTCGTCGGCGTAACCAAGTGGTGCGCGGATGTCGCTCCAGTCAACAACTTGCCCAAGCTTGGCGATTGCTGGCATATGGAATCTATGGATGAAATTGTGCGGCTAAAACCCACGCTCGTGATTGGCTCCGTGCCGTACAAGCAAGAGACCGTGGCCAAACTCCTTGAAAAACCCTTCGCCTTTCTGGCTATGAACCCGCGGACGCTCGCGAACATCAACGCGGACATTCGCCTGTTGGGTGGCATTACGCAAAAGGCGGCGGCCGCCGAGGGGTTGGTGAAAAAGATGCGCAGCGCATTTTTGAAGATTGCAAAAAAAACGCGGCGATCAAAGCAGCGTGTGCCCGTCTATTGCGAGGCTTGGCCGAATCCGCGAATCAGCTCCCCGCCATGGGTAGAGGAATTAGTGAACTTCTGCGGCGCTGAAATGATTGTTCGTGGCGGCGAGAAAGTGAGCGAAGCCCAGGTAGCGGCTGCGAAGCCGGAATTAATTGTTCTAGCGTGGGCCGCAACGGGATCGAAAGCGGATCCCCGGCAGGCGTATAGCGTCACAGCGTGGAAAGATGTGCCGGCGATTCAAAACCGGCGGGTGCACGTGATCAGCGACGAATTGCTGAACACACCGGGTCCGCCGCTGATCGAAGGTGCGAGCGCGCTCCATAAACTCCTGTATCCCGAGAATAGAATGCGCGAACGACTATGATCACTGTCGTGGCCGCCGTGATTGAGCGCAGCGACCGGCGATTGCTGATCGGCCAGCGCCGGAGAAACGATACCTCGCCGCTGAAGTGGGAATTTCCCGGAGGAAAGGTCCGCCGGGGCGAGTCGCCAGAGACTGCACTTGAGCGGGAGTTACAGGAAGAACTCGGCGTGATGCTGGTGAAAAGCACAGAGATTGGCCGCGTGCGTCACCGTTACGCGGAAACGTCCGACGAATTGGAGATCCGCTTCTTCGTTGCGGCAATCGCGGAGACGGATTTAGTGCCGCGTACGTTTGAGAGGATCACCTGGGTCTTGCCAAAAGAGCTTGGAGATTACGATTTTCTGGCCGCGAATCGCGAACTTATTGCGCAGCTTGCTACCGGACGCATCAAGCCCGCAGAAATCCTCGAAGGTCCTCAAGAAACGGGCGCAAGCTAGGGCTACGCCACAGACTGATTCTCATTCCTAATGTCGGACTTTTGGACCAGTGTCAGGAGATCACTGGATCGGGCTTGTCAGTATTGATGCCAAGGTCCTTGATGGCTTTGTCGAGGACGCAGCGCTCGATTTTGCCATCCACAAAGAGTTCGTGCAGCGTGGCCAGCGTAATGAAGCGCGAGTCGACTTCGAAGAAGTCGCGAAGAGTGCCACGGCCTTCGCTGCGGCCGAACCCATCGGTGCCGAGTGACGCCAGACGCCGCGGCATCCATTTGCTGATCATGTTTGGCAACGTTTTCAAGTAGTCGGAAGCCGCAACCAGAACTCCCGGAGCGTCCGCAAGGACCTTGGTGACGTACGGCACGCGTGGCTTTTCGCCCGGGTGCAAACGGTTCCAGCGCTCCGTTTCGATCCCGTCAACATAAAGTTCCTTGTAACTGGTCACGCTCCACACATCAGCGGCCACGCTGTATTTGGTCTCGAGAATCTCCTGGGCTCGCAGCGCTTCGTTGAGAATCGCACCGCTTCCCAACAATTGCGCGCGCAGTTTCGCTTTCGAGTTTGTCGCAGGGCGGAAACGATACATGCCACGCAAAATTCCTTCTTTCACGTCGCCTGGCATCGCCGGCATGGCGTAAGGCTCGTTCATCACCGTAATGTAATAAAAAATGTTTTCGTCGTCTTTGTACATGCGGCGAATCCCGTCTTGAATAATCACTGCGATTTCATAGGCGAATGCCGGGTCGTACGCTTTGTTGTTGGGGACCGGCAGCGCCAGGACATGGCTGTTGCCGTCCTGATGCTGCAGACCCTCGCCGGAAAGCGTCGTTCGCCCGGCCGTGCCTCCAAGCATGAATCCGCGCGTGCGCATATCGGCAGCCGCCCAGATGAAATCCGCGATGCGCTGGAATCCGAACATCGAGTAATAAATAAAAAACGGAATGGTGTTGATGCCGTGCGTGGCGTACGCGGAACCCGCGGCGATAAACGACGCCATCGACCCGGCTTCGGTGATTCCTTCTTCGAGAATCTGCCCGTCCTTCGCTTCCTTGTAGTAGAGCAACGTATTTACATCGACAGGTTCGTACTTTTGTCCCACGCTGGAATAAATGCCGGCGGTGCGAAAAAGCGATTCCATGCCGAAGGTGCGCGCTTCGTCCGGCACGATCGGCACAATGAGCTTGCCGATTTCCGGATCCTTCAGCATCTTTCGAAGCATGCCTACGAACGCCATAGTCGTGGAAACTTCCCGGCCTTCGCTGCCTTCCAGAAACTCTTTGAACAGTTCGTCGTGATCCGCGAGGAGCGGCTTCGTGCGAATGCTGCGCTTCGGAACGTAGCCGCCCAGCGCTTCGCGCCGCGCTCGAAGGTATTGAATCTCAACGCTGTCTTCTGCCGGCCGATAGAAAGGAACCTCGATGCAATCTTCATCGTTCAGGGGAATGCCAAAGCGCGAGCGAAACTCCCTCAACTCGTCCTCGTTGAGTTTCTTCTGCTGGTGCGTGACGTTCTTCCCTTCGCCCGCTTCGCCAAGCCCGTAGCCCTTGATGGTGCGCGCGAGGATCACCGTCGGAGAGCCCTTATGTTCCACTGCCGCCTTGTACGCGGCATACACTTTGCGCGGGTCGTGCCCGCCGAGGCGCAAACGCCGCAAGCTTTCATCGGACATGGGCTCGACAAGCTGAAGCAACCGCGGATCGCTGCCGAAGAAGTGCTCGCGAACGTAGGCGCCGGAGGAGACCACCAGCTTCTGGTATTCGCCGTCCACCAGTTCGCCCATGCGCTTGACCAGCAAGCCCTCGGTGTCGCGTTCGAAGATGGGGTCCCACTCGCTTCCCCATAGAACCTTGATGACGTTCCAGCGAGCGCCGCGAAACGCGGATTCCAGTTCCTGAATAATCTGTCCATTGCCGCGCACCGGGCCGTCGAGCCGCTGCAAATTACAGTTGATGACAAAAATCAGGTTGTCGAGCTTCTCGCGCGAAGCCAGCGTGATGGCACCGAGCGATTCCGGCTCATCGGTCTCGCCGTCACCGAGGAACGCCCACACCTTGGCGTCCGTGGCCGGCTTCATCCCGCGATCTTCGAGATAGCGGTTGAAGCGCGCCTGATAAATCGCCATCAGCGGGCTGAGGCCCATGGATACCGTCGGAAATTCCCAGAAATCAGGCATCAGCCACGGATGAGGATAGGAAGAAAGCCCCCCACCGGGCTTCAGCTCGCGACGAAAATTTTCCAGCTTCTGCGCACTGAGACGGCCTTCCAGAAACGCGCGCGCGTAAATGCCCGGTGAAGCGTGGCCTTGAAAATAAACCGTGTCGCCCTCGAATTCTTCGCTGCGCGCCCGGAAGAAATGGTTGAAGCCCACTTCATAAAGCGTTGCCGCTGAGGCATACGTGGATATGTGGCCGCCGATGTTGTGCTCGACGCGGTTCGCGCGCACCACCATGGCCAGCGCGTTCCAGCGGATGAGGCTCTTGATGCGGCGCTCCAGTTCCTGGTCGCCGGGAAAAAGCGGCTGCAGGCGCACGGGAATGGTATTCGCGTAAGGAGTATTGGCGCTGAACGGCAGGTCGATGCCGTTGACCGTGGCGTGCGCGCGGAGGCGCTCGAGGATTTCCGCAGCGACTTCCGGTCCGCTGGATTCCAGAACGGAATCCAGCGACTCGAGCCATTCCTGAATCTCAACGTCCTCCATGCCGTGTGGCTGGGTCGATATTTCGTTGTCCATAACTTCGGCTGGTTCCTCTTCTTTCGACGTTCCAAATGTCCCAAGACAAGCGCGGCGGACTTATGCCTTCGATAAGCAGAATAGAATACACCGCGGAGAGATTCTCTGCACGACCGGATGGAAGATTTCTTGAGGAAGATTTCTTGAGCAATGTTGAGAGGCTGCGGTCTAATTCTCTCGGTCATCACAATGTGCGGCCGCCATCGAGGACAAGGACCTGGCCGGTAATGAATTTCGAATGCACAAGAAACAAGACCGCGTCGGCAATTTCGGAGCGCTTTCCGGAGCGGCGCAGCAGTGCGAGTTTGATGAACTCCGTCTCCCATTCCGGCGGATCACCGGGCATGGTAATGGTTCCGGGAGCAATAGCATTG
>MNEA01000034.1 GCA_001917435.1 Acidobacteria bacterium 13_2_20CM_2_57_6
CATCGGGGCGAACGCCATACTCTGACCACGAAGCAGATACGAGAGACCGAAGCCGAGGCCGTGTCTTTCGTCGTCTGCCAGTCGGTCGGACTTCAGACTGGAACCGCTTCCACCGACTACATCCAGCTTTGGCATGGAGACGCGAATCTCCTGCAAGAGAGTCTGGAAGTTGTCCAGCGCACCGCTACCGTGATCCTCGGGGCATTGCCCCCGAGGAGGGCGCGGCCCAGCCTCCGGAAACCGCTATGGACAAGGCATTGGAGGGAAACTTTCTGGGAGCGAGCGGGCTCTAACCACGAAAAAACGCGGCTTTCCGTGGTGCGTACCCCCCGGGCCGGGGGCAATCATACGCTCCAGAGCCAACACGGAGGAAACGTGACAGGGGCACCTAAGCAGCAGCGGAAAACGACAAACCCTCATTCCCTTGATGCCGCCGTGCCCGAGACCTTTCCTCCCGGCTCACCTGACACGTGATTAAGCTGGGTTACAAGGTTCATCAGCTTGTCTGAGTACGTTTCGTTACTGCCTTGTTCGGCAAGGTGTTGCCATCGCTTTTTTGGTACGGGGCAGCGTGCACGACATCCCTTCTCAGAATCTTGGGGCGGATAAGGCAGCACCATCCGGGTTTGCAGGTCACGGCGCAGTAAGCAACAGAACTTGGCTAGTGTGTCGTGGGTTTCGGATTAGCCTTAGCAGACTTGTTCCCATCCTCGTTTAGGGCCTGGTTGAGCCTCTCGATTAGATAAGTGAGGTTTCGAGGTCAGGATTCTGACTCAGGGGCTAGCGGAGCTTCTCTTTTGATACTTTTTCCAGCCGGACGTTCCTTTACGCAATGACCAGCGGACGGGTCGCATGGCTGTTCCGACTCCCCTAGACAGGTGTTTGCAACCCGTGACAGGCTTGGCCGCGAAAGCCCAGACCGGATTCGCTAGGTATGCGCTTCCCGATGCGCGACTCCGCCCCGCTATGTCCGATCCCGAAGTCATGCTGGACATTCTCTCGCTATGATCCGCCCTGAATATCTCGAAGCCCTCCGCGACCTCGGTTGTAGCCAGCAGGAATCTCGTTTCCTCTATCTTGCCGCGACGCACTCGGGTTACTTCACGCTTGGCCAGTTTCTTGGCACACAACTCGCACACTGTCCCCCGATCAGGTAACGTTTGGAGCCAGTGGAGTACCACGGATCACTAAAGACTTTGCCGTGACAGGGCAGCAACGACGTACAACTTATTGGATTTCAACGGTACTGACAGGCCGTTATTGATCCTCTAAGGAATTCTTTGACCCGGCGTACCAGACCCAAATCGGACCCAGATTTGAAGAGAATTGCCGCACTCTAGGGATCTCGTCGAACGTGGAGCGGAGCCACAGACGATGAGGACCCAATCGGTCAACACTACCCGTGAAAGGATTACAAGTGTTTGCGACCTGAGCCAAACACACCCTTGACACTGCAGGGACATTCTCTTCGGCACTTTGTCGTGCTGCCCAAAGCAGAATCAAATTCAATTCGCCGTGAGAAAGTATTCCGCGTCGGCTCACTTTATTCATAGGCTAATGCTTGGATAACGTCCTGCTTAACTGCTTTCCATGCGGGGAGGATGGCTCCTAACAAAGCCCCGACGACCGAAATGCCTGACGCTATAGGCCACCAACTGTATACGATCTCTTGGGTCAAGCTGGCCGGAGCAGTATGCATCATCAGCCATTTGCTTCCATCCGTCATCACAATTCCTAAAACGCTGCCAAGTATCGCGATCAGCAGCGTCTCCCGAAAAAGCAGATTCAGAATGTAGGCGGACGAAGCCCCGAGCGCCTTCAGTATTCCGATCTCTCGCGTTCTTTCCAGCACCGCAGTGTACATGGCCATGGTCACGACTATAAAACCTACAACTAAGGCTATGCCGATAACAACGCCGATAAAGTCTCGCAATAGCCCAACACTATTGATCGTCAACAGTGAAGTAAACTCCTCAATCGTGTAGATGAAATAGCCTGGCATTTTGCCCCGCAACTGGTCAACGACAAGCTGCGCACGAGCTGCGTCATCCACTTTCAGGTAAATCTGGCTGAGCCTCCCTGGATTTCCGGTGAGCGCCTGAAGGACATTCAGCCGCGCACAGATGTGGGAGAGCTTGCCAGACTCGAAGATTCCCGACACTCGCCAGGCGTGATTTGCCAGTGTGATTGTGCTTCCAATGTCCAGCTTCTTCTCCCTCGCATAGTATTCATCGACAATGACATCATCGTCGTCCTCAAACGGACCACCCCTGACAAAGCGGAAGCCACCGCTCAGTCGGTTGAATTGACCGAGGTCGATCCCCGTTAGAACGTCAAAACCACCCAGAGGTTGACCCATCGTGCCTGTGGCAAATGTGACATGGGGCTGCTTCATTAAGAATGGCGCTAGCTTTTCGCTCATTGGAGGGGAACTAAGGCTAATGATGGAACTCGCAGGCGGCCGGACTACAATATCCGCCCCGACTCCGCGGGCACGACGAGCTGTTTCGTCGAGCGTTCCGTAACTGATCCCAACGAGCGTGAGAATCATCGTGACCTCAACGCCGATTGCGAGCACGCTCAAACATGTTCGGACCGGCCGCTGGCGTAGGTTCTCAAAAACGAGTTTATTCAGCATGGTAACCTCCAGCGGACGGACGAAGAGATGCACGAGGAGTTTTGAAAACCTAGGCCGGAGACGGATATCTTGCGGAACCGCTCCCCCGGTCAAGCGCGCCGACCGACGGTAACGAAAAGGCCACCCTCGTGCGCAAGAGCACCAATCCATCCAAGCTGTGCCAACCAGCCCTCAAGGTACCAGTTGTCTTCGGCAGGAGTGAACAACTCCTCCGAGTCCTCACACAGCATTGCGCTTGGATACGCGCGCAGGTATTCGACGCCATTTTCGGCAAACCAGCCTTGGACCTCGGCCAAGGTGTGACGGTGCTCCTCGGGATGTCGATATTGGTCCCGTACCCATGCCTCGCGCCGCGCTGGCTCGCTCTCTCGGTCACGCAGCACCGGATCACACGGGATGAATCGGTATCCAGACAGCCGAGCGACGAAGCGCCGGGCCCGGAGGGGAATGCGTGCGAATGCGTTGTATACGCCAAGAACAATGATCCCGCCCGGGCGTGCAAGGCGCACCATGCGCGCGAATGCCGCACTCGGGTCCGGAGTGTGGTGCAAAACCCCTGACGAGTAGACCACATCGAAAGCGCCCGCTCGCAAGCCGGGGTGGTGCAAGTCGGTTTCGATGAACTGTATCTGATCGAGGTCGAAACGTCGGGCCGCCTCAACACCTAGCCTGAGCGATTCGCGTGTGAGATCCGCGCCAATTACAACCCTATCAGCACGCGCCAAATACAAGCTCATCTGGCCGGTGCCACACCCAATCTCTACGACGCGCGCATTGCCGGGAATCGCTCGGTCGATCAAGCGCGCGAATTCACTCCGCTCGGCGCGTGCTCGCAGCCAACTCAGGGTGGCGTGTGGCGGAAAGTCGGGGAAAGGTGCCCGCTCATAAAAGCGGCGCACAATTTCGGTTCGCGTATCGCCCAGCAGTCGTAGGTTAGGGATGCCATCGGGCGCTTCGTAGTGCATACCGCAGTCGAGACAGTACCAATCGGTTCTGAGCGCGCCCGCACACGATGGGCAGGCTAATAACTCCAGGAGAGCGTCCACGGATTTACCAGATTGAGTAGATGAACGGAGCTAGTGCTTCAACCGCTGTTGCCAATGTGAGCAGCAGCCCCGTTATACACAGAAAGACGGCTAGCGGCGTGAGCCAGCGCTTGTCAGAATCGCTTTGCCATAATCCGCGCGCCAACTGTGCCATCGATCCGAATGTGCTACCAAACACGATTAGTCCGCGTCGGGTCCTGCCACGCGTTTTAATCACGCAACCTCCTCCTTTATTTTGTCTAGTTGAGTTTTTGCCATTGCCGAGGTGCGCTTCATCACTCGAGTCCCTCCGGCGACCAGAACATCGATCTTGCAGCGCAGGAATGTCGAATACCCTTCAACCTCTCGATTGACAATCGGTTCTCCCGCCAGATTGAACGATGTGTTGAGCAGCACCGGTATCGCGGTGCGTTGGCCGTATGCCACTAGTAGTGTATGCAAGCGCGGCGACATCGCTGGCTCCAGCACCTGGACTCGAGCGGTTCCATCGACATGTGTGATTGCCTGTAGCCGCGAGCGCCATTCGCGCCGAACGGGAAAAACGCCCGACATGAAACGTGCCAACCGCGTGCCGCCAGGCGGAATATCGAAATACCGGGCTGCCACTTCGATGGGAACGACAGGTGCGAAAGGGCGAAACGGCTCGCGGTATTTGATTTCGCGGTTGAGGCGATCGCGCATCTCAATCGTATGAGGCGCCGCAAGGATACTGCGATGGCCAAGCGCCCGTGGTCCGAACTCAAGGGCCCCCTCCATCCATCCGACGATGCGTCCGGCTGCTAGATCGTCAGCAATCTGATTGATGAGCGTGCCGTCCTGGAATTCCGCGGCAAAGTGACCGTCTTCTCGTGCGAGCCGTGCCAGCTCAGATCCATCAACCGAAGGTCCCCAAAAAGGATGGTCGGGTAGATCGCGGTCTGGATTTCCAAAGTGAATGCGGTCGCAATAAAGTGCCGCGCCAATTGCGCATCCGGCATCGCCCGGCGCAGGCGGAACGAACACGCGCTCAAAGCCTGATTCTGCAAGGATACGTGCGTTAGCTACGCCGTTTAGGGCCAAACCTCCTCCGAAGCATAGATCCGGCAAATCGGTTTCCTGATGAAGTGCTCGGGCCACCTCCACGAGTGTCTCCTCCAGGACCCGCTGGACGCTGGCAGCGCAATCAGCGAACCGCTGACCTTCCGCGGTGTCCAGATCAATCGGTTCGTACGGATTTCGCGGCGGACCAAAGAGCTCGATGAAACGCGATGAATAAGAACGTTCTGCAGTGGTGTGAAATTCGAAGTAATTCAGATCAAGCGTGAACGCGCCATCGGGTGTGCGGCGTATCAACTTACGGACTTGCTCGACCAGCGTGGGCTGGCCGTAGCCAGCGAGGCCCATGACCTTGTATTCGTCTTCATTCACTTTGAAGCCGAGATATGCGGTAAATGTCGAATACAGCATCCCCAGAGAGTGCGGAAACCTGATTTCACGAAAGCGCCTGATTGTTGTCGGACCGTTTGCCACTCGCTCGCCCTCGCCGACTGAAAGTGTGGTCCACTCGCCCACCGCGTCTGCCGTCATAATTGCGGCGCGGCACGTTGGCGCGGTGAGAAACGCGGCTGCAGCATGAGACTGATGGTGCTCGGTAAACAGGACCTTGCGTCCGGGCACGCCTAAGTGCGATGAGATAATCCCACGCATCCACACTTTTTCGCCGAGCGAATTCTTCATTGCCTTGGGAAATGCCCGCCACGACCGTGGAAACGCGCGTAACGCGCACGTGAGTATCCGATCGAACTTCAGCATCGGGCGTTCGTAGAAAACTACGGCGTCTAGTTCATCCGGCTCGATCCCTGCATGCTGAAGACACGATTCGATCGCCAACAGCGGAAAGGCAGCATCGCCTTTGTGCCGTGATAGGCGCTCCTCCTGGATAGCGCAGACGGGCACGCCGTCAACAACGAGGGCCGCAGCGGAATCGTGATAATGCGCTGAAATGCCGAGGATGTTCATCTCAATATTGCCTGTCGAGTGAGTCACTGTGTCCGGGCGAGACCATCGTCCATCCAGAACGTTCCTGGTGCGCGGCACGCCTGGCCAGCCAAGCGAATGGCGGCAATAAGACGAAGTACTGAATTGTCAGCAGCATTGAACCCAGTATTCCTGCAAGGCCCGTTGCTAGCCGCAAGTAGGCTTTCCAGAGACGACTAAGGCGCGCCCACCACAAATGACGCCTGTGCCGCTTGGGTTCAACTCGGGCGAGTTGCATGAGTGTGTAGTTCATGTGAAAGGTTTCGTCGTGCAGAATTTCCTCAAAAACGGCGCGCGTCGACGGATCGTGCTGCGTCACATCGCGATAAACGGTGAAGCGGCTGGCAGCAGCCTTTTCCGATAAATGAAGGAAAGCCAGCATATTTCTGTCCGATTCACCGTCAACCTGTAGATCATCGAGACCGTGGCCACCTGGCGCAAGCCAGTCACCGTGGAACCCGGGACTGGAACCGGACGCGGAGACTTTCAAAAGTTCTGCTGCCCGATGACGGAACAGAACGCCGTGACGGAACTCGTCAATCGCGTGCTCTAGATAAAGGCGTCGTAAGAGAGGGTCTGAAGTAACCTCGGCTGCGCGCAAAATATCGCGCCCCCCGTCAGTTTCGGTTTCGCTGAAGCGGAGCAGTTTCTGCACACGCCGATCGGTATCGCTCCAGATCCAGCGATGTACAGGGGTCAGCATTCGATCAAATGCTGTGGGTCGTTCATGGGGCCGAGCGGAATCCATCCCAGTCTGCCGATATATTTGAGTCCGGAAATCAGATTGGATTTGTCACTATCTTGTAAATTCACCAATTTTTCGTCGCCTAGGGCAAAGATCGTCCCGCGAGGTGTTACACATAAGTTGAAGAAAATGTGGGCTCAAACCGCTCTGATGTTACTGCAGGTTTTTCAAGAAACAGGTGATTGGGCGGTGATGAGGTGTTTGTATGCGAAGTGCTCTGTTGAGGCGTGATCAGCCATCACGCGTTTGACAGAAATGTCGAGGTGAGTTTTGGAGGATATGCCTTCGGTGCATCACGGGCGCCGGAAATCTTTCTGGGCGCGAGTAATAGTGGAGACAGCCGTCGCATCCATTGGAATTGCGCTCTTGTCGTGCGCACTCATCGCGAATCAACGGTTTCTCGACAGGCACTTCGTGCCGTCTTTCTTCCTGCCGCGCCATTGGTACGTGGTACTCCAAACGTCCGGACGATTGGCGATGGCAGTCCTGGGCATGTGGCTAGCGCTCGTTGCACGTCGGCGTACGGGGCGGTTCGCCGCGCGAACACCTGCAGGAGCGCTCCGCATTGTGATCGCTGTCGTTCTGGCGATCGGCGCGAGCGAACTCGTGCTGAATCGTGTGCACCTGCGTCCGGCCGAGTGGCTGTCGGCGGACGACGAACCACGCCGTCAACTCGACCCGCGACTTGGCTGGACGTGGGTACCGGAGCGGACCGGACACAAGAGCATCGGCGATCGGATCATCGACTACTCCATCGATCCCGCAGGATATCGCGTCAGCCGTATTGACGAGCCAGTCGATCCTGAGCGACCGACGATCTTGTTTACCGGCGAGTCTGTCATGTTTGGTGAGGGACTCACCTATGAAGAGAGCATACCGGCACAAGTCGGTGCCATGATGGGAGTACAGACTGCAAATCTGGCAGTCCACGGCTATGGTAACGATCAGGCGTACCTGAGGCTGCAGACGGAACTGCCTCATTTTCGCCGGCCGGTGGCCGTAGTGTCGCTGTTCATGACGGCACTCTTCGGGCGGAACCTCGATCAGGATCGACCGCACCTTGGTCCGGGTCTTGTCTGGTTGCCGGCGGAACAGCACTCGCGCCTGTCATCCCTCGCGAAGTTGGTCGTGCCGTACCGCGCTGAGACGACGGTCGAACGCGGTGTCACGGTAACGCAACAGGTGCTTCGTGCAACCAGCGAGCTGGCACGAGCGCACGGGGCGACGCCGCTTCTCGTCGTGCTGCAGTTTGGACATGAAGCGCAACCTGAACAGATGTTGCGTCGCCGCATTCTCGACAATGCGAGCATACCTTACGTCTTGGTCGAAATTGATTCGTCGTGGCGGCTGCCTTGGGACCGGCATCCCAACGCGCGCGCTGCTCGCGCGATCGCCACTGCCATCGAGAGTGAGCTACGAGGACGGCTTACCATCGCGGGCCCGATCAAGAAAATGTTCTTGGTTTTGATCGCAAAACCTCTCTTGGAGTCCGGCTTCTTTTCTTATCCCTATGTCGCGACAGACCCACTGTTGAACGGCCTACGAAGCGAAGGTGCGTTAGGTCGGAGCAATGTTTGCCCCCCGGCCGGAACTCGCAGCCCGCGAGTTGCTGCGAGTGTGCAGTCCGGGAGGTACTATTGCCATGGGAAATTGGACGCGCGAAGGGTTCGTCGGACAAATGTTCAAAACCTTCGCCAAGTTCATCGCTCCCTCCGGCATGCCGGCCCCGGTGTTGTGGGGTGATGAGACTGTGGTGCGTGAGCGGCTTGGTCACGGAGTCTCCGACCTTACGATGACGCGTCAACACTATAGCTTCAACTACCC
>MNEA01000111.1 GCA_001917435.1 Acidobacteria bacterium 13_2_20CM_2_57_6
CGACTGATCGAACGTTTGCATGCCGTACTGGCTGGTGCCGGCGGCGATGGCGTCATGAATCAAGCGCGTTTTGTCCGCGTTGATGATGCAATCGCGAATGTAGCCGGTGGCGATCATGATTTCGCAGGCGGGCACGCGGCCTTTGTCATCCGCGCGGCGAACGAGGCGCTGCGAGATGACGGCTTTCAGCGTGGCGGCAAGCTGCAAACGAATCTGCTTCTGCTCCGGCGGCGGGAAGACCGCGATAATACGCTGAATGGTTTCCGTGGCGTCGAGAGTGTGCAAGGTGGAAAGAACCAGGTGGCCGGTTTCCGCGGCAAGCAGCGCGGTTGAAATGGTTTCGAGGTCGCGCATTTCGCCGACCAGAATCACGTCGGGGTCTTGACGAAGGGCGGCGCGCAACGCGGTGGAAAAGTTCGCGGTATCCACTTCAACTTCGCGCTGATTGATGAAGCTCTTTTTATCGCGGTGCAAAAACTCGATGGGGTCTTCGATGGTGATCAAGTGGTCGGCGCGGGTGGCATTGATGCGGTCAATGATGGCGGCCAGCGTCGTGGACTTACCGGAACCGGTGGTTCCCGTGACCAGCACCAAGCCCCGCTGTTCTTCGCAAATTTTGTTGACGACGGTGGGGAGATTGAGCTCCTCATTCGTGCGAATTTTCGTGGGGATGACGCGAAGCACCATGCCGACGTTGCCGCGCTGCTGGAAAACGTTGACGCGGAAACGGCCTAAGCCCGCCACGCCATAAGCCATGTCCAATTCCGCCGTTTCCTTGAACTTTTGCTTCTGCCGGTTGGTCATCATGCTGAAGGCCATGGAAAGCATTTCTTCCGGCGTGACGCGAGGCACATCGGTGAGCGGGGTGAGCAGGCCGTCTATGCGCAAATAAGGGTGGTTGCCGACTTTCAGGTGCAAGTCGGACGCTTTGCTTTCGACAGCGCGGCGCAGAAGATCGTCAATGCTGATGGCCATATCGTGTGAACCCCGCAAGCTTTTTGAGGTAGAGCGAGTCGTAGAGCAGGCCGGCGACAAAGCCTCCGGCCAGCGGACCGACCCAGTAAACGCCGTGATTGGCCCAATGCGTGGCGGCGAGCGCAGGCCCAAATGCCCGAGCGGGGTTCAGGGCCGCGCCGGTAAGAGGCCCGGCGACGAGAATGCCGAGGGTAATCGAGAGGCCGATGCCAAAGCCGGCGATGGAGCGAAACGCGCCTTTTTCATCGACGGCGGTGGCGAATACTGTAAGCACGAGGAAGAAAGTGGTTACGGCTTCGAGAGCCATGCCTGCCCACCGAGGAAAATCGCGGGCCAGTTCCGGTGTGCCCAGGATGACGGCACGCCAGGTCTCTTCGGGAACCACGGCCTTCAGCAAAAACGCAGCGGCAGTCGCGCCGGCAAGCTGCGCGGCCCAATACAGTATGGTGTCCACGGTGTTCAAACGCTTGGTGACCCAGAAGCCGATGGTGACCGCGGGATTGAAATGTCCGCCGGAAATGTGGCCGAACGCGGAAACCATGATGCCGATGGCGAGGCCGTGGGCGAGGGCGATGCCGAGAAGACCGAGGCCGCCGGCGCCGTGAAGATATTGATCCGTGCAAATCGAGCCGGCGCCGAAAAAAATCAGCGCAAACGTTCCGAGGAATTCTGCGATCAGTTTTTGCGATGTGCCGTACATCGATGATCCTCCGCGAAAGGAAAGGAATTCGTGCCCGATGCAAACCGCTGCATTCTAGCCGGAATGCGGCGCGGAACGCCAGCGTTCTGGACCGAAGGTTGACAGTCCGCACTTAACAGTCGAAAGGAGAGAAAACACGAAAGAGAATAAGGACGCTGAGCGTTGCGGCGTTTGTAACGACGTTTTGGCCTGTGACCCGGCCGCGCAGACAGAGTCTGCCCGCGGCCATTCATTAGGTGCGTCGGCTCTTCTCTCCCATGCCTTTGAAGAACGTATAGCAGAAGACGCTATCTGCTTCAGCCGCTCTGTGAAGATCCCGAATACCTGCATCAAAGGTTTCTGGATCGGTAATGCCCGCCGCGATCGCCGATTCACGAACTCCCTCGATCATCGCGGTGAACGTTTTCCTGGTGAAGGCATCGACGAGGTCGGGCCTGCTCGAATCCACATACACCATGCGCGGGGTGACGTGAACCGCTTCCAGCCCCGCCTCGATCATAAGCGGATAGAGCTGCCGGCCAAGCAAGGCGTTGCCACCTGCCAAACGCTGCAACTCGACTTGGCACTGGATTGCCTTGCGGGCTGCGCTGCTATCGGGATGGAAGTAGGTCGATCCGTGGTCACCCTCAATGACAGTCATGGTGCCACCAGGTCTGAGCAGTCGGTTGAGAATCGCAAGCGCCTGAGAAGGTCGCGACAGGTGCTCCAGGACGAAACAGACGAAGACGTGGTCGAAGGATTCGGACGCGAAAGGCAACGAGAAAATGTCCGCTTGCTGGAACTTCACGTTAGTGAGCCCCGCCGCGTCCGTGGCACTCTTGGCTTTCGCGAGTGAGTCGGCGGAGACATCAACCGAAACGAATCGTGCCTCCGGACTTCGCCGGGCTAGAGTAACCGTCTGGGCTCCAACGGCACACCCCGCTTCGAGAACCACGCTTCCAGACGGGTAGGAAGTGTCGGAATGCAGTAAGTCGACCAGCGCCCCGGCCTGATCCTGCAAGCGTTCATTCTCGCGCGGATGGTAGCCGTGGACATAGGTTTCGCTCACAGTACCCCTCTGATACTACGACGACGCGCGATTAGCGCGTGGCGGCGCTGACGGGCGCGCTTACCGAAGTGAGCCAGTTGTGGCGATCGGGCTTGGTGCCTTTGGTGATGGCGAAGAATTCCGCTTGCAAGGTGAGGGTGATTGGCCCGGCGACGCCCTTGCCGATCTGGATGTGGTCGACGGAGCGGATAGGAGTGATTTCGACGGCCGTGCCTACAAAGAAAACTTCGTCGGCGATGTAAAGCATTTCGCGCGGGATAACCGTTTCCTTGAATGGAATGTTGAGGTCTGTCGCGAGCTTGACGACGGCGTCGCGAGTGATGCCGGGCAAAATGCTGGTGGCGAGAGGCGGAGTGTACAGCACGCCATCGTGGACGAGAAAAACGTTCATGCCCGAGCCTTCGCTGACGTGACCGTCGGAATCGAGCGCGATGCCTTCGGTGTAGCCGTTGAAGGACGCTTCCATGCGAATGAGCTGCGAGTTCATGTAATTCGCCGCGGCTTTGGACATGGCGGGAAGAGTGTTGGGGGCGATGCGCGTCCAGGAGCTGACGCCGACGTCGACACCTTTCGAAAGAGCTTCGGGGCCAAGATAGGCGCCCCAGCTCCAGCAAGCCATGTAAATGTCGATGGGCGAGTTGAGCGGATTCACTCCCACTTCGCCGTAGCCGCGCAAGACGATGGGCTTCACGTAACAGGAATTCAATTTGTTCAGGCGGACCAGCTCACAAGCGGTGTTGGCGAATTGATCGACGGAATAGGGAAGATCCATGCGGTAGATTTTTGCGGAGTTGATCAGGCGCTGCATGTGCTCGCGCAGGCGGAAGATCGCCGGACCTTGTTTCGTTTCGTAGCAACGGATGCCCTCGAAGACCGCGGAGCCGTAACTCACGACGTGCGAAAGCACGTGCAGCTTAGCGTCGTCCCAGTTGACCCATTTTCCGTTGTGCCAGATTTTCTCCGTGGCCTGAATCGGCATAAATGCTCCCTGTTTGTCAGTGCCACTCGCCGTGGCACGGCTCGAATTTGCAGAATACGGTACGGGGCGGCGAGCGTCAATGCGTTGCGCGTAGTAGAATGGCATCGGTCGCAACCAAATTGGCGTTTGGCCAGGATGGACGTGTGACTCCGCCACTAGTTCGAGTCGGCGGCCTCGAACGGTTTTGTGCTGATGCTGCCGTCCTTGGCGACAACCAACTGGCGAGGCTTGTAGCCCGGACGGCAGAGCGTTCTCTGCTTCGTCTGGTCGAAGTCGAAATAGCCTTTGGCCGAATCCCAGAAGAGCGTCAAGCGGTAGGGGCATCGATCCGTGTCGTCAGCATCTTCCGGTGGAGCTTCGAGGGTTCCGTCAGGACTGGTTTTGTGCCGAGGTTCGACTTCGACGACGGCCTGAAAAGTTTTGGAGGCCTTCAGGAGCTTGACAGAAGCAGCGCCGGCTTCGCTGGCGGAAGTACTGCAGCCGCTGTAAGTCTGAACATCCGTCGAGAGTTTCAGGACGCAGAAGCTGACGTTGACCGACTCCTCCGCTCCCAGCCAATAAAGACTGTGAGCGCCTCCTTCGGTTACAAGCACCTGGAAGATCGACGAGCCGCCGACCTTGGACAGCAACCTGGTGCCAAATTGCAACGGCTCGCCCGTTGGCACGGCGCGCAGCATCTTTACAGTCGTGTCTGCGACTTTCTTTTTGTCGTCCTTGTTAGCTTCATCGTTGCCATCCGATTGGTCATTGAAAAATGAATAGGCAGGAAGCTGTCCGACGTCAGGGACTTCTTGAAGGATGACATAGAAGAATCTCGCGGAGAGCTGCGACTCAATGCCGCGGGCAGCAAAGAGGTGAATATTGCTGAACTTCGCAAGGTGATGCGTTTCTCCGATGCCCGGCATGCCGCGGGCGTGCTTCCTCGCGAGGGATCTTTCTCGATAAGTTTTGCTAGTTCGACGAGATCTTGCGGGCCGCCGGAAGCGGCGACAGCAGGCAAATCTTTGCGCCCAGCAGCAGGAAATAGCTGTGAAACGCGCGCTGGGTCCAACCGGTTTTCGAAATTGTGACGGCGTGGCACAGGAAATCGTTCTTCTCCGCATCCCACTGGCAATCGTGGTTCGTGCTGTCCTGCATGCGCGCGTCGTATACGCCGCAAGCGCCAAATGCCGTGATGGACATGCAATCGAGCTCGGCCGCGAGGGATGGTGTTGCGGGGCGGAGATCCAGGAGGAGGTGCATTTCGTGGTTCACAGTCCACTGTGATTGCTCCGAGTGTGCCCAAGTCAGAGTGAAAGCGGGACAGACCTGTCGCCCGTTGCCGGACTGACTTGCACTATCGGGACGCGTTTTTGGGGTTCAGAGTCGTCAGCTGGAGGATCGGCGAGGAGTGCTTCCTCCTTGGTCACGACTTCGAGCCATCGGCTGTGGACTCCCGTAACTTCGACAAAGATATGAACGATATTCTCGATTACGTTTTTGTCAGCAGAGGGCGGAGTATCGTGAATGTAGAACTTCGCGCGTGCAAAACCATACTTGGCGGCGTCGATTTTGCTGAACAAGATGGGGCGAGCTCCTGATTGCACGGCGTCGATTTCTCGAGGATTCGAAAGCGTCCGCAACGAGTAGGTTCGTTCGTCGGTTCCGGAGCGAAGCTCCGAATCAAAGGTGCTTTCGGCTTCGGTTGACGAACAGCTGAAGCCGGGAAAGGACTGACTCCTAGTTGGGCTTGCCGCGAGGAGCAACAGAGTGAGCAGTCCTGTGAAAACAATCGAGAGACGGGCTCTTAAATCGGGGCGGGCCGAAGGCATGGGCAGCACTCCTGATCATGGATTACGGAGAGGCGGGTGATGGATGTCTTTCACGCCGGCTCTAAACGTCTAATTGTCCCATTACCATAGGGCGCGAGGGACCCTTGCTTGGGGGGATGTGTCAGGTCCGATACTTTCTGTATGCGCGGCGTGAAGGAGAGACAGATGTGGCGGATTCAAAGCCAATTTGGGCGCCGGACGACGACCCGGACTTGTTACTGGATGGACTTGGCAGGCTGATTGGAATTCGCGGGCCGTTCCAGAGAGTGGAAAGCGGTTTGCGCCTGTTTCAGGATATCGCCGTTCGTGTTTTCCCAGGCGCCCAAGAGCAAAAACGGCAGGGCAGTCGCCAAGGCCCAGAGCTTGGCATTGCGAGGAATCCTAGCCTCCGGCTCCCAGCGAAAGAGCTGTGCTGCAACGAAAAAGGTGAGAACGGCCCAAGTAGCGAGGGCCAGAATTTGCACCAAGAGTTGCGTAACGGAAAATGATTGATAGAGGGCGCTTTGCAGGGCGGTGACAAGATACGTGGCCGGCAAAAAGAGGCCGAAATGCTGGACGGAGTTAGGCAAATAGGCAAGAGGGAAGGTGGCGCCTGAAAGAAAGATCAGAGGCAACCAGATGATCTGGTTGAGGACCTGAGTTTCCTGCATGGTGTTGGTGACGCTGGCAACGACGAGGCCGAGCGAGCCAAAGGAAACCGTGCCGACGGTAACTAGAATCGCGAGAGAAAAAAGATTACCAAGGCTGGGAACATGAAAGATGAAACGCGCCAGGAATACCTCAATGGAAACGGTAGGAATGGTGAGCACATAGTTTGCCAGGAGGCTGGAGGCAAGCATGTCCGTGGAGGTGACGGGGGTGACGTGAAAGCGGCGCAGAATCCCCTGTTCGCGGAACATCACCAGCGTGGCGCTGAGTCCCCAGAAGCTGCCCATGACGTTGAAAGCGATGACGGGACCCAGAAAATAACTAACGGCGCGGGGATTGCTGCGGGCGAAAATTCCCGCATACAGAAAAAACATGCCGAGCGGAAAGATCACGCTGAAAAAGAAAAACATTTTGTTGCGCAATGCGAGCAGAATGCGCGTCCGAGTCAAACTGGCGAAGTTGCTCAATCGCGTAGCCTCCTTCCGGTCATTTCGATGAAGACATCTTCGAGGGAAGGCGTGGCAATTTCGAGACTGACGAGTTCATTGCCGCCGGCTTCCAGATGTTTGACGAGAGAAACGATGGTTTGCGGCGGCCGCTTGGAGTGCAGTACATACGTGCCGCCAACCTCGCGCGCGTCGGCCACGCCTTCCAGGTTCGTCAATGCGCCGTTCGTTTCTGGCTTCGAGAGACGTACTTCGATGCGAGTGGCGCCCCCGGAATGCGCTTTCAACTCGCGAGGCGTGCCAAGAGCGATCACCTTGCCGAAGTCCACGATGGCGACGCGATCGCAAAGGCGCTCGGCTTCTTCAATGTAATGTGTCGTCATCAGGATGGTTTTTTTCTCGCGGCGCAATTCTTCGATAACGTCATAGATTTCACGGCGCACTTGCGGATCCAATCCCGCGGTGGGTTCGTCCAGGAAGATTACCTTCGGATCGTTGACCAGAGCCATGGCGAGGGCGAGTCGCTGCTTTTGGCCGCCGGAAAGCTGGTTGTAAAACGTATTGCGCTTTTCTTCCAAGCCGAAGCGCTTGAGCAATTCTTCGGGCTTGCGACCACGCTTGTAGAAGCTGGCGAAGAGACGAATGGCCTCCATGACGCGCAGCTTGTCCGGGAGCGACGTGGATTGCAGCGCCGCGCCGATTTCGTGCTTAAGAGCGTCCGATTCGCGCTGCGGGTCGAGCCCACAGACGGAGACGCGGCCACCGTCGGGATCGCGCAGGCCTTCTAGAATTTCGACCGTGGTGGTTTTTCCCGCGCCATTCGGCCCGAGCAGGCCGAAAACTTCTCCTTCTTCCACGTTGAAGCTGACGCCGCGAACGGCTTCGACATCGCCGTAACGCTTGACGAGATTCTCCACTTGCAGAATGGAATTGGCCATGTTCGTTGCCCCGTACCTGACGGGGCGCACTTAGAAAAGAGGGTATAGCATACCGCAGATAAGCAGCCGATTCGTAACGCGAGAAGAGACGGCCGATCGCTTCATTTATGAATACGCTTCTTTGGGGCTGCGTATTTCGGCGTGGATTTTTTAGCTGGTTTCCAGAGATGGCGTTTCAGGTCCACGCGGGACTCGATGATGGCTACACCTTCGCTTTCGAGGAGTTTTCTTTGCAAGGAAGCGTAAGGCTCGCGGATGAGGATTTTGCCGCGTTCGCCGAGGACGCGATGCCAGGGGATGCCTTTTCCGGAAGGAGTTGCGGCCATGGCGCGTCCAGCGCTGCGCGCGCCGCCGGGAAGACGCAAGGCTTTAGCCAGGGCCCCATATGTTAAAACCCGGCCCCGGGGAATTTGTTTCACGAAGCGAAAGACTGGATTCCAGGACATATCGAAATCAAGCTCCCAGTAAAGGTGGAGAGAAACTCGTGACAAATCCTAGGTGTCCGCCGCTGCGAGAACAAGAAGAAAATGGCGAAACCGGATTTAATGCTGTGGTTGGATAACGCCGCAGACTGAACGGGCGGCAGAGGAACAGCAAGCATCCGATTAGAGGAGCGGGAGAAATAAGGAGAAGGCGCGATGAAACGAAAATCCAAGATTTCGATGAAACACAGCAAAATTAGTGATGAGAACTTCTCCGGTGTTTCCTCTACGTTGAAAGCAGTTACTGATTGGATGCAACTTTTTACCAAAAAAAGTGTCTAATGTTGTAGAGCGTAGTGGAAGAGAATTACACTACGCAGCATGACGGCAGTTTGAAGGTGACGTCGTGGCATTTGTCCGCCGCAAAGGGAATTCGTTCTATTTGGTGCACAACGTGCGCCGCGGCGGAAAGGTGCGCCAGCTCCATCTGGCCCGTCTCGGAGCTCGGGCGCGAATTACCGATGATTTGGTGCGCGAAGTTTCCAAAAAGCATCCCTTTGTGGAGCTGGATTGGAAAGCTCTGCGCGAACAACTTAACGGTCAAGTGGACCTGGCAAATCCAAACTCGCCAGCGGTCCAAAAGCTTGTTTCCTCTCTTCGAGCCCTCAATCTCGAACTGGCGGACATCGTTCCGCCGTTACTCCGGATTTCTGAATCCCCCGTGGTGGCACGGGAACTGCTAGTACAATTGCGGCTCTTGCAGTCCACCATCCAGGTCAAACTCGAACAGTTTGGCCGTGGACGCGGGCGATTCAGCGATGCGAACCCGACGTCGCGGGCTCGTTAGGAGGCGGTCATGAACGAAACGATCCTGCCACTCGATCCCAGCAAGCGCAGCACGGACACGATTGATTTCCAGACCGCGCTACGGGGGAAAATTGTGGGACAGGAAGAGGGCGTCCAGGCGCTGGTGGACCTGTACCAGGTTTTTCGCGCCGGATTGAACTCGCCCGGCCGCCCGGTGGGGAATCTCCTTTTTCTTGGACCAACGGGTTCAGGAAAGACACGCATCGTGGAAGCGGCTGCGGAGATCCTGTTTGGCGATGCCAGGTCCGTGATCAAGGTCGATTGCGCAGAGTTTCAGCACTCTCACGAAATTGCCAAGCTCATCGGCTCGCCTCCAGGGTATCTGGGGCATCGCGAAACGCATCCGCTCATCACCCAGGAGACGCTGGCGGCCAGCCATCGCGATGACCTGAAGCTGAGTTTTCTCCTCTTTGACGAGATTGAAAAAGCCAGCGACGCCCTGTGGCAATTACTTCTGGGAATGCTGGACAAGGCCACGCTGACCCTTGGGGACAACCGGAAAGTAGATTTGTCGCAAACGGTGATCTTTCTGACGTCCAACCTCGGCGGCGGCGAGATTGCCGAGCTGATGCAGGGTGGCATGGGTTTCGTTCAGCCAAAAGACAAGCCGGCCACTGGGCTGGACGAGAAGGTAGAGCGCACGGCCGTGGAAGCGGCGCGGCGCAAGTTCTCGCCCGAATTCATGAACCGCCTTGATAAGATGGTGGTCTTCCATCCGCTACAGCGCGAGCAGCTTCAGGAAGTGCTCAATATCGAGCTGGGGCAGGTGCAGCAGCGGGTTCTGGACACCGCCAAGGGACAGTTTCTCTTCCGCGTAACGGACGCCGGACGCAACTTCCTGTTGCAGGAAGGCACGGACCAGCGCTATGGCGCACGCCACCTGAAGCGTGCCATTGAGCGCCACGTTGTTTATCCGCTGGCGAACTTGCTGGCAACGGATCAGGTCAGCCTGGGCGACCTGGTGCGGATCGACTGGGATGAGAGTCACAAGCAGCTTACGTTTGTACGCGAGGGTGAAGGTGCCCTGGTTCAGGCTGCCGCCCAAGGAGCCGGCGGCAAGGTGATCGCGACGGAGGCCAAAGACGGGAAGTCTGCGGAGACTCCAACGGAAACCACGGTAGAAGACAGGAAATCTCGTGTGGCCCAACCCGGCGGGGGTTCCGCGGCTCCTGCTCAAGGGCGCAAGAAGCAGCAGGATCGTTAAATAGTTAAAGCAGCACTTTAAATTATGAGCGAAAAACGCGCCCCTTTTTGTCGTCTGGCTCCTGACACAAACTGTTTCATCTCTCTCACTTTGCATGCAGATGAAACACAGTCTCACCGCTTGAGACAGTTTTCAGGATTCCAAATCCTGTATGTTGTTGATATTGCTCCGCTTCTTGACCCTCCAAGCTGTGGAAAAGATTGGCAACCCCCATGCAATAAAGTAACGATGCGCGGCTTTGAGACGCGCTACGCGTTTTGCGGAGCTAGACGCGTCGAAGGGTTGATTAAATGAAAGCTGCCGTCCGCCATCAACTGGATCCAACCATCCGCAGCAATGACACTTGTGATTTTCACGCCTCCTTGCGTGCCAAGATCGTCGGTCAGGAAGAGGGCGTGCAGTCCCTCGTCGACATGTTCCAGGTTTTTTGCGCTGGATTGAACTCGCCCGGCCGTCCGGTGGGGAACCTGCTTTTTCTGGGTCCGACCGGGTCGGGAAAGACTCGCATTGTGGAAGCGGCCGCGGAAATCCTGTTTGGGGACGCCCGCGCGGTGATAAAGGTCGATTGCGCGGAGTTCCAGCACTCGCATGAAATTGCTAAGCTGATTGGCTCACCTCCAGGCTACCTGGGCCATCGTGAGACTCATCCCTTAATTACTCAAGAAGCGCTGGCGGCCAGCCACACGGAGAAGCTGAAGCTCAGCTTCCTGCTCTTCGACGAAATTGAGAAAGCCAGCGACGCTCTTTGGCAATTGCTCCTTGGCATGCTGGATAAGGCTACACTCACGCTGGGCGACAACCGGCGCGTGGACCTCTCGCAGACCGTGATCTTCCTGACATCCAACCTGGGCGGCGGAGAAATTACCGAGTTGATGCAGGGCGGCATGGGTTTTATTCAGCCCAAGGACAAGCCGGCGGCTGGCATTGATGAAAAAGTTGAGCGCACCGCCGTGGAAGCCGCTCGCCGCAAATTTTCACCGGAATTCATGAACCGGCTGGACAAAGTCGTGGTGTTTCATCCGCTTAGGCGCGAGCAGCTTGAGAAGGTTCTGGAAATCGAGCTAGGGCAGGTGCAGCAGCGCGTTCTGGAAACCGCCAAAGGGCAGTTCCTGTTCCGCGTGACTGATACCGGCCGCGACTTCCTGCTGCAAGAAGGAACCGACCAGCGCTATGGGGCGCGGCACCTGAAGCGTGCCATCGAGCGCCACGTTGTTTATCCAATGGCGAACTTGCTGGCGACCGAGCAGGTTCACCTCGGTGACTTGATTTGCATTGATTGGAACAAACACGAGGACCGCCTGACCTTCGTCCGCGAAGGTGAGAACCTGGCGATTCCGGCGCGCAAGCCGGAGCCGGTCGCTCCCGCGCGGACCGCTCCCGCAAAGGGCGGCAAGGCCGTTGACACGTCCGGCGTGACACTTTCGCCGGAACCGACGCCGCGATTGGCTCGCTAAATCAAACTTTTTCGCTCCCAACCCTGAATCCCGCCCGGGTGGCCATCCACCCGGGCTTTTTCTTTGTGGCCCGCCGGGTGCTAAAGTAACCTTTGGGAAAGAAGTGCCATCCTTCCTCTTGGGTGTTTTCGGAGGCTGAATTGAGCATCCGCTGGTCGAAACGGGGAATTCTCGGAGGAAATACTGGCTGCCGGCCTCGTGCGGCCAGAGCGCACTTCGGATTGCCGGCCGTTTTCTTCCTTGGCGTGTGCTTACTTTTGGTTCCGCGTGCGCCGGCGCAGCGGACGCAACTCAAACCGGGCTGGAACAAGTTTTCTCCCCAGGACGACATCACCCTCGGCAAGCGAGCTTCCACCGATGCGGAAAAGCAATTGCCGCTTTGCAATGCCCCAAGAGTCGATGCTTACCTGACACAACTGGGCACGCGGTTGGCGCAAAAGCTGCCCACGGGTGGAGTGCAGTACCCCTTCGAATTTCATTGCGTGAACGACAAAGCCATCAATGCGTTTGCCTTGCCGGGCGGATATGTGTTTGTAAATCGCGGAGCGATCGAAGCCGCGGACAATGAGGCGCAACTTGCGGGCGTGATGTCCCATGAGTTGTCACACGTCGCGCTTCGGCACGGAACGAATCAGGCGTCCAAAGCGATGCTGGCCGAGACGGGCCTGGGAATCTTCGGCGCGGTCTTCGGGGACAGCACGGGCGGCGCGCTCATGACAACCCTGGGCACTTTCGCGGCCGGGGGAGTGCTCCTTCGCTATTCACGAACGGCCGAATCGCAAGCCGACGTCATGGGCACTCAGGTCCTCTACGATTCAGGGTACGACCCGCGGGCCATGGCGCAGTTTTTCGAGAAGCTCGAAGCGGAGTCGAAGGGCAAGAATCCGCCGGAGTTTTTCTCCGACCACCCGAATCCGGAGCACCGCGTCGAGCGAGTGGATGAGGAAGTTGATAAACTTGGTGGCGTTCAACCAAGCGCCAAGCGAGATTCTGCTGAATTTGAAGCCATCAAGCGTGAAGTGCTGGCCCTGCCGGTGGTGAAAAAACCGGTGCCCGGAGCGGCCGGCTCAGCGGCTGCTCCTGCGCCGCCATCCCGCCACTTCACCGAGTATCAGGCGAGTTCGTACACGCTCAAATATCCGGACAACTGGAAGAAGTATCCCGACGGCGACGGAGCCGGTGTTTCTTTTGCTCCCGAGGGCGGTGTGTTGGACGATGGCAGCGGGCATAGCAGCGTCGCATATGGACTAATCGTCGGTGTGGCGCCGGCCAAGGGCGATCCCAGCGATGGAAAGGCTCTGAATAGCGCGACTAGCCAAGTGATTCAGGATCTTCAAAAGTCGAACCCAAGCATGAAAGTCACGCGGCAAGGCGAGCGCTTGCGCTTGAACGGCCAGCCGGGCCTCTCGACCTACCTAAGCAATGTTTCTCCGGCCGGCGGCCAGGAAACGGATTGGGTCGTGAGCGTTCTGCGTCCGGAGGGGTTGGTTTACTTCGTGTGCGTTGCCCCGCAGTCTGTCTATGACAATTACGATAAGACGTTTTCCTCAATTCTCGATTCAGTTCGGTTCTCAAGATAGAAAATTCATTGCGAGATACCAACGGCGCCGGGAAAAACCGGAAAGTCTTGTAAGAAGGAAGGGCGGCCCGAAGCAAGTCGGGACGCCCTTCCTTTGTGTGCCGAGCATGATCGACAGCTTGGAGGTGCAAGTCCTCTTCACAACCGGATGGAGGTGAAGTGATAGCGAAGCGCAAGGGCCGAGCCGTGAGGTGAGGTCTGAAAGAAGCGTGGAGCAAAGACGCGAGCCGATGAACAAGAACTGGATGCGAGGCAGGCAGTGTTCGGGCGAGCTGGCAAATGGCAGCGAAGCCTACATCCATCAAGGGCACTGAATGTAAATCCAGCGGTTGCGCGTTGAAGGCGGTCGAGCTTACCTCGGGAGACCTGCCACCGGTCTTGGATTCAAGACTGAGGAGCGAGAGATCACTCCTGACCAGGGGGCAGGAGTCAGCA
>MNEA01000056.1 GCA_001917435.1 Acidobacteria bacterium 13_2_20CM_2_57_6
GTATCTTCAACCGACCCTTCTCGTCCACCTTCGCCGGACAGTTGCCCCGCAGCTTCATGCGCCCCGCTGTCGGCCATTTTGCGGCCGCCTGAAATGTCAGCCGTCCTGCGGCTGCCCAAGGCGATGTTGACGCCGTTTTTCGCGGTGTCAGACACCAAAATGTGGTCTAGAATGGCCAAAAATGCTCCACTTTCGCCACAGATCTGGGAACCTGTTGAATTTATTCTAAAGCGCCCTATTCCCCACTACCCCGCCCCTACTTCTACCCACTTCTTACCACTTTTCGCCACATCCTACCCTGCTTTTGGTGCTTGTCAAGAGGAAACATGCATTTTTTTAAAAATAGTTGTGAAAAATTATTTGCGTTCGATTTTCATTCCTGGACACCATAGCTTGTGGTCTCGCCAAGATTTGCTAACTAGGCTTAGGGGTTAGTATCTCTGCCGCTCCCACGCGCACCGGGACACGGGTTTTGCTTCGTAGAAATCCCTATTTGAATTGAAAATGAGTCGTGCTAATCTTCCGAGGTCGTCGACTTTTCGGATCCGTCAAGGAGTCTCAATCATGGAATGGGTTACGCCTCAGCACGAAGAGATCAACCTCAACTGCGAAGTCAGCTCGTACGCCAACGCACAGCTCTAATCTTTCTGGCCGCTCAAAGCGGTCAGTGGCAAACGAGCAGGAATGCGCGTAAAAGTCCTCGGCTCCGCAGCCGGGGGCGGCTTTCCCCAATGGAATTGTGCTTGTCCAAACTGTAGCGGCCTACGCAACGGCAGTGTTAAGGCGCGCCCACGCACGCAAACTCAAATCGCAATCGCGGCGGATCCTGAATACGCGCTTCGCGCCTATTGGACTCTCATTAACGCTTCCCCCGACCTTCGCTGGCAAATCGTTGCTACGCCCGAGCTAGCTCCTTTCCCAAACACGCGGTCTTCCACTGCAATCATGGATGTCTATCTGCAAAGCGCCGATGTCGACGCCCTTATGGGTTTGCTGCACTTGCGGGAGTTCCAGGCGTTCAAAGTTTTCTCCATGCCAGCTATCCGGAGTATTTTGTCGGAAGAGAATTCCATCTTCCGAGTCCTGGGCCGCGCGAGCCCGCCAGTGCAATGGTTTTCTCTTCCGTTCTCCTCTCATGTGAACTGGGAGAAGAAGCACAATCCAGACGCAGTTCCGCAATTCACCGCCCACGCCGTATCCCTCGGTGGAGAGTATCCGGATTACATCGGTAGGAAACTGCGAGCCACGCTGCCCGCCCAAGAGGCGGTCATCGCTTTGGCCTTCGAGTTCGCTGGGAAGCGCGTCTTCGTCGCGCCGACGCTGCCCGGTCGCAACACCGAATGGAAGAGGTGGGCCGAATCGAGCGACCTGGTGCTGATCGACGGCACGTTCTGGAGCGACGACGAGTTGCTCCAAACAGGCCGTAGCAAGAAAACAGCTCGGCAAATCGGCCACTTGCCGATTTCCGGTCCGGGCGGATTAATGGACCAGTATCCGAAGTCTGCCAGAGGGCGCAAGGTCCTGATCCACATCAACAATACGAACCCAATATTGAATGAAGTCAGCCCCGAGCACCGCGCCGCGCGTGAAGCCGGATGGGAAATCGCCTATGATGGAATGGAGTTCAACCTATGACTTCTTCCGTCCAAAGTTCGCGCGAAAAGCCGTTGCTCTCGGAAGCGGAATTCATCGCCGGCTTCCATGCCATTGGCGAAGAGCGCTATCACCACAAGCATCCGTTTCACCTGCTCCTGCATGAAGGCAAGCTTACGCGCGGCCAACTTCAGGCGTGGGCGCTGAATCGCTACTACTATCAGAGCCGTATTCCTATCAAGGACGCGGCAATTCTGGCGCGCAGTGAAGATCCCGGGTTTCGCCTCGTCTGGCGCAAACGCATCCTCGATCATGATGGTGACGGAACCAAGCCTGGTGGCATTGAAAAATGGCTGCGTCTTGTTGAAACCACGGGCCTATCCCGCGAACACGCACTCCGCGGCGACGGCATTCTCCCGGCGACGCGTTTCGCCGTCCAGGCGTACGTTGACTTCGTATCCACGCGCTCGCACCTCGAGGCGGTGGCTTCCTCCCTCACCGAACTTTTCTCGAAAAAGTTGATCGTCCTCCGTATGGATCGTCTGCGCGAACACTACCCTTGGCTCTCTGGCGGCCTCGACTATTTCACCGGTCGCCTCACGCAAGCTCCCGAAGACGCCGATTTCGCGCTCGCCTGGGTCGTCAAACACGCCCGCACCCGCGGAGAACAGGATCTGGCCCACGCCGCTCTCCGAGCCAAATGTGACATTCTTTGGGCTCAGCTCGACGCGCTCTATTTTGCATATGTGAATCCCGGCTGGCCGCCGCCGGGCGCTTTCCAACCGGCGAAAGAATCTTTAAGGACTTAGATGACCGCCCGTGAACTAAGCAGCCGTCCGCGCCTTGCTCCTGGTTGCCGCCTCAGCGAAAACAATCAGCAGCGCATCCTGCAAATGCCTGAGCGGGCTCTGCGCCTGAACGGCCCCAGCCTCGAAATCGTTCAGCGTTGCGACGGCAAGCATACCGTCCAGCAAATTGTTTCCGAGCTGCAGCAAATCTATTCCAAGGCGCAAGCGCAAAAAGTGGAAGAGGACATCCTCGGCTATCTAGCTCTTTTGCAAAAGGAACGCGCTCTCGATTTCGAGGTGTAGCGCCGGCTTGCTGGCATCGGTTGAGTTCTGGTGGTCCCGATCCGTTCGCGACCGCATTTCGATTTGGCGATGACATCTACTATTTCCAATCCGCTGGCACTGATTGCCGAACTCACCCACCGCTGCCCGCTCCATTGCGTCTACTGCTCGAATCCCCTTGAATTGCAATCCCGCTCCACCGAACTCTCCACCGAATCGTGGTCTCGCGTCTTTCAGGAAGCCGCCAGTCTCGGCGTCCTCCAAGCCGACTTCACCGGCGGCGAACCTCTCGCCCGCATCGATATTGTCGATCTCGTCCGTGCCGCGCGCTCGGCCGGCTTGTACGTCAATCTGATTACTTCCGGCCTGCCTCTCGATGAATCGAAACTCGCTGCGCTCGTCGCTGCCGGCCTCGATCACATTCAACTCAGCTTCCAAGGTGCGCGCGAAGAACTCTCCAACGAAATCTCCGGCACAAAGTCCCACACGCAAAAACTCCGCGTCCTCGAATGGGTCAAGCAACATCGCGTTGCGCTGACGCTCAATTTCGTCATCCACCACCGCAACATTGATCAACTCGAAGAGATGGTGGCTCTTGCAGAAACTTCGAGCGCGACGCGCATCGAGTTCGCCAACGTCCAGTATTACGGCTGGGCGTTCGCCAATCGCGAAACTCTACTGCCCACGCGCGAGCAGCTGGCTCGCTCCATCGGCGTAATCAAACGCGAGCAGCAACGCCTGGAAGGCAGGATTCGCGTCGAATACGTCGTCCCCGACTATTACGCAAAATACCCCAAGCCCTGCATGGGGGGCTGGGGACGCAAGCTAATGCTGATTGCGCCAAGCGGCGACGCGCTTCCCTGCCACGCCGCACATGTGATTCCCGGCCTCGCGTTTGAAAATGTGAAAGACCATGGCCTGCGCGAAATCTGGGAACGCTCCGCCGCATTCCAGAAATTCCGCGGTGAAGATTGGATGCAGGAGCCTTGCAAGACTTGCGACCGACGCGAGCAGGACTTCGGCGGCTGCCGGTGCCAGGCATCGCTCCTCGCAGGAGATGCCGCTGCCACTGATCCGGTCTGCTCGCTCGCGCCGCTGCGCCCCAAAGTCGACGCGATTCTTGCGGCCGTGAATCTTGCTCCCGCTTCTGTAGCACCGGGGATTGCCGGCCCTTACATAGCCGAGGCACCCCCCGCCAACGAGCCGCCCACTCGGCCTTCCTGGCTCTACCGGCCAAATCCTGCCTAATCCGCCGGCGCGGCTTGCGTTTCTCTCAGTCTCATGACCACTCGCACGATGAAAATCAGGCTCCCGAGCAGCACCAGCGATCCAAACGCTGTCAGCGTGTATGGCGCTCCAATCCGTTTCGCGACGCCGCCTGCGAGCAACGCGCCGATCGGTTGCACGCCCATGAACATCGTTGCGTAAACCGCCATCACGCGGCTGCGCAGCTCATCCGGCACTCGATTTTGAATCAACGTGTTCGTTGCCGCCATCTGCGATGTTGCCGCAGATCCCACCACGAAAAGCACTGCAACGCACAGCCAGAATGTCTTCGCTTGCGAAAAGAGAATCAGGCACACCGAGCAGGTCGTCGAAGTTGCAGCAATCCATCGCGCCAGCCCCTTGTAATGTGTCCGCGCGGCGAAGTGCAGCGCGCCAAGCACCGCCCCGATTCCCGCCGAACTCATCAGCAATCCCAGCGTCCGCGCGTTTCCCTTCAAAATATCCTGCGCGTAAATCGGCATGAACACCGAGTATTGCAAACCAAAAAGGCTCAGCACGCTGAGGAGCAGCAACGCCGACCGCATTGGCAGGTCACTCATTGCAAACCGGAATCCTTGCACAAAACTCCGCAGCGGCGAATCCGTGCTCGGCTTAATCTCCCTCCGCTCGATCCGCATCATCAGCAACGCCACGATCACCGCCACAAAGCTCAATCCGTTCAGAAAGAAACACCACCCTTCTCCCACCCAGGCAATCGCAAACCCTGCAATCGCCGGCCCCGCTACCCGCGCACCATTGAAAATCGAGGAATTCAGCGCGATCGCGTTCGGCAGATCTTCCTTCCCTACCATGTGCACCAGAAACGCCTGCCGTATCGGCACATCAAACGCGTTCACGATTCCGACCAGAAACGCGACGACAATCAATTCCCACTCGTTGATCAATTTCGTCAGCGTCAGCCCCGCCAGCGCAAACGCCAGAATCATCGAGATTGTCTGGGTTGCAATCACGCCGCGATGCCGGTCGTACCGGTCGCCAACGTAGCCGCCGATCGAGGACAGAAACAGCATGGGCACCTGGCTCGCGAAGCCGAACACTCCGAGTAACGCCGCGGATCCGGTTAGTTTATAGACGAGCCAGAGCTGCGCCGTCGTCTGCATCCACGTGCCAATCAGCGAAATGAGTTGTCCGGCAATGAAAAGTTGGAAATTGCGGTGCTGCATGGCGCGGAAGCGCCTAGAAGGGGCCGGAAAGCGCGCGGGCACGGCCGTGCTGACCGCGGTGCGGTCACTGTTCAAAATATTCTTCCTCCACTCGTTGGATGCCAACGCCGTGAACTAGTCACGATGCCGCGAGAGGAGATACGTTGTCAACGCAATCAAAAGGAGAACCCGATCCAGATTGTCTCTCGGAGAAAGGGCGGCGCTATTCGTTGGGAGGGTCTGGCGCGCCCACGTGCAAGTGGCTCAAATCGCGCAGCATGGCTTTGTCTTCTTCGCTCATGCCCCGCGTGAAATTCGGGTCATTCAGGTGCTGATTGCGCGCAGACTCCGGCATATTCTGCAATACCCCCAGCCTCTGCTGAATCGCCCGCTGCCGGTCCGGAGGAAGCTGCTTCCACTTCGGCGCCAAATCATTCCGGACGTGATCCTTCTGTTCCGGCGTCAACCTGCTGAATGTTTCCTCGCGCTTTTTGATTTCTTGTCTGTCCGCCGGAGACAGATTTCTTTGCCTGTTATAGTTCTCGATAACCTTTCTTTGCTCTTGCGGGCTCAGTTGGTTAAGTTTTTTCTGTGGTGGCGGCGTATACGCAGACGGCGGCCGGTTCGGATTGATGCTCGGCGTCCCCATAATGTCAGCTCGATTGGGGTTCGGGCTCGGGGGGCGGTTCGCGCCCGAATTCTGCCGCTCGTTTTGCGCCCTGCGCGCACCCTGCTGCTGTTGTCGGCGCTCCTGCCTTTGCTCTTGTCTCTGCGGTTGTCTCGACGACTGTTGTCGAGGGGGCTGATTCCTCTGCTTGGGCGGCTTATTGTCCTGCCGATTCTGCGCCCAGTTCGCGCGTGGTCCTTGCGCGAAAGCCGGAACAGCCAGCGCCGCGCTCAGTCCCAGCGCTATCAGCCCTCCCGCGAATTGGAGTTTCCGTCTCATTACCCTTTACATGGTTTGATTCGAATTCGCATCGGCGTCATCCGCTTGCACCGGCTGCGGCAACTCGCTCAACGGTGCGAAGTCCGAAATCACGTCGTAATTTTCCAGCACCTGCATGTTCTGATTGATCTTGTCGATGTCCACCGCGCTCAACGAGCTATCCGCAGGACGCGAACCCATCCACACTGTCGCCAGGAGCAGCATCGACGCCGCCAGTACCACTCGCGGCGACGGCGCGAACCATCCCCACCAGCTTTGCTTCACCGGTTCCGCCGCCACTCGCGCGTGCATGCGAATATCAAACGCCGCTGACGGCTCGATCACCGGCATCTCATCCAGCAATACGTTCACCGCGCGAAATTCGTTCACGCGCAGCTGGCACGCCGCGCACGTCGCGAGATGCTTCTCCACGTCTCGGCGTTCGCCTTCCTTCAAGCGCCCGTCCACGTACGGCAAAATTCGGTTTTCCATCCGGCTGCAACTCATGTGACTGTCCTTCCCTTCCTGGCCCAACCTCTATTGCCTTGCTTGCTGCGCCACGAGGGGAGCTAGTTCCACTCGCAGCGTTTCATACGCCCGGAACAGCAGCGATTTCAGCGCGCTCTCCGAGCATTGCAAAATCTTCGAAATCTCTCCGTAATCCAGCTCCTGGTACTTGTGCAACAGCACCGCTGCGCGCTGTTTCTCCGGCAATTTGTCAATCGCATGGCGGATCATTTTCTTGCGCGCTTCTTCGACCAAGTGTTGCTCGATGTTCGGGTGCTTTTCGGCGACATCGATCGTTTTCTCGTCACCATCTTCGGCATCCACCGTTATCGGCGCGTCCAGAGAAATTTCCATGCGCTGGTAACGATTGTCCCGCAGCGAATTCAACGCCAGGTTTGTCGCGATCCGGAAGAGCCAGGTGGTGAACTTCGCGCTCGGCACGTACTCTTCCCGCGCGCGGTACACTCTTATGAAAACTTCCTGCGCCAGGTCTTCCGCCTGCTCCCGGTTCCGAACCATCCGGTACAGGAAATTGACCAGAGGACTCCTGTAGCGATGGAGTAGAAGCGCGAACGACTGTTCATCGCCCGCCTTCGCGTCCAGCATTAGTTGGACGTCCGACCTGGCCATAGTCGCCACACTGTATCAAACCCCTGTTGTCTCAGAAAGTTGCAAATGGAAGGGCGCTCAAAAGCGAAAGGAAGGCGAAACTAAACGTGGAATAAGTGCTGCATTATCAACAAACTGACGACGCCCACGAACACCAGAAGCGCCATCCGCCAATTCGGCTCCCGGTTCACTTCCGGAAGCAAGTCCGTCGCCGCCACGTACAACGTGACGCCTCCCGAAAGGGGCAGCGCATATTTCAATTGCCCTTGCAGCGAAGTCGTCAGAGCCACGCCTGCCACCGTCGCCCCTCCTAATAACCCTGCCGCCAAAATTGCGTTGCGCTTTCCTTGCCCGCTCGCCAGCACGACCGAAGCCACTGTAAACCCCTCCGGCAGCTTGTGCAGAAACACGGCGAAGAACATCACCGCGCCCAGCCATGTCGAAACCAGGAATCCCGCCGCGATCGCCACGCCGTCAAAAAAAGTGTGAATCGTCAGCCCCACCAGCACGCTCGTCCGCGCATGCTGATGACTCATTTCTTCGAAATGTGTTTCTTCGCCAAAATGAAAATGTGGTGCCAGCGTGTGCTCAAACAGGTGCACCAGGAAGTAACCCACCAGTACAAACAGCAGCGCGCTTTCGCCCGACAGCCGCACCGACTCCGGAATTACCTCGACAAACGCCACCGCCAGCATGTACCCGGCGCCCAGCGCCAAAAAATATTGCAGATATTTCCGCGGCCACTCCTTGTGAACAACAAAATATCCGCCGGCCAAATTCCCGGCCGCCGCCACGAGCCCCAGCCCCGCCGCCAGCGCCGTCCGGAATGTCAGATCATGTTCCATCACTAGTGGTATAGGCTCCAGCTTGCGCAACCTTTCATGCCATCTCGGCGGTGATCTATGGTCACATCTTCTCTCCGCCGCTCTTCTCTGCGCCCCCTGCGTTCTTCGCGAACTCTGTACTACTAATCCTCAAATTCGTTGTGCGCCGCGCAAAAATGTTATCGTCCGTCGCAATACCTTCCGACGTGTGGGTCATTTGCTTTTGG
>MNEA01000093.1 GCA_001917435.1 Acidobacteria bacterium 13_2_20CM_2_57_6
CTCTCCAATATAGATGTCGATCGTTTTCATACCAGCAAGACTAGAGCAAAACAATAGGTCGGCTTCTGAGAGCCCGGCGAAGCATTGCTGGAGCATTGCAAGCGCAATCCGCGGAGAGTTAATGGAATGTATGAACCCGCATACCGGTGCGTCGTACCGTTTCACTTTTTGACGCATCGCTGCCAATGCATTCAGGTATCGACCTGCAGTCAGGAAGACCAGTTGGTCAGAATCCTTGACGGGTAACGGTTTCCCAAAAGGAACTGCAATCAGCCGCTGGATGTGGTCCGCCGTCAGGCCACCCTCCAGCAGCAGCTGTTTCTTTTCTTCTGTTAGTCCCTGCGCAAAGTACGCATCATAGGTTCCATATTCGAGCAGAGCCAAAAGCAGATTCCAGCCAAATATGTCGGCTCCCTTAATGGTCTGATTATTTTTTTTCTGGAGAGTCTCGGGATTCGGGCTAACTTGATCGAAATGCAGGGCCTTCATCTGGTGGATTCCTGGAGTCCAAAGTTCCCTCTAAAAAACGCAGAAACGCAGTCCACAACTACGTCCTCTGACGTTAGACAACTTTTGTAATGAACGTCAATTCGTTTTTGCCCACTTTGCAAGTAATGATTGATTTTGCTGGCCCGTCAGACGTGTGCGCCCGCAGCCCACCTCTTGGCCGGATGTGAGAACTGTTGCCTGTTGACCCGAACGTACATCGCCATTCAACATAATTACAACATTCGGCCCATTTGCTGGCTTTCCCGGCGAGCCAACTCAGTCTGCGGCTTCCCATCAACAGGAACCCGCAGAAATACACTGTTCACTGGGAGTATTTCGCCGTATGAGCCTACATGGGAACGAAATCGAAACGCCCAAAGCGTCCTACTCTCGTCCGGAACTACTTTACCTTGGTCATGCGATGGAGCTGATCCGAGGAAGAACGGACTGTGCATCCAAACAAGTCGCGAAAAGAATCCATCAGTTGATTGAAAACTCCGGTGGCAGCCTCTCGTGTAGCCCGGCAAAGGAGTGCCGAACGCTTCAAGTAGACCTATCCCTGGTAAGCAAACAATTCAGGAAGTTGTACCGAGTTACAATGCGTGCCTACGCACGGCAAATCAGGATGAGGACGGCGGAAAAGCTTCTCCGGGACGCAAAGCGTCTCAATGTTGACGAAACGGCGAGAACTCTTGGTTACAGTTTTACATCTGCGTTCTCCCGTTGCTTTCAAAACGCCTTTGGTAAGCGGCCGAAACGGTATCAGATGCAATCCGGGAGCGGGCAGGTTCACAAGCCGGATTCTTTGCTGCGAACGCAATTCTCAGACTCGGCGAGGTGAGTTGATTTTTTTTCGAGGACTCAGCCCTCACCAATCGCAACGGTTAGGGTCGGAGTTTCTCTTTCGCCATGGTTCTCATTTTGTCCACCCAATACTTACTCTGCAATCTCTCCGCGTCGATTTCGCACCCAGAATAGTCTGCAAGCCAAGCGTGAAGTTTCCGCGGGGTAATCTCATTCCAGTCCTTAACCGGAATCACAGGCAAACCTTGGTACATGATATCCAAGGGGGAGGACGGCACGAGCACAATATTGCCGCAGGCAAGCGCTTCCCACGTACGATGACAGTCCAGTCCGCGGCCATGCGGTGACAGAACGAACGCGTATTCTCCCCATTTTCGCCACAATTGCATTCTCGGGAGAGGTTTGCTTTGAAATACGAAACACTCATTTGCCAGGATTTGCGCGAGCACTCGTTGCCTTTTCGGGGGAAGGTAGGTGTTGGCTGGCTGCCATGCGAAATCAACGTACGCTCTGCGAAGCCGCTCGCGCACGGGCCGGAACTCCCGCCGAATCGATTTGAGCCTCTGTTGCTGTTCCTCGGGTGAGGACCTATCCTCTCCCCAGTGAGACCGTTCCGCGATAGTGTGAAAATCAATACCGATCGGTATTGGGGACATGCGGCCCAGGAAACCCGGACCATCGCAATTCTGCGCATACCAGTGAAGCACGTTGGGAGACTCCAGGATTTGCAAAGCCTCGGCCATGATTGGCAAAGGTGCGCCTAAATCAGAATCTGCGGTGACGAGTATAAATTTCGATCGAACCAGTGGAAGCACCTGTTTGAGGAAGGACTTCACCCATGAGAATTTCAACCACACCACGTCCCCATCTTTTATCTCTCGGTAGATCTCAGGGTTGGAAATTAAATCTTCGAGTAGATGAGGGGGTACCGAGTGTCCGGCCGGTTCCAAAGCACTTGCGTACCCCAGGCCGGCTGGAAACTCGTCGGGAATCCTCCAATCACATCGGGCGGCAATGCCTTTGTTCCACACCAGATCGACATGAAACTCCGGCGTTCTGACACCATCCTTCACGAGATCGTGTTGTTTCAGCGTCTCGACAAAACTATTGACATCATTCGTGACGCGTTCTAGTGAAACATTAAATTGAGTCGCAAGTTCCCTGATAATCTGGTGCGTCGGCAAGCCCTCGGATAATTTGGTCCAGATCGCAGACGACACTGAATTTAACTGAAAAAGGGGGCGTCCACCCACCGCTAATACAACCTTACCGCCCGTGGCAGGCACCGTTTGCGCGATGCTGGATATCTCCATCATTTTAACGCGGTGTGAGGTATTTGGCTTTTCCGTCAAAGACCTTTTCGCATGCAAACAAAAATCATTGGAGGGTTTGGTTTTCGTCAGTCATTGTCATACAAAAGGCAATAAATCTTTAACTTGTCGATAAAACGAGCGACGTCCTTGGTCGTAAGTTCTTCAGGGGCGCCGAACTCTTTGGCAATCTCCGAACTAATATCTTGGGGGGAACGGCCATCCACGAGCTTGGTCCAAATGCTCACGGCAACGCGATTCAACTGAAACGCGGGCCGTCCAGCAATCTCCATGACCGCCGTGCCGTCGGAAGTGGTGGAAACACGAGCTACTCCGGATACTTGCAATGTCGCTCCTCCTTCGTTTCTTCCCACGTGAGCCGTTGCTGGTAAACCGCACTCAGGTTTCGGCCCTGCTTCGATGAACTACCTAATCTAATCGCACAGCATCGGCCTTCGGCAAACCCAAAAAAAAATCATTAGTTGCACTTCAGGCCAAAAGTGATTGACACCTCGCGGAAGTATTTCTATGTTGCGGTTAGGGGAATCATCATCCAGCACCGGACGCCCCCAGGCCAGCCCTCAGAAGTAACCAGATCGAATTGCTTTACCGCAGAGCTATCCGCCCCCGGCCCGGCAAGAGTCCAAGAAACGCGATGTAACTACGCATCAAAAAGGAAATATTTTGGAACTGATTGGCCAGGAAAGTTTGAGCTGCGGTGCTCCCCGAACAGGGTCTTCCCTGAAGAGTGTGAAAGTGTGTTACGGAGCGTCGAAGTATCCGAGCCATGCACGAGTATCGCGCGCATACCGCGACCTTATTCGGAGCCATTGCGAGGTCGTCAAGGAGATCGACCGCGCAGACATCGTCATCCTGCACTTCGAGCCACACTGTTTCGACGCTCTCTTCAAGACCTATCCAGCGCTGAAGAAGAAATACGTGATTGGATACTGCGTTTGGGAAGCGAGTGAACTGCCAGCCACATATCAAAAGGGGATCTCGCGCGCTCAAGAAATCTGGACTTGTTCGAGGTATTGCTCGGAAATCTTCGGCCGGCATCATCCCCAAGTAAGGTTCATACCTCATGTCGTCGAACGCTCCACGAACTGCTCGGACGCCGAACGCCAATGCATTAGGCGAGTTATTTCCTACGATCCGGGAAATATCTATTTTCTGATGATTACGAAGCTCTGGGACTTGCGAAAAAATACCAGCGCCCTGGTGGAGGCATTTCGCAGTCAGCGAGCTGCGATGCCAAAGGCCAGACTCATTCTCAAAGTGGGATCTCAAGATATTGCGGATGGTTTATCGCAGGACGGCGTCATCATCCTTCGGGAGCATCTAAACGAAGAACAGATAAACGCTCTTTATGAGCTCTCGGACGCTTATGTCAGCCCACATCATTCCGAGGGTTGGGGGTTGACCCTTTCTGACGCGATGATTTTGCAAAAGCCAACGATCGCGACCGGGTATTCCGGGAACTGTGAATTCATGAACGCGGGAAACTCACTGCTGCTGGACTTTACGATCGGTCACATCCAGCCGGAAGATTGCTTCTCCTACTTCGATCCGACCATGCAGTGGGCTTACCCTTCCCCAGCAGATTTAGAGCAGAAGTTGCTGTTCGTGTATCACATGCGAGGCAGTCCTCAGATTCGACAAATGACTAGGAACGCTGCCCGCGACATAAAAAAGTTTGATCAGAACGCAGTGAGCGCGACCATCCGACAGCACATCATTCAAATTGTTGATTCAGAGCGCTTTTCACAAACCGTCGCCAGGGGTAAACAAGCATGGTAGGGATCACGATTGGTGTTGGCGAGTATTACAGCCGTCTTGCGAAGTATGCCGCTCAGGCCGTAGAAGAGAAGACCGGTGTGAAAACGACGATTCTTGGCGACCAGCATTTCGCGTCTTCGGGCCTTCCCGCTCCCCACCATCTCAAGCTGCGCATGTTTGATTTCGTCGACGATGAATCGCTGCTGTATTTCGACGCGGATATGGTTTGCTTGAACTCTTGGAAGCCTGCATGTTGCGCCAGGGAAGATGCGGTTGTGGCGGTGGCCGAGAGCGCCCGCCCGCTGCATGTCCGCACAGCACAGGACTGGGAAATCCCCGTTGAAGAGTATTTCAATGCAGGTCTGTTGATATTGAACCGCAAATGCCATTGGGAATGGCTTCGGGAGACAGAACGTTTTGTTCTTACGGACAAAAAGTTTGCAGAATATGACCCCTACGACCAGGCAGCATTGAATATAACTCGTCATCGCCTGGGTCTTAAACTGGAGTTATTAGATCGAAGGTATAACTGGATCGGTTACGGGAGCAGTCGGCTCAGCTATGAAGTCCCCGTCTTCCTGGCCCACGGCTTACACCCCGAGAACAAGTTCGCGAACATCGATTTCTTCGAAGGGCGCTACAAGCCACCCTTCCAGTGGCACATCGAAATCAACGAGGATGAGATGAATACGCTCAAGGATCGGATCTTCCGCATGAAGGTCGGAGACACCGAGAGGCGAATCCGATTCAACAACGATGCAACAATACGCCCGCCGTATTTTCCTGGTGCCGGGCAATACTGGTTTATTCGCAACCGAGCGGGTTCTTCTTTGCTGACAATTTGTTCCGAGGGGCAGATCCTTCAGGAATTCAAGAAAACACAGGTGGGGTCTTGGAATTCGGTCCAAAGGCTGGAGTTCGCAATGGCTAATGCATCAGCTGGTGGCCATCTCTAGGTTTAATCCAACGGTGCGCTAATGATCGCGGTGACTCTCGGAATCGGCGATGATTACAAGAACCTCGCTCTTCATGCTTCCGAGGCCATTCGCAAGAATACCGGCCTGAAAACACTGATTCTGGATGGCAGTCACTTTGCCTCTTCAGGTCTCAAGTACCCCCATCACTTAAAGCTAAGAATTTTCGACTTCGTCGCAGACGACGAGGTCATGTTTTTTGATTCCGACATGGTGTGCCTGAACCCTTGGAACCCGCAACGCTTTGCCAAACCGGATGCGCTTGTCGCGGTCGCGGAACGACTGCATTCAATGGTGATCAAAGCATGTCGAGACTGGGAGATTCCAGTCCACGAATACTTCAATGCCGGACTGATGATTCTCAATCGCAATTGCCATCACGATTGGCTTCGAGAGACGGAACGGTTCGTCCTGGCAAATCCAGGAGTGCCACCGTACGATCCGTACGATCAAACTCCGTTGAATATAACGCGTCACCGGCTTGGTCTAAAACTTGAACTGCTCGATCGACGGTACAACTGGGTGGGTTTTGGGGCCGGTGAGCTCTGCTATGAAGTGCCCGTGTTCCTGGCGCATAGGGTGAACCCTGACAATTATTTCACCAAGTTTATGAATATCGATTTTTTTGAAGGGCGATATAAGCCGCCTTTTAGATGGAATATACAAGTCAACGAGGATGCTATGAATCGCCTGAAGAACCAGACTTTGTGCTTGAGAGGTGGACACCGCGAGACGCAATTGCGTTTGAATTCCGACGGAACGATCGGACCACCGTATTATCCTGGCATTGGACGCTACTGGTTCGTACACAATAAGCCCGATGGGCTCGCACTGGCGATTGCCTCCGAGACAGAGCTCCTTCGTGAATTTACCCAGGTCGATAACCACGAGTGGCAGTCCATTCAGGAACTTCAGCCCGAAGCCTTTGATCTTGCGGTACCCAAAAACCTAGGCGTCTAGTCAAACCTCTTTGGGGTCGGAATCCAGATGAAGAGCCGAATCTTCTACTATGCGTACGACACGACGGAACATTCTGGGGGCGAGATAGACACCTACCACCACGTCGATGTGTTGAATGAGTGTGGTTACGAGGCGTACGCTCTGCATACCAAGCCCGGATACAGGCATCGCTGGTTCGAAAACAAAACTCGAGTCATTGATCTTTCGTCCTTCTGGAATATTTACGACCGGGAACGCGATTTCGTGGTGTTGCCTGAGCCCCTGGGTTCGCAAATGAGAATGTTCCCAGGCAAAAAGGTCATTTTCAACAAGGCCCTGTATCTTGGCTTTGGGTGCTTTGGAAACGACCCTGACTCTTACAAGGTTTATGGTGGGAATAACGTTGTCGCTGTGCTTGCCGTGTCGGAGCACAACCTCCAGCACCTGCGATTTGCGTTCCCCGATGCCAAGATATTTCGGACATTTACCCAAATAGATTGCGGGCTGTTCCTGTATCGTCCTTTAACGGAAAAGAAAAAAAGAATTGCCTGCGTTATGAAAGCGCTGCCGCCTCTATGGGTTCTATACCACATGCTTTGCTCACGTGCTCAGCAAGGGCTTAACAAAATATCTGAATATGAATGGATATTCTTGAAAGGATACACCTTGGAGCAAACGGCGGCACTGCTGCAAGAAACGCTGATTCTAATATCACTCAATACTTGGGAAGGGCTTGGGCGAATCAATTTGGAGGCTATGGCGTGCGGATGCTTAGTCTTCGGCTATGGAACCGGTGCACTCAAGGAGTATCTGCCGCCAGAATCGATATTCGAACCGGATAATTTGGTAGAGGTGGCGAAGCGCATTGAGTCTATAACGAACTCTTTTCCAGCCGTTGACGAATCCTTGTGTACATGGTCGAGATTGGGTCGAAGAACAGCTGAAAACTTTTCTAAAGAACAAGAGAAGAAGCACTTGATCGCAGCATGGAAAGAAATTCTGTGCCCTTAATCCCTTTCGCCGTTGGTCCGAAGCAATTTACGACATCAGAATTGGCAACAGGAACAGGCCCGATCATTTAGACTCCTTTTCCTCTAGTACTAGTATCTTAACATGGACACCTATTTCTCTTTCATTCATAAAAAATGGCCGCGTCTCGCCACTTTTGGCCGCGCATGAGAACTCTCTTCTGTTGACCAGAGGACCTGAGATCGTTAATCATTATTTCGCCTCAGCGTGGTTCTGAGTTTTTGCCCAACCCGCTTCTCCAGCCCTCCAGAGAAGTAACGAAAATTGCGACGAAAGCAAGGTCCTAAATTAAAGATGAGACTTCGGCAATCACATCACGACCGTCTCTGCATTCATTTAACGGCACGCGGAAGAGCCCAGAGTGAATCAAACACCAATGAGAGGAGTCCTTCGTAAATGTCGTTCTTAGTACTGCAGGCGTACCTAAAACTCATTCAATTCGACATCTACTTGGCGCGAAAGGATTTTGCCGCGCTCTACAACAAAGTACGTATGTCCCCTTTGGGCAAGAAAGCTCCATCGCAGGATGCCGTCGACCGAATTTGTGCTGCCGTGGATATGGCCTGCATTTGGTACTGGAAAGAAGCCCTCTGCCTTCAGCGTTCGTCGGCCTTGGCGTGCCTCTTGAAGCGCTACGGTGTTCCCGCCCGGATGGTTATCGGCGCGCAACAGATGCCGTTCAAGGCCCACGCATGGGTCGAAGTAGATGGCCGCGTCGTGAACGATAAGCCGTATACACCGGAATTGTACGCAGTTCTCGACAAGTGCTAAAGACGGGCAGAGATGGATGGACTCGGACTAAATGATATCGGAGCAACTATGAGCGTTCAGTTTGGAAAATGGAATTTCGATGGCCAGCCTGTAGCACCGGAATACGTGAAGAGAGTCAGCGCTACGTTGGCCCCCTATGGGCCCGATAGTGAAGAGCACTATTCCAAAGACGGCGTATCTATCCTCTACCGTGCCTTTCACACGACAAAGGAATCGCATCTCGAGATTCTGCCTCACATCTCACCGTCCGGCGCGGTAATCACCTGGGATGGGCGTCTGGACAATCGCAAAGAGTTAATCAGCGAACTGCGAAACTCTTTGATGGCCGATCACACCGACGTGGCTCTCGTGGCAGCAGCGTATGAACGATGGGACGAAAATTGTTTCGGAAAGCTTCTCGGCGACTGGGCACTCTCCATCTGGAATCCCAAGGAACGGTCATTGCTCTTGGCCAAAGATCCGATCGGCACTCGTCATCTCTATTATTGGATCGGCAGCGAGCAAATTACCTGGAGCACCATCCTAGATCCAATCGTCCGGTTTGCGGGAAAGAACTTCGATCTTGATAAAGAATACGTTGCCGGGTGGCTCTCATCGGTTATGTATCCAGCTGTCCATTTGACTCCCTGCGTCGGCATCTATTCCGTTCCACCATCCTCCCACGTTCTTTTGCGCCCTGGTAAGCACATTGTCAGCAAGTACTGGGATTTTGATCCGGATAAGAGAATCCGGTATCGCCTCGACGCAGAATACGAGGAACACTTCCGCACCGTCTTTGCCAAAGCCGTGCAGCGCAAACTGCGCTCCGACCGGCCGGTTCTCGCTGAACTTAGCGGTGGCAGGGACTCTTCGTCAATCGTTTGCGTAGCCGACATGGTGAGCGCCCGCGGCCAAAGTGAATGCCCGAACCTTGACACCGTCTCTTATTACGATGATTCCGAACCGAGCTGGAATGAGCGTCCTTATTTCGCAAAGGTCGAAGAAAAGCGGGGCCGCGTTGGCTGGCACATCAACGTTAGCTTGGAACAACTACAAAAGGACGAGAAGGCGGAACGGGGATCATCGCCGCAAACTCCTAACAAGGAATTCGTGCCGACCCCTGGCTACGATGGCCGTACCTCTCCGAAATTCAAGGAATGCTTAGCCGCTCGCGGAAATCGAGTAGTACTTTCCGGGATCGGAGGAGACGAGGTTATGGGTGGCGTGCCAAACCCCGTAGCAGAGCTACAGGATCTTCTCGTAAGGGCACGCTTCCGGCGTTTGGCTCACCAATTGAAGGTCTGGGCGCTAGAAATGAGGAAACCCTGGTTCTTCTTCTTCTGGCAGGCGGCCAGCGATTTCCTTCCTCCATCGCTGCTCCGCATGTCAGTCTACCAGCGACCTCTCCCATGGTTACAGCCCAAGTTCGTGAAGCGCTATCGAGCTGCCCTGACGGGGTATCCATCGAGAACCAACGTGTTCGGTCCACTGCCTAGCTTCCAGGCGAGTGTTGGCACGCTCCAGCACTTGCAGAAGCAACTGGCCCGGATAGCGCTCCCCTTTGAACCGACGTTCGAGAAACGGTATCCGTACCTTGATCGCGACCTTCTGGAATTCATGTATGCGATTCCGAGGGAGCAACTCGTCCGGCCGACACAGCGCCGTTCCTTGATGCGCCGTGCCCTTGCGGGAATTGTACCGGACGAAATCCTCAATAGAAAGGCGAAGGCTTTTATTTCCCGGCGCCTAATGGCTGGCGTTCCGAAAGACGACTGGTCCGAATTGACTGCCACGACCATGCACATGTTCAGTGTTTCGCTGGGACTCGTCGACCCTGATCGTTACCTCGAGACGTTGCAGAAGGCTCGACGCGGCGAAGAAGTTCCCATGCTCCATTTGAGACGCACCATGAGCATTGAAGGCTGGCTTGCGGACGTTGTCGCTCTGGGATGCATACGGATCGATGCTAGCGTGAAACCACAAGCAACTCTGCAGGAGTCGGTGCAGAGTTAACACAGCCGGAGTGATCACGGAGTTGAGATCGAACGGAAGGTGGAAATCACATCATGAGCGTGCAGTTTGGAAGATGGAACTTCGACGGCCAATCGTCCGAGCCTGAATACGTCGAGAAAGTCAGTGCGATACTCGCTCCCTACGGGCCCGATGGTAACGGGAAGTATTCCAAAGCAGGTGTAACGATCCTCTATCACGCCTTCCACACCACCAAGGAATCGCGCCGCGAGGTGCAGCCGCATGTCGTGCCCTCTGGCGCCGCACTTACCTGGGACGGGGTACTAGACAATCGCAAAGAACTCATCGGTGAACTCAGCGGCTCCTTGCCTGCGGACTCAACCGATGTAGCTATTGTCGCGGCAGCATACGAAAAGTGGGGCGGGAAGTGCCTCACCAAGCTTATCGGAGATTGGGCTCTCTCGATTTGGAATCCTGCCGATCGATCCGTTTTGCTCGCCAGAGATCCGATCGGCACTCGCCATCTCTATTATACGTTCGAGAACGACTATGTCGCCTGGTGTACCATCCTCGATCCCCTCGTTCAGCTTGCGGGAAAAACATTCGAAATCTGCCGAGAATACATCGCTGGCTGGTTTGTGCCACCCGTGTTTCCCGCCCCGCATTTGACCCCGTACGTTGGTGTCCACGATGTTCCCCCGTCCTCGTTTGTGCAACTGCGGCAGAGCAAACGTAACACCGTTGCCAAATATTGGGATTTCGACCCGGGCAAGAAGATCCGCTACCGTACCGACACCGAATACGAGGAGCATTTCCGCGCTGTCTTCGCCCAGGCTGTCCAACGCAAGCTTCGCTCTGACCGGCCCGTCCTCGCAGAACTTAGCGGGGGGATGGATTCATCCGCCATCGTTAGCATGGCCGACGCACTCCTCGCCGCTGGTCGGGGTGACTGCCCTCGTGTCGACACCATCTCTTGGTACAACGACACGTATGATCACATCGAACCCGACTCAAACGACCTTCACTGGATCAGCAAAGTCGAAGAAAAACGCGGCAGAGTTGGCTGTCACATCAATTTCCGTGAGCTGAAGGCCAAAGAGGGTGAGCGGCCGCGAGTACCCTTTTCGTCTCTATTCGGTAATGACCGTTTAGCCCCCACTCCGATGCCAAACAATGTGCCGCCGATCGAATTTTTCAAACAGTACAAGGCCTCTGTGGACCTGCAAGGCCACCGTATCATTCTGTCCGGAATTGGCGGCGATGAAACCACGGGTGCCGGCCTGCCGACACCCACGATTGAAATCCAAGATCACCTGGCACGAGCGAGATTCCTCACGCTCATTCGTCGGCTAAATGCCTGGGCCTCAAGAATGAAATCGCCCCGCCTCCCCCTGCTTTGGGAGGCCATGCGAGAGTTCTTATACGTCCCCTTGGTGGATGTGTGTGAAGCAGCGCTCAAGACGCCGTGGCTAAGCCCGGCTTTTGTCCGCCAATACCGTTCTGTTTTTCGTGGTTACCCGTCAAGAATCAAGTTATTTGGCCCCCTGCCAAGCTTTCAGGAACACATGGACAGGTTGCGCCATAACCGAAGATTCTTCGGAGTTCGCAGTTCTCCCGGTCCCGAGTTGCTCGCCGCGGTTCGCTATCCCTTTACAGACCGGGACTTTCGAGAATTCGCTTACGCTATCCCACGGGAACAAGTTGTCGGTGTGGGTAAGCGACGTTACTTGTTGAAGCGCGCTTTGGCCGGAATTGTTCCGGACGAAGTCTTGAACCGCAGGCGGAAGGCATTCGTCCCGCCGCAGGCTCCCTCTGGGTCGATAACCAAGAACTCGAACACGTGGCCCAGCCCAGAGGAAATAGGGACGATACTCCTCGCAAGTTCCGCGGGAATTGTTGACCGTGATCGGTTTCTGGAAGCCTTGGAGAACGCCCGGCGCAATGCGCCAATTCCCGCCCAGGAACTTGAACATACTCTGACGCTTGAGTTCTGGCTGCGGCATCTAGCAGCTCTTGGGGTCTTGAACCGCCCTGCACAAAGCAGGGGCTCAGGTTATTCGAGCGCGTTCGAGCGCCGCCAGAACTCCTTCCCCGTGCCGCCTCTCGCCGCCGGGGAACGCCCAAAGTTGGTGGCCAATCAAAGGGTTTCAGCTAGCTGATAGCTGAATGCAAGAACACCAAAACGGAAGGAGGTGTAAATCAATGAAATACGAAACGCCAGAACTGACGGTCCTTACGGCTGCCGTCGATGCGATTCAGGGCAACTCGAGCCTACAAGCAAAGAACCGCATCGCCATCGTAGCCGATGGACTGATCCCGACCGGCCACGTGTTCAACGAGCACACCGGAGTCGGTTACGCCGACTGGGAGTAACTAGCAGGTCTGCCAGGGCGCCCGCCTCACGGGCGTCCGGCAGTTTTTCACACTATTCCATGATGGAAAGGAGGTGAAAACGATGAAATACGAAACGCCAGAACTGACGGCCCTGACGGCTGCGGTCGATGCGATTCAAGGCAACTCGAGTCTTAACGCCAAGAACCGCCTCTTCGTGGTAGCGGATGGACCGATGCCGACCGGCCAAGTGTTCAACGAGCACACCGGAGCGGCATACGCCGACTGGGAGTAACTAGCAGGTCTGCCGGGGCGCCCGCCTCACGGGCGCCCTGGCAGTTTTTTCTGACCATCCCAACCGCTCAAGGGTTCAACGAGCACACCGGAGCGGCATACGCCGACTGGGAGTAACCAACAAGTCCGCCGGCACTCCCGGTTCACAGCTCTCATCATATCCCCGATGGAAGGAGATGAAAACTATGAAGTACGAAACGCCAGAACTCATTGCACTGACTTCCGCCTTGCATGCGATTCAAGGCGTCACTGGCCCTTCCCGGAAGGACCCCTTCTCTCCTGTCGCCGAAGGAGCCATCCCGTCAGGTCACGTGTTCAACGAGCACGTGTCAGCCTACACCGACTGGGAGTAGGTGACGGCCAAGACCCTACGTTCATGCTCGCGGATTCTATGCTAATGCACAGGGCGACCCCTGTAAATCAGCTAAACGCGTAAAACCTCGTCGGAGAAAGTCTGACAGTCCGCTGCAGATAGAAACTCAGAGGCGCCAGTAAAAACTAACGCGAGGCTGCTTGAGACGCTCCTGCCTTCTTTTCGTTTTCCGCCTGCAGCTGCCGCAAGCCGCGCCAGCGCTTGTATTGCTCCGCCTTGGCTGGGCCGGGATCCTCATAGTCTTGTAGCCAGAAGCGGAACCAATCTACAGTTCCGCCTTGCGAGGCCATCCGAGCCGAGGGATTCGTCAGAATGTGCTCATGGTCGTTGAATACCATCAGCTCCACGGGCTTATTCAGGTAGTGAAGCTCCGAGTAGGGCGACCACATCGCGAGCGCGCCTGCGCGGCCGTGGAGCGCATTCACCAAAAGGGGCGTGTTCACTTTATCGAGATTGAAACTTGGGGAATGCTTCAGCCATTCCTGCAAGCCATCCCCGAAGGGTTTGGCGCCGATCACCTTCTCGGGCGCGTCGCTTGGCGCCAGTGTATACAAGAAATAATCCATCATCACGCCGTCGGTGATGGACGCAGCCTTGAGCCGGAGCGAATTCTTCGTGAGAATATCCATCACGTAATAGCAGGTGCGGCTAAAGCCGATGATGCCGATCTTCTCCGGATCCGCCAGCCCGTCGGAGACAAGTTGCTTTGCGGCTGACTCTATGATTTCGTCCGAGCAAGGGGCTTCATTTGGAATTCCCGACTCGCACTCGGACTTCCCAGACGCCTGTTGCAATACGACAATTCCACTTGCAGCCAGCTCTTGCGCCGCCATTGCGGTGGTGAATCCGCCGGAAGCGGAAAATATGTCTTTGTTGAAACCATGCGTTTGAATGACAAGCGGATAGCGCCGACCTGCTTGGTAGCCAGCGGGCTTATAAAGCCCGCCTTCCCATTGGCGTCCGTTCGCATCTTTCCAACTGTAAACGCTGGCCTGCGCCAGATCGAAGTCTCTGAGTTGCGGATTCGGGTCCCAAAGCAGCCGCGACGTTTCTTTATTGGCCGCGACGAGAACCTGGGGATCCTTGACACTCTGCGTTACTTTGAGTTCAAGTCCGCCGGGTCCGGCTTCCTGTTGCCCTATCGTCTCCCCTGCGGCTTGCCAGGTACCGTCCGGCTTGAGTCGGTACTCCGTGGTTCTTCCAGACCCATCGCGAGTGTCATACGTAACCAGGATGCGGCGGTCATCGCCAGGGGCGAAGCGAACGTCCAGAATATCCTCAATGGGGCGATGGTAGTCATCAATCGGGTCGGTGTTTTTCGCGTAGCCGTATTTCGGCAGTACCGCGCAGCTGGCGGTGTTTGACCGCGGCTCGGAGATGGCTATGCAGGGACGGCTCGGCGCGTTTTGTTTTGATTTCACGAACGTATCAGGCAAAAGCAGTTGCTGGCCATCGCTCGACCATGCTGGTCCGGCACCGAACGGAATGCCAATGGAATCCATATGCGGGGCGTCCGTCAATGGTTGGATGGAGCCTGATTTCAGGTGGATTGACACGTATTGGCTCGCCGTTTTATGACCTGCGTGGATGGGATGCTCCCAGGGTCCAGTGCTAGCAGGGGGGAATGGGCGTTCCGGATAGAGTGACTCCCAAGAAGGTGGAACTTCCTCGACTGGGGCTATTACAGCCAGTGACTGGCCATCGGGAGACAGGGTCATGAACTCGTCCCGAAAATCAGGGGGGGCACCGTTATGTTTTACTTCGAATCGCTTACCATCGACCACGGCCCATAGCTTTCGCGTGGAAGCATCCCAGGCCCGGAAGAGAGGTTCGTCCGGGAAAAACAGTTTCAAAAACTCAGCTCCCGTACCTACGTATGCGGCAGCCTGAGATTGCGCCTGTTCCCTTTTGTCCCACCCGGAATGGTCGGCAATGACATAAACATAGTGCTGCTCGTCTCGCACATCGAAAGAATGAACCCAATCCGAAGGGGAGGTTAGAGGCTTAATTGCTTTTTTTCGAAGGTCGGCCAGCATGAGTTGTTGGCTGGGCTTGGCGGCATCAGAGCTTACAAAGGCAACGCCGCTCGAGTCCGCGAGCCAACGCCAACCCATGGGACTGATATTGTCGATGACCGGCCATTGCCTACCCCTAAGCGTAGCAACCCACTCGGGTTTGGGAGGCTCGGCGCCGCCATTCTTCAAGAATGTCTGAATGTCCTGCGTGCGGTAAAAACGAAGGGAATCTTCGACGCAATTCTCTTGGACAATCCCCCGCTCCGCCCACACAGCAACATATTTACCGTCCGGTGAGAAATGAATGTCAGGATCGCTCCCGCCCTGAAGGTTAAAAAACGTCATGGCGATGTCATCAGCGACGGTGAAGGGTCTCTTTCGTTGTTGCGCCCATGCGCCCTGGGAATGGACAGCGCCCCACAAACCGAGAGCTGCGATGAGATAGCTGATGGTTTTGATTTTCCTCACCTACTGGGCCCGTCGTCCTTTCTTCTCGACGTTCTGCGTTGCATAAACGACTAGCTGAAAACGAGCCTGGCTACTTCAGCCTTTTGCAGGGAGCCCCAGCATGGAACTCTCCCTTCCGTGCCGGGGCCTCTGCCTTTCACTCCATCGTTGACCGCAAGCAACCTCAAAAAACCAGCTTGAGCGCGAATTGCATCGATCGTGCCCCGCCCATTTGATACTGCGCATTCAGGATGCCCAAAGAACTTGCGAGCGTGCCTGTCGGCTGTCCAAACGTGCATCCGTTGTTCGGATTGGGCGCTTGGTCAGGCGCGCACAAGACTGGGTTCACAGTCCCGAAATTCGGATGGTTGAAGACATTGAAAGCCTCCGCGCGGAATTGCAGCGCCAGACGCTCATGGATGGGAAACTCCCGGCGAACCGCCAGGTCCATCTGCCAGGCCCCGAAACCTCTTACAAAATTGCGTGGCGCGGTTCCGGCGCGACTCGGTCTAAAATTGGGATCGATGGGAACACTGGCAAACGCATTGGGATGCACCGCGCGCCCTCCTGGGCACCCGTTTTGAAAAATCTGCATGCAATTCGCGCCATACACATAAATCGGCTGGTTCGGAACCAGATCCAAACCCGCGGGGAATGTCCTTCCCGTAGCCGGATCAAGATAGCTATTTCCGGCAAGCGTGACCGGGAAGCCGCTTCTGGCGGTGAAGCGGTCATCGAGGCCCCAGTGGTGCAGCAACGCATTCACGAAACGGTTGTGCCCCGCATTCGGCAAGTCATAGGAGAACGCCCCCGAGAAATTGTGCCGCACGTCAAAGTCGCAATTCCCGCGCTGGTAGCCGAAATCATAATAATTCTGCGAGCCGTAATCGATGCAGTGCGACCAGGTGTAGGAGGCCAGTGCCGTCATTCCTCGGCTCAATCTCCGACGAAACTGGACTTGCGCCGAGTTGTAATACGAGGTCAGCCCATTGCCGATGAAGAAAAATTCGGAGGAGTTCGGATTATTGGGGGTGAGTATTCCTGAATACTTCAATAATCTCCCCGCACGCGAACCGACGTAACTAACTGTGATGGCCTGCGACTTCCCCAGCGCCTGCTCGATGCTGCCATTCCACTGCAGTGTGTACGGCAACTGCAGGTGCGTTGGGAAACCAAACGGAGTACTCCCATATGGTTGCCCCGCCGGCGTCGTGGGGTCCTCAATCGTAGGTAGTTGTGGCACCTGCGGAAACGGCGCACCGCCGCCAAAACTCTGCGCTGAGAATCCCGGACCGCCGAAGCCGGAAGAAGCTAATTGTTGACCGGTATCGAAGAAAACTCCTCCACCGCCGCGCAGGACTGTTTCCCAGCCCGCAGTGTCGCGGAGAGTGTACGCCGCGCCCAGCCTCGGGGCAAAGTTGTAGTATCCCGTCTTCCACAGCGGCGTGCCTTGTGGCGCCACCACCCATGTATCAGGACCTGACCCCTGCACGGTATAAGGCATCAATCCCTGCGTGGCACCAGGCGGCGGGTTCACCTCCCAGCGCAGCCCCAGGGACACGTTTAAACGCCGCGACACTTTCCATTCATCCTGGGCGAAGGCCGAAAAGTTTTTGTACAGCGGGTAGGCAGGACCAAAGACCGTTGCTATCGAAAAGGGAGGACTGTTAGTCTGAATCGAATTTTCGTCGAAGTAAAAATAGTCCACAGCAGGAGAGGCCTGAATTGCATGCGACGCAAGCCTGCGATAGTCTGCTCCGAATTTAAGTTGATGCCGCCCCACGGAATAGCTAACCGTATCCACGAGATTCCACTGCTTCACAGCACCGGCGCTTATTGATTGATCCGGCTGCATGCAAAAGGCGTCATAACAAAGGAAAATGAATACGTCAGATCCAGAACCCAGCCCCGTTAGCTGCGCCATGTTGGCGGGCGCGCTGCCGGCAAACGCATCAAAGAAGTTTCTGCCCGTCGTTTCGTTGGAACTGTAATTCAGTCGGAGTTCGTTACTAAGGCGGTTCGTAAAAAGGCTGCTGGCGCCGGCCGTGTAGGTCCGCATGGTATAAGCTGAAGTGATGTTCTGGGAAGGAGGAATGCCAAAGCCTCCTGGCGCTGTTCCCCGCGCCGAAGCGCTAGATCCTGTATCGCTGAATCGGAAGAACAGCCTCAGCTTATCGCTTACAACGTGGTCAAACCGGACGCTCGTGGAATCAAGTGAACTCGGATTGGACCAGCTCCCCTTGAATTCCGCCCAGCCATCACCAAAATCTTGCCCATTGGGGACGGGAAAAGCGTTCAATACGGGTTGCAGTTCTGCCGGGGCCGGACTGTCGGTGCAAGTCGTCGCAGCCTGCCCTCGCAAGCAGAGATTCGGCACTCCGAAGATCGCTGCCGGCTGCGGCGCAATTAGGCGGAGTCCTTCATAGGAAACGAAGAAGAATGTCTTGTCCTTGCCGTTATACAATCCCGGAATCGTGACGGGTCCGCCCAGTGTGCCGCCAAAATCGTTTTGCCGAAGCGCCGGCTGTTTGACGTTCAGGTAGTCGTTGAACCAGTCGTTAGCACCGAAGTAGTCGTTCCGCAAATAATCGGAGGCCGTGCCGTGCCACTGGTTCGCGCCCGATTTTGTCCCAAACGAAAACTGCCCGCCGGGATTCCGCCCATATTCCGCGGAGTAAGTGGAACTTTGCACGCGGAACTCCTGAAGATCATCAACGGAGACCAGCGCCTGCGTGGTCCCTAGCGCGGTAGCAGATGCGATCGAACCGCTGGATCCCGCCCCTATGGTCATGTTATTGCCGGCAGCCGCTCCCAGATTCGCGCTCACGCCGTCCACGGTGTAACTGTTGGATTCTGTCCGCTGGCCATTCACGCTGAATTCGCCGGTCATGCCCCTGCCCGCATTAAAATTTGCCCCCGACTGCGCGCTCTGCGTCACAATCCCTGGCGTCAGCAAAATCAAATCCTGGAAGCTGCGGCCATTCAGCGGCATGTTCTTTATATACGTCTGATCCACGACCGTGCCGACCGTAGCATTCGTGGTATTCACCATCGGCGCACCGCCTTCCACGGTGACCGTCTGGCTGATGGAGCCGACCTGCATCGCAAAGTTCAGGGCAATATCATCCTGCACGTGCAACTCGACATTGGGCTTTACGATCTCGGCGAATCCCGTCTTTTCCACCACCACGCGATAGATCCCCGGAGGAACACTGGAAATTCGATACAGCCCATCCCCGTTGGATTCAGCGGAATAAGCGACGTTTGTGTTGATATTGATGGCCTGGACCTTCACAGCGGGTAGAACAAGTCCCTGGGAATCCGTAATTCGTCCCGAAATAGAAGCCAGTTCGTTTGCGAAAGCTGGACCGACTGAGGCGCAAAGAAGCGCCGTCAGACACACAAGTATCCACACACCCCACCGTTTATTCATTGATACTGTCCTCCCCTGAAAATAACCCCGTAACCTGCTATTTATCATTGCCTGCGTCATCGGCAGTTTGTGACAGCTCAGGTCTCTTTTTCTTTTTTTTCATCGCGTAGCGCGAACCTTCTCCCGCTCAGTGGGCGAACAAGGGCTGGATGTATCCAAAGGGTCGTGGTCAGGGTCTGGGGGACAATCTCTCGAGTATTGCGCTGGAAGTATCGCTATCACAAACGCTCACATTCGCTCATTGTCGGAAAGGAATTTGCCCGCAAACCAAGCCGGACCAAGAAGTTAAGGATGATTGGGCTTTGTGTTGAGATAGGCGTACAGGAGTTTCGCCCCTGTAGGTTTCTCGCTCCCACCGGGCGGTTCGGCGGTAACAAACACTGCATCAATGGCGGAAAGGACGGAAGGGTCGTTGAACTTCAGCACCCATCGACTTTGCTTTTGGTCGTCTTGGTACAGCATCCCAAGGCTTTGCGTCGACAAGCTGGACGCCTCCTGATAACCCCACAGTTGGTAAGACCGCTCGGAGAAGGAGGCATGCTTGGTCTTGCCCAAGTCGAATGCATAAAAGATCAGCGATTTCCCCTCCGTATAGAATACGCGGCCGAACGGGCTTTTCGTCTTGCCGTGCGAATCCACATCGTAGACATCCGTTATATGAAGAGTCCTCGCCCCCATCAAATCCCGAATATCATGGTCCGCCGCCAATAGCTTTTTAGCCCGGTCCAGGGAATCATTGGCATCTCCGAGCTGCGCCTCCAACTCCTTCATTCGCGACACTTGATCGCTAGTGCTCGCAATTTCAACGGAGCGGGATTTGCGCAGGTTCTGGAGTTCGTTACTCACACTGGCGAGCGACACCTTGGTATCTTCCAATTTGGCCAATAGGCTCTGCTCCCTGCTCGCCGACCCTTGAATTTCCGCCTGCAAAGCCTCCGCTCGCAAGGCTGAGCTCTTTACTTCGGCTTCGAGCGCCGCGTACCGCGCTTCCAATCCCGCGTACTGTGACTTAGCCGCTGACAACTGGGCTCTTGCTTCAGCGGCTTGCCCATTTGTCTTCGACAACTCTGAAACTTGCTTGTCCAGATCGGAGTTCTGAACGCGCAAACCCGCAATCTGATCCTGCAAGTCCTGCTTTTCTCTGGACTGCGTCAATTCCATCGTTCGAGCTTCGTGCAAACGGTAGGCGACGAAGGCGCTGAACAAACTCAGGACCAGGACTGTCCCATACGCGTACGCCGGCGACCAAGCCAACTTTGCGCCAAGTATGGTCCAAAAGGTCCTGTTACTAGCCTTCTCCTCGACGGAAAGTGGGATTCCTTCCGCTTTGGCCCTGGCCATAAACCTGTTCTTGTAATCGCGTGCTGCTTCTGTGACTTGTGGCCCAACTGCTCCCTCTGTCCATTCCGAGCCAGCCAAGGGAAATTGCTTGAAGATCATGTCTTGGTATTCCGCAAATTCACGCCGGCAAGAAGCGCACACCTCGACGTGCGCTTTCAGAACGTCGTACTCCTCCCCCGAAAGCTGCCCTCCGGCGGCTAACACGACCAGCTCCGTGTATCGCTCGTGCTCCATCAGTCTGCTGCTCCAGCCGCTCTGGTGGCGGCCTCCTGCTTGTGGCCGGTTTCATGCAAGACATCCCGCAGCTTCTTTAATCCTCGGTAGTAGTAACTTCGAACTTGCTCGACCGGCTCACCCATGCGCTCGGCAATCTCCTTAATTAGCAGCCCCTCTGAGTATGCCAACTCCAGCACCCTTTTTTGCTTGTCCCCCAGACTTTCCATCCCTTTTTTGAGCATGCGTCTGCGCTCTTCGGAAGTCAGTCCATCCCAGCCGTTCGGGGAATAGGACGGCTCCCATCTGCCTAGTTCCACGGCTGAGATCTCCTCCGACCTGTAAAACCTTCTCGCGATAAGGTATTGGCGGCGGTTCATGCTCCGGTGGTACGCATACTGAAGAATCCAAGTCTTGGCGCTGCCCTTGCTGGCATCAAATAAGCACGCCCTTCTGTAGATCTCCAGGAATACGTCCTGCATCAGGTCTTCGGCTTCTCCGGCATCTCTGAGGATTCTCAAAGCGACGCATAACACCAGGCGGAAGTAGCGATCGAAGAGCGAGCCCAGGGCCTCTCCGCGCTCAGCTTTCATCAGTGAGATCAGTTCTTCGTCCGTTAGCTTCGAGAATTCGGCGTAGGTGGTGGAGGGAGACAATTCGACCGAAGCGGTAAGGGGTAAACTTTGACTGGTCACGTCTCTCAAGCCTCACAGCTTCAGGCCGTCCTGAGAATCGCCGTGCGCTAGCGACGCAGCAGTGGAGTCCCTGT